>JBKPRZ010000228.1:0-9912 GCA_046734815.1 Myxococcota bacterium | reverse complement strand
GCGCTGGGGTCTGGATCGCGGCTGGGCTGTTCGCGGGGCTCGCCGTGGGGCACGGGGCGGCGCTGCAGGCAGGAGGGTCGGACGTGGAGCAGTGTTACTTCGAGGCCACCATCTCACGCGACGGCAAGCCGGTGGCCAGGCCGGCAGCGCTGGTCAAGATCGGGGCGCACGCGAAGGTCGACTTCGGGCGGATGCAGCCGGTCCCGCAGGACGACCGCGCGCGGCTGGGGTTGCGCTACGACCTGCTAGAGAAATCGACCGCCGAGCTGGTCGCCACGGTCACCGCGCTGGTCGATGGCAAGGACGTGGGGACGCGGACCGTGTCGTTCACCCGTGACACGGGGGGCGCGCTGACGATGGAGGGCGGCGGTTTCAGCTGGAAGATCTCCGTCGATCTGATGACTCCGGCGTTCCTCGAACGCAAGCGGGCCGAGAAGCTACGCGATCGCGAATCCAGCGAGAAACGCTGACCTTCGGTCGCGCCGCGGTCACTCGAAGCGCAGCGCTGCGATTGGCTGCAGGCGGGATGCCTTGAAGGCGGGGTAGATCCCGAATATCACGCCGACCAGCACGGCGAAGCCGAGGGCGTAGAGGGGGACGTCCAGGCGGAGACGGCTGGGCCAGTCGAAGTAGGCGGCCAGCTTGCCGGCGCTGGACAGGCCCAGGGCGACGCCGATGAGGCCGCCCAGGCCGGAGAGGGCCAGGGCTTCGGCCAGGAACTGGGCCAGGATGTGCCAGGGCTTGGCGCCGACTGCCATGCGCACGCCGACCTCGCGGGTCCGTTCGGTCACGCTGACCAGCATGATGTTCATGATGCCGATGCCGCCCACCAGCAGCGAGACGGCAGCGATCCCGGCCAGCAGCAGGGTCAGGGCGCGGGCGCTCTCGTCCTGGGCGGAGGCGGTCTCGGTCAGGTTGCGGATGGAGAAGTCGTCGGGGGCGCCGGGCAGAAGGCGGTGGCGATCGCGCAGCATCTCGGTCACCTGGCGCTGGGCGCGGTCGGTGGCCTCGGCGGAGGTGGCGCCGACCATCAGCGGGCCGGTGATGAAGTTGCCCTGCCCGCCCTGGATCTGGGCCTGGAAGGTCTTGACCGGGATGTAGACGCCGTCGTCGTAGTCCTGGCCCAGCGGCGACTGGCCCTTGCGCTCCAGCACGCCCACCACCGTGAAGGGCACGCCGCGGATGCGCACCGCCCGCCCGACGGGATCGGCGTCGGCGCCGAACAGGCGGTCGACCACCGTCTGACCCAGCACCGCGATCTTGTTGCCGCTGGTGTCGTCGGCCGGCGACAGCAGGACGCCGCGGCTGGCCGCCCACTGGCGGATGCCGAAGTAGTCGGCGGTGGTGCCGTAGACCTGGGTCTGCCAGTTCTGGTCCTCGCTGGCGGTCTGGGCCCCGCTGCGAAGTAGCGGCGCCGCATAGCGCACGCTGGGCACCTCGGTCTGGATGGCCTTCAGGTCCCACCAGGTCAGGGTCGAGGCCGAGCCGCCGCCGCCACGCACGCCGCCCGCGTTGGTGCTGCCGGGCATGACGATCAGCAGATTCGTGCCCAGCGAGGCGAACGCCTGCTCGACCCGCGCGCGGGCGCCCTCGCCCATCGCCACGGTGGCGATCACCGCCGCCACGCCGATGATCACCCCCAGGGTGGTCAGCAGCGAGCGGGCCTTGCTGCGCATCAGGGCGCGGGCGGCGAGAAGAAGGGTGCTGCCGATCATGTGGTCACCTGCGGTTGGGGTTGGGGTTGGGTGCGGCTCTCGGGCTGCGGCAGCGGCGCCACCGGGTGTTGCCGCTGGTCGGAGACCACCCGGCCGTCGCGGATCACCAGGACGCGCGAGGCGAAGGCGGCGATGTCGGGCTCGTGGGTCACCAGCACGATGGTCATGCCGGCGGCCGACAGGCGCTGGAACAGGCCCATGATCTCGAGGCTGGTGCGCGTGTCCAGGCTGCCGGTGGGCTCGTCGGCCAGGATGACCGGCGGGCGGTTGACCAGCGCGCGGGCGATGGCCACGCGCTGCTGCTGCCCGCCCGACAGCTGACTGGGCAGGTGGTCCATGCGCGCGCCCAGTCCCACGCTGCCCAGCGCGGCCTCGGCGCGCGCGCGGCGCTGGCGGTGGCTGACGCCCGCGTACAGCAGCGGCAGCTCGACGTTCTCGCGGGCGCTGGTGCGAGACAGCAGGTTGAAACCCTGGAACACGAAGCCCAGCGCGCGGTTGCGCACCACCGCCCGCTCGGACGCGGACAGGCCCGCCACCTCGCGCCCGGCCAGCCGGTAGCTGCCGGCGCTGGGCGCGTCCAGGCAGCCGATGACGTTCATGAGGGTCGACTTGCCCGACCCCGACGGCCCCATGATGGCCACGAACTCCCCCGCCTCGATGCCGAGGCTGACGTCCTGCAAGGCGTGCACGGCGGTCTCACCCAGCTGGTACGTCTTGCTGATGTGAGATAGCTGGATGATTGCGGGCTTGCTGCGCCCGCTGATCGGCGCCACGCGCGTGTCGGCCGCGCTTCGCCGGCCCGTGCTCGCTTGCATCGACCGCTCTACCGTGTCGGCCGCGCCTCTCACGCCCGCCATCGCCGGCATCGGCCGCTCTGGCGCTGTCATGTGCGTGTCCTCCGTCGTCATCTTCGCGGTCATCGGTTGCCCCTCCGGCCACCACCCATGCCCGGGATGCCCATGCCCCCGCCAGGGCCGCCGCCCGGGTTGCCGGCCGGGCGGCTGGCCGACGCCGGACGTCCGTCGTCCAGGTCGGACACCAGCGCGGTGCCCTCCGCCACGCTGCCTTCCACCAGCTCGGTGTAGCTGCCGTCGGTCAGACCGACCCGGACGCGCTGGGGCTGCAGCTTCTCGCCCGCCAGGGTGAACACCACCTTGCGGTCGGCGGCCCCGCCGCCCGCCGCGCGATCGCTGGGGGCGCCATTGCCCCACCGGCGCTGGCCGGCACCCGCCGCTCTATCCGTCGGCGCGCCGTTGCCGGCCGCGCGCTCACCGCCGTTGCCGGCCCAGGCTTCGCGGGGTGGGCGGAAGCGGAGGGCGGCGTTCGGGATCCGCACGACGTCGTTGCGCTCGGCCACCACGAAGGTCACGTTGGCGGTCATGCCCGGGCGCAGCTCCAGCGCCGCGTTGTCCACGTCGACGATGGCGTCGTAGGTGACGACGTTCTGGACGGTTACCGCGGCGTTGCGGACCTGCCGCAGCTTGCCCTCGAACTTGCGCCCGGGGAACGCATCGACTGTGAAAGCCACCGGCATGCCCGCCGTCAGCTTCGACACGTCCGCCTCGGCCACGTGCGCGTCCACTTCCATCTTCTTCATGTCCTCGGCCAGGGTGAAGATCGTCGGCGCCTGCAGCGACGCCGCCACGGTCTGCCCCACGTCCACGCTGCGCGAGATCACCACCCCGTCGATGGGCGCGTAGATCGCGGTCATCGACAGGTTCACCTCGGCCTGGTGCAGGTTGGCCGCCGCCTGCTGGGCCTGCGCGCGGGCGCCATCCAGCGCGGCCCGCGCGGTGTCCACGCTGGAGGCGGTGTTCTCCACCACCTCCTGGGCGAGGAACTTCTCGTCACCCAGTGTCTTCTCGCGGGCCAGCTGCCGCTGCGCCTGCTGCAGCTGGGCCTGCGCCTTGGTCACGTTGCTGCGGGCCACCGCCAGACTGGCGCGCGCCTGCTCGACTGCTGACTTGAACAGCTGCGTATCCAGCCGCGCCAGCAGCTGCCCCTTGGTCACCGTGTCGTTGAAGTCGGCGTGCAGCTCGGCGACGCGGCCCGAGACCTGGCTGCCGACCTGCACGGTCTTCAGCGCCGACACGGTTCCGCTGGCGGTCACCTGCACCACGATGCGCCCGCGGTCCACCTTCACCGTCTCGTAGGTCACGCGCGCGTGCCCCGGGCCCAGTCGCCAGCGGACCACGCCGGCGGCGGCGAGCACCAGCAGGCTGACGCCCATCACCACCCACGGCCACCGGCGTCGCCGCGTCGGCGGCGTCGGCTCCGAGGGGATCTCGGCATCGGGGTTTGTCGGTTCGGGCAACCACAACGGTTGAGCGTGAGCGGCTTCGTTCATGGCGTTTTTCCTGCGGCCCATCAGTGCACGGCGCATGCCGCCCGCCGCTGCGCGGATCCGGGGCGTTTTCCCGTCCATTTGCGCCCCCCGCTGCGCTTTCCGCGCCTGCGCTGCGGATTCCGCACCGGCCGCACCCGCAAGCACGCACCCCGTCGATCAGCGGCGATCAGTGCAGGTCGTAGCGCTTCAGCTTCTCGTACAGCGTCCGCAGGCCGATGCCCAGCTTCGCCGCCGCCCGCCGCCGGTTGCCGCCCGTCTCCGACAGCGCGCGCTGGATGGCCTGGCGCTCGATGTCCTCCAGCGACCCCGCAGCGATTGCCGGCGATCCGGACCCGCCGGTATCGGCGTGTGCGGCGCTCGACGCGGGCGCCGCCGCCGGCGACGCGAAGGCGGTGGCCGGATCCAGCCAGACGTGCTCGGCGCGGACCACACCGCCCTCGGTCAGGATGGCCGCGCGTTCGAGGATGTTCTTCAGCTCACGGATGTTGCCGCGCAGAGGAGACGCCATCAGCCGCGCCCGCGCCTCCTCGCTCAGCTGCAGCGGCGGCCGCCCGAGGTCGATGGCTGCCTGGCGCAGCAGCCGCTCGGCCAGCGGCAAGATGTCAGCGGGGCGCTCGCGCAGCGGCGGCAGCCGGATGGGGAAGACCGCCAGGCGGTGGTACAGATCCTCGCGGAAGGTGCCCGCCTCGATCATCGGCTGCAGGTTGCGGTTGGTGGCGGCCACCCAGCGGACGTCCGCGGTCAAGGTCCGCGTGCCCCCCACCCGCTCGAACCGGCGCTCCTGCAGCACCCGCAACAGCTTGGCCTGCAGGTCCGGCCTCAGCTCGCCTATCTCGTCGAGAAAGAAGGTCCCGCCCTCGGCCAGCTCCAGCCGGCCCCGGCGCTGCGCGTGCGCCCCGGTGAAGGCCCCCTTCTCGTGGCCGAACAGCTCGCTCTCCAGCAACGACTCGCTCAGCGCCGCGCCGTTGATGGCCACGAACGGCCGCCCCGCCCGCGGGCTGGCCGCGTGGATGGTGCGGGCGGCCACCTCCTTGCCGGTGCCGGTCTCGCCCAGCAACAGCACCGTCGCCTCCGTGCGCGCCACCTTCTCCAGCGCCGACCGGATCGGCGCCATCGCCGGGTCGCCGTAGGTCAGCGGCGGCAGCGCCTCGGCCCGCGCGCGGCTCTCGCCCTCGCGGCTGGCCAGCAACATCCGCCGCTCGAGCGCGCGGTGGACCAGCAGGCGCAGCTCGTCGGGGCTGCCGATGGGCTTCTGCAGGTAATCGAACGCCCCCGCCTTCATCGCCTGCACCGCCGTCTCGATGGTGCCGTAGGCGGTCAGCAGGATCACCTGCGTCTCGGGCTCCTGCACCCGCACCTTGTCCAGCAGGGCCAGCCCGTCGCGGCCGGGCATGCGCAGGTCGGTCACCACCACGTCGAAGGCCTGGCGGTCCAGCAGCCCCGCCGCCTCGTCGCCGCTGGCGGCGGTGGTCACCTCCGTGCCGGGCGCCTCCAGCACCTCGGCCACGAAGCTGCGCACCCCTTCCTCGTCGTCGACCACCAGGATGCGCGCCATGTCGGGGATCTACTTCACAGGCCCCGGCAACGTCACGCGGAACACCGCCCCGCCCTGGGGGTGGTTGCTGGCCACCACCTGCCCGCCGTGGCGCTCGACGATCCGCCGGGCGATCGACAGCCCCAGGCCGGTGCCGCGCGTGCGGGTGGTGACGAACGGCTCGAAGATGCGCTCCTCCTGCCCGGCGGGGATGCCGGGGCCGTGGTCGCGCACCACCAGCGCCACCGACGAGGCTTCCGCCTGCAGGCTGATCTCCACCGGCCCGTCGCCCGCCTGCACGGCGTTGCGGGCCAGGTTCTCGATCACCTGCCGCAGGCGCGCCCCGTCCACCGACACCCGCACCGGCGCCGGCGGGAAGTGCAGGCGCAGCCGCTCGGGCGGGACGATCTCCTTGATCGACAGGCGCACCAGATCGGCCAGATCGGTGGGCGCCCGCGCCAGCTCGCCCTGGCGCACGAAATCCAGCAGGTCGGTGGTGATCCGCTCGATGCGCACCGCCTCGTCGACGATGCGGGCAGCCTTGCTGCGCGTGCGCTCGGCCCCCGGCGCCTGCAGGCCCTCCTCCAGCAGCTGGGCGTGGCCCTTCAGCGAGGCCAGCGGATTGCGGATCTCGTGCGCCAGCACCGCGCTCATCTCACCCAGCGCCGCCAGGTGCCGCGCCCGCTCGGCCTGCCGCTCGACCGCGTACCGCCGCCGCGTCGACAGCCACACCCACAGCGCCAGCAGCACGATGGTGGCACCGGTGGCCGCCCCCAGCGCCAGGGTCCGGTGGGCCGCGGCCAGCAGGTGCGGGAACACCTGCGGCTCGAACTCGACCAGCAGCAGCGGCGGGCCCCGGAAGGTGGGGTTGGCGTCGGGCCGCGCGGCCCGCACCACCTCGGGCGACGCTTCGGGTAGCAGCGGCGGCCGCACCCGCCGCCGCCCGCCGCCCCGCTCGCGGGACACGTAGCGCACCCGCGTGCCCACCCACTTGACGTCCCCCTCGCGCAGGCCGCGGTCGTCCACCTGCGCCGCCGGCTCGCCCACCGTGATGCGGTCCTCGCGCGAGATGCGCGCCACGTAGCGCAGCCCCGCATCGCGCGACTCCTCCAGGAAGGCGCCCAGCACCTCCTCTGTCGGGGGTGCCTTCAGCTCGCGCAGCCGGTTGTCCAGGGTGCGGATCCAGGCCTCCGCCTCGGACTGCAGGACGTGGTCCGCCGCCCTCCGCACCGTTCGCTGCGTGTAATATGCGCTGCCCACCAGCAGGGGCCCCAGCGCCGCCGCCGCGATCAGGATGCTGGCCGACCAGCGGAGCCTACGCGTGTGCAGATCGGCGGGCAGGTTGGCGGGGGTCATGGTCGCTGCGATCCCAAGCACAGACGATACCAGCCCCGCGAGTCCCGCACTGTGCCGACGAATCCCGCTTCCGGACACGAGTGTCCGTGTCCGGAAGGACGAATGTCCGCGTCCGGCGGTGCGCCTTCCGCACCCGGGATGCGCCATCCGCACCCGTGAACCAGCCTCCACCGCAGAAAAACCGCTGAAAACCCCGCAACGCCGGCCCGATCACCCGGTCGCATGAACGCAGCGGATCCCTCAGCCCGGCCGGCACGCCGGCTGCAGTGGACCCGCTGCGGAGGAAATGAAGATGAGCTTCGGAGACTCGTTCGATACGAAGGTCCTGCGCTGGAGCGGGCTGGCCGTGATCGCCTTCCTGGCGGCCGCGTTCGCCCTCAACAGCCATCCGGTCAACAGCCGCGCCGGCCTGGATCACCCGGCGACCTACGCGTCCCGGGTGATCCAGCAGCCGCGCACCGTCGTGCGGTGATTGAATCGCGGGGGCGGAGGCGGGCTTTGCCCGCCGTAGCCAGAGCGCGGGGGGTTGCAGGGACCCTTTGAGGGTCCCTGATTCAATAGGTCCGGCGGCTACGGCTCATTTGGTCCAGTAGCGCAGGTTGCGCCACCGGGTCTCGCAGCGCTGGCTGCGACAGCCGTAGTTGCCGTTCTTGAAGTGCCAGTGGCTGCCCTTGTCCTTGAAGGACATCGATTTCACGTCGTTGATGAACACCGTCACCTGGTGCGTTCCCACATCGTGGAGCACCTTCAGGTTGAACCACTTGTCGAAGGCGTCGGTCATGATCACCGGGCCGTTGCCGGTGCCGAAGTAGTAGCGCAGGGTCCGGTCCGCCCAGGCCGTCAACATGAAGGTGGTGGGCGGGTTGGTCGAGAACACCTGCACGATCGACGTGCGGTCGGTGGTCGGCGCGATCCAGACGTCGGCCTCCAGCATGTGCTGGCCCGAGGTCCACTCCTCCTGCCAGCGCAGCTCGGTCCGCGGGTCGGTGCCGTTGCCCGCCTGGAAAGACGAGTCGTCGCTCTTGACCCAGCAGGTGTGCGTGTTGGTGGCAGCGGCGTAGGTGTACCGCTCGTTCCGCGGCGTCTTGTAGGGCGACTGCACCTCGAAGGTGAAGGGCGTGTCCTTGAAGCCCTGGGTGATCGGGCTGTTGCTCGGCGGAAGCGGGCCGGCGCCCGCGCCATCGCCGCCACCGCCATCGCCGGTCGGCTTGGGGGCATCGGCGGGGGCGGCGGCGTCCATCTTGACCGGGCTGCCACCCGAGCCACCGCTGCCGGCGGCGCCGCCACCGGTCCCGGAGCTGCCACCGGTGCCAGCGGTGCCGCCGCCGCTACCAGCGGCGCCGCGACCGCCGCTGCCACCGCTTCCACCGGCGGGCGGGGGCTGCGTCTCGGGAGATGAAGAGCAGGCCGCGAGCAGTGCGGCAATAACGAGTCCGTGTGTAGCTAATCGCACCCACATAAGTGACGATCCGCCCGTAGCGTCACCCAAGTGGGATACCCCGACCGCCCGGAAGCCATCTTTTTCACACAATGTAAACGTTCTCCCGACAGGCATGAGCCGCGCGCGGCCTGGCTGGTGGCCGCGGTGTGTTCACCGCCCAGCGCGATCTGCCGATGGGACGCGCCGTGCTCTCATTCAAGCGCTTGAACCTGGGCGTGGAGATCAAGCTGGGCGCGATCTCCGTCCTGTTCCTGCTGCTGTTCGCCGCGGACCTGGTGCTCACGGCGGTGACCGTGTCGAGGGGGCGCGCCGACACGCGGGTGCTCAACCTGGCCAGCCGCCAGCGGATGCTCACCCAGAAGATCACCAAGGACGCTTTCGCGATGCTACGCGGTCAGGACGCCAAGGACGAGCTGGCCAGGAGCCTGGCCCTGTTCGACGACGCTCTGGCCGCGCTGCTGGAGGGCGACCACGTCCTGGGCATCCAGCCGGTGACCGACGAGCAGGCGCGCGGCCGCCTGGAGCAGGGTCTCAGCGAGTGGAAGCAGTTCCGCCCGCACGCCGACATGATCGTGCAGGCCGACAGCTACGGCCCGGGCCTGCGCGAGGCGCTGGCACGCCTGCAGGAGCTGGACGGCAAGGCGGAGGCGGCCACCCGCGCGACCGCGACCAGCCGCACCGACGGAAAGCCCCGCGCGGTGGCGCTGGCCGCGGGGCTGCGCGGGCACCTGCAGAAGCTGGGCGCAGAGCTCCTGGCCCAGGTGGGCACCGTGGTCACCGCCCCGGTCAAGCCGGCGGCTTCGGTGGGCGCCTTCGAGAAGGCGCTCGCCGAATTGCTGACCGCCAGCCGTGATCCCGCCGCCCGCGCCAGCCTGCAGGCGCTGCAGAAGGACTGGGAGTCCCTGCGGCCAGGGGTGCAGAAGCTGATCGAGTCCGCACCCCGCCTGCGCCAGAGCGCCACCGAGCTGCAGAACCGCAACGAACGACTGCTGGACACGATGAACGACGCGGTCAGCTTCCTGGAGGCCGCCACCGTGACGCGCCTTCAGCTGCTGCGCACCTACCAGCGCCTGGGCCTGCTGCTGGCCGCGATGCTGCTGCTGGGTGCGCTGGTCATGACCCGCCTGTTCATCGTGCGCCCGGTGGCGCAGTCGGCGCACAGCCTGGCGGTGTCCTCGGCACAGATCCTCACCGCCTCGCAGGAGCTGGAGACCGAGGCCCAGGACCAGTTCGACGCCCTCAAGGACGTGATCGAGACGGTGCAGTCGCTGACCGAATCGGCCACCCGCATCTCCGAATCGGCCGAGGGGGTGCGCGAGAACGCCGAGCGCAGCCGCCAGACCACCGACGTGACGGTCAAGCGCTTCGAGGAGCTGTCGGCGCGCACCACCCGCGTCGCCGAGCTGCTGGAGACCATCCGCCACATCGCCGAGCGCAGCGACCTGCTGGCGCTCAACGCTTCGCTGGAAGGCTCGCGCGCGGGGGAAGCCGGGCGCGCCTTCTCGCTGGTGGCCAAGGA
>JBKPRZ010000227.1:0-8858 GCA_046734815.1 Myxococcota bacterium | reverse complement strand
CATCCCGATGGTGCAGAAGCTGGTCAAGGAGTTCTTCGGCAAGGAGCCGCACAAGGGCGTCAACCCCGACGAGGTGGTGGCGCTGGGCGCGGCGGTGCAGGCCGGCGTGCTCTCGGGCGACGTCAAGGACATGCTGCTGCTCGACGTCACCCCGCTGTCGCTGGGGATCGAGACCCTGGGCGGCGTGATGACCACCTTGATCCCGCGGAACACCACCATCCCCACCAAGAAGTCGGAGACCTTCTCCACGGCGGCGGACAATCAGACCTCGGTCGAGGTCAAGGTGTTCCAGGGCGAGCGGCCCATGGCCAACGACAACCGGCTGCTGGGCAAGTTCGGGCTGGAGGGGATCCCGCCGGCGCCGCGCGGGGTGCCGCAGATCGAGGTCACCTTCGACATCGACGCCAACGGCATCGTCAACGTGTCGGCCAAGGACAAGGCCACCAGCAAGGCCCAGAACATCACCATCACGGCGTCCTCGGGGCTGTCCGACAAGGACATCGACCGCATGGTCAAGGAGGCCCAGGAGCACGAGGCCGAGGACAAGTCGCGGCGCGAGGCGATCGAGTCGCGCAACCAGCTCGAGTCCCTGGTGTTCGGGGTGAGCAAGCACTTCGACGAGAACAAGGAGAAGATCCCCGAGGGCGAGCGGGGTGAGCTGGAGGCGTCGCTCAAGGACGCCAAGGACGTGCTGGAGAAGAACCGCGAGCCGCGCGAGGCGGACGTCTTCAAGAACGCGTTCGAGCGGCTGCAGAAGGCGTCGCACAAGATGGCCGAGGCGCTGTACAAGTCGGCCGGCGGCACCGAGGGGGCGCAGGCCGGGACCGGCGGAAACGGTAGTGAGGGAGGGGGCGGCGCCGGCGGCAAGGACGAGGTGATCGACGCCGAATACACCGAATCACCGAAGACCTGATTGACTTGATTGCCATGAAGGGGCGGGCAGTCCGCGAGGGCCTCCCGCCCTATTTTCGTGCCAGCGCCCGCGGCCTTCCGGCCGACTGGGTGGAGAGGTTCTTTAGCGCCCAGATCGAGGCGGGAAAGCAGGTCGGCCATCGCGGCCGGCTGACTGCTACCGAGCGCCCGGGCTCAGATCACCGCAGCATCCTGCCCGAGATTCCTGCGCTTCGTGGCGCATCGGTGTCCCGCCCCGGGCGAGTACCTGCTGCCGGACCGGCGCAGACGGCTCTCGGGTCCCCGGTCTGATCGTCCCAGCGGCAAAATGGGACGAAACGCGGTAAATATCGCGGTCATGCGTCCGGTTCTGGTCCAGCTGCCCTCCAAGTTGCTGTTCGTGGTGGCCATCGTGTGGGCGGCGGTGGCGTTCGGTCTGGACATCGCGCGGCGAAAGAAAGACCCCAAGGCTGCGCGCAGCTCGACGCCGCTGTTTCTGCTGGTCGCAGCCTTCGCGCTGATGGGCCTGCGCGGTCAGTCGTGGATCCCGGGTGTGGCGGTGTTCAAGCAGCCCTGGCTGCCGGTGCCCATCCACTCGTACGGCGTGATGCTGGGGATCTCGATGATCGCCGGCTGGTTCCTGGTGATGAAGCTGGGCCGCCAGGACGGCATCCCCGCCGAGCGGGCCGGGCACATCTACATGTGGACGGCGGTCTGGTCGATCGTCGGTGCGCGGCTGCTGTACAGCATCGTCCAGTACCAGGAGTACGAGAGCTTCCTGGACATCTTCAAGATCTGGCAGGGGGGGCTGGTGGCTTACGGCGGGATGATCGGCGGCTTTTTCGCCAGCTGGTACAACTGCCGCAAGGCGGGCATCCCGCTGCTGCGCTGGGCGGACGTGGCCGCGCCCGCCGTGGTGCTGGGCACGGCCATCACCCGCGTGGGCTGCCTCCTGTTCGGCTGCGACTACGGCAAGCGCACCGACCTGCCCTGGGCCATCCAGTTTCCCAAGGGCAGCCCGGCCTGGAAGGACCACGTCGCCAACTTCGGCCTGTCGCCCGACGCCCTCCACTCGCTTCCCATCCACCCCACCCAGGTCTACGAGACCCTGGCCGGGCTGTTCCTGTTCGGGTTGCTGATGTTCCTGCGCCGGGTGCGCAAGTTCTCGGGCGAGGTGTTCCTGGGCTGGGTGATCGGCTACGGCATCTTGCGCCCGATCATCGAGCTTTACCGGGACGACGATCAGCGCGGGACGGTGGGGCCGCTGTCGACGTCGCAGTTCATCGGGCTGGTCTCGGTGATGCTGGGCATCGTGCTGCTGGCGGCCCTGCTGAAGCGCTACCGCCAGGACCCGCAGAGCCTGCGCATGTGGGAGCAGCCGCTGTCGGTGACCGCGCCGGCCGAGGCAGCGCCCTCCGCCCCGCCCCAGCGCGCGGCCGGCGGCAAGCGCCGCCGCCGGTAGCTTTCGCGCTGCGCCCATCGCCGCGGGCCTTGTTTCGCGCGCGGCCAATATTTATGGTCCGGGGCCATGGACCGAGCTCGGGCTGTGACCGGACGGCGTGCACCCTGGATCGCTGCGGTCGCGCTTTTCCTCGGCGGCTGCGCCGGTGCGACCAGGACCAGCGCGGGCATCCCGCCGCGGGCCGAACCGGAGGGGGCCCGCGCGCTGATCGGCCCGCGCACCCTGCTGATCGAGACGCGCGGCCAGCTGGACCCCGCGGGCAGCGGCCGGCAGGACCACGTCCTGCGGCTGGGAGGTGAGCTGGCGCAGGCCGCGGCGGAGGCGATCGGCGGTGAGGGCGGAACCGCGCAGGGGGCGGTGACCCTGAAGTCGATCGCGGCGGCTGCCTTGCTGACCGATTCGTTCGAGCTGGTCGACGCGCGGAAGGAGCCGTCGGGCGAGGTGGTGATGCGCCTCCGACAGGTCTGGACGCAGGTCCCCAGCGAGGGTGAGCTGCGCGTGGTCCCCGCTCTCACCGGTGTGGCCGCCGCCTTCGTGGTCAGCATCTTGCCCCTGACCATGGAGTCGATGCTGGCGATCAAGGCCCAGGCCGGGCAGCCCGGGGCCACGCTGCAGGAGGTGCCCCCCGCCCGGATTGCGCACCGGTTCTCGCTGCAGCTGCCGGACGGGTTCCGCGCTCGCGACCTGACCGCTGGTTCCAGCCTGCGCGAGGAGGGCATCACCCTGGAGCGGCGCCTGAGCAACGGCCCCGGCCCGCGGGTCGAGGGTCTGCTGCGCGTGGAGATCGGCCCGGCGCCGGTGCCCGGCGCGCGCGTCGAGGCGCTGATGCAGCGTCTGCCACCGGCCGAACGCGAGCCGGCCACGCTGAAGCTGGAGATGGCGGCCGAGTCGCTGCTGTCGAGCGGCCGCGTGCGCGAGGCGTTCGCCGAGACCCGCCGGCTGGTGGCGGCGCACGACAAGGAAGGTTTTTACCGGGCCAAGCAGGCGATCGTGCTGATGCAGGCGGGCCTGCTCGAGCCGGCCCGGGCAGAAGCGCGCCAGGCGGTCGCGCTGTCGCCCCAGCTGGATTATGCCCATCAGATCCTCGCCTGGACCCTCGAGTGTGGTCCGTTCGGGCGCGCGTTTTCGCCCGGCTACGATCGGGCTTCGGCGCTGGAGGCCCGCCGCCAGCAGCTCGCCCTGACCGGTCCCACCGGACGGGGCGCTTTCCAGCTGGCCGAGCTGCTGTCGCGAGACGAGTCGGGCCGCTCGATGGGGGCCAGCGCGCCGCTCGAGGAGATCGTTCGTCTCACGGCGGGCGTCGAGGCGTTCGGGGCGCGGCCGGCGGAGCTGCAGACCGAGGCGTTGCTTCGGCTGGGCCGGGGCGCGGAGGCCGAGCGGGTGGTCCGCGCGCGGCTGATGGACCAGCTGCACCAGTATTACCTGCTGGCGGCCATCGCCCAGGCCCGCGGGCCCGAGGCGGCGGTGGCCGAGTTGCCCGCCCTGGCCCTGAGCGAGGAGGCGGGCGCGACGCCGTTGATCCGGGCCGCCTACCTGCTGCTGCGGCTGGAGGCGTATCCGCTGGCCAGCGCTCTGGCGGCGGCGGCGGCGCGCATCAGCGCCCGCCTGCAGGACGAGGCCGACCGCCTGAGCCGGCTGCGTCGGGCGGCCGAGCGCAAGCCCGACCCCCGACCGGCGGTGCAGACCATCCAGCGGTTGCAGCAGGCCTGCGTGAGCCCGGCGCCGTTCAAGCAGCTGGCCCCGGCGTTGATCGATCCGCGGTCGGCCGAATGGCGCGAGCGCGACTCGGCGCCCGAGCGGTACCAGCGGATCTGTCGCGCGGTCCTCACCGCGGGATCGTGGCCCCCCGCTGTCTGGACCGTCGACCTGGAGCTGACCGCGGAGCTCGAGGTGACGGGCGACGCCCAGGTCGGTTACCGGGTCCGCCCCCGCAGCGGGGCGATGCCGGTCTCCACCTTCTTCCTGACCGCCGACGGCCGCCAGCCGCGGTTCCTGGGTGCGGGCCCCCAGGCCTCCTCGGCGGAGGCGCTGCGGCTGGCCAGCGCCGGCCAGACCAGGGCGGCAGGCGTCTGGCTGGGCTGGACGCACGAGCTGCTGGACGCGATCCGAGCGGTGGGGTCGCCCAGCCCCAGCGCGCAAGCGTTCGCGCTGTTCGCGGCCGGGCCGCCGACGGACGCGGCGCTGGTGCGTTCGACGGCGGCGGTGATAGCGGCCCACCAGGCCCCGTCGGCCGAGCGGGCCATTCCCGAGCTGAAGCGCGCCCTCGCCGGCGCCCGGGAGTCGGCCCGCCGCCGGCTGCTGGCCGGTGCCCTGCTGCGTGCGCAGCTGAAAGCCGGTCAGAGCGCCGAAGCCGACCAGACCGGGGACCTGCTGGGGACGCTGGACGATCGGGACGACGTCGTCAGGAGCCTGCGCGCGATGGCCGCCGTCGCGGCCGGCAAGTGTCCCAAGGCCATGACCCTCGCGGCTGGCCACTCCGGGGGCGACGTCGACCTGCAGACCCACCGCCGCATGGCCACCATCGCCAGCGCCTGCGGAGCGTATCCGGAGGCCGCCGAGGCGGCCCGCAAGGCGGTCGCGGCCGAGAGCGCCGCGCCCAGCGATCAGAACACGCTGGCCTGGAACCTGTGCTTTTCGGGCCGGGGGGGCGACGAAGCGCTGGCGGCCGCCCGGCGGGCCGTGCAACGGACCTCGCGCCGATCCTCCAGCATGTTGCAGACCCTGGCGCTCGCGGCTGCCCAGGCGGGGGCCATCAAGGAATCGAGGGCCGCTCTGTTCGATGCGCTGGATCGCGCGCCGCCGGGCCTGCCCCCGGTCAGCGAGTCCTCCGCCTGGCTGGTGGTGGGGGCGACCGCGGAAGCGCTGGACCTGCCGGAGGAGGCGGTCAAGGCCTACCAGCGCGTCGAGAAGGAGGGCCCACCGGAGCTGCTGCAGACGACGAGCTGGGCGCTGGCCCAGCGGCGGCTCGCCGCCCTCGGCCGGACGACGGTCACGCGCCCACGGTGACCACCACGGTGCCGCGCTTGTGCCGGGTCTCGACGTGCCGGTGAGCCTCGGCGATCTGGGCCAGCGGGTAGGTGTGATCGATGACCGGCTTCAGCGCGCCGGCCTGGATCAGCTTCACCAGCTGCTCCAGTCCCTCGCGGGTGTTCCGGCTGACGCCGAACTTGACCCGCTGGCCGTGGCCGAACCCGGTGGTCAGCGATTGCCCGATCTCGCGCAGGCTGGCGTTCAGCGGGAGGTAGACGCCGCGGTCGGTGAGGGCGTGGCGACAGCCGGCGAAGGTGGTCACGCCGATGGTGTCGAAGATGAGGTCGTAGCGCTGGCCGGGCGGGGCGATGGCGCCGGTGGCGTAGTCCAGCACGTGTTGCGCGCCCAGGGACCGCACCAGGTCCAGGTTGCGCGCGCTGCACACACCGGTGACCTCGGCGCCCAGGTGGCGGGCAATCTGCACCGCCCAGACGCCGACCGCGCCCGAGGCGCCGACGATCAGCACCCGCTGGCCGGCCTTCAGGTGGCCGAAGTCCCGCAGGAACATGAGGGCCGAGTTACCGCCGAAGGGAATGGAGGCCGCCTCCTGATGGCTGAGCAGATCGGGCTTGCGCAGGATGGCGCCGTCCTGCTCGACCACCAGGTATTCGGCGTGGGCCCCGCGGCGGGTGGCGCTGGTCGAGCCGAACACCGGGTCGCCCACCTGGAACCGGGTGACCGCGTTGCCTCTCGTCGCCACCGTCCCGGAGAAGTCCATCCCCAGCACCGGGTTGCGGGGGCGGAACAGCCCCGCCATCAGCCGGCCGGCCAGGGCGAACCCTCCGGGGAACGCCGCCGCCCGGAAGCGCCAGTCCGCGGTGGTCACCGCGGCGGCGTGCACGCGCACCAGCAGCTGGTCTGCCTTCGGAGCGGGGGTGGGTCGCTCGCCCAGCTTCACCACCTCCGGGGGACCGTACTTTTCATAGATGCCAGCTTGCATGGTGGCGGCTCCTTCCGTGACCGGTGATCGGGGCTTTTCTCGAAGAGATCTCGAACATACGAGCCTGCCGCCCGGGAGGGAATTGACCAGGGGGGTAGATCATGTATGCGTGAATGCATGGATCGACGTACCTGGCGGTTCGACTGGAACCGGGCCCGCGCGTTCCTGGCCACCGCCGAGGAGGGGTCGTTGTCGGCGGCGGCGCGCGCGCTGGGCATGGCCCAGCCGACCCTGGGGCGGCAGGTGCGCGCGCTGGAGGACGAGCTGGGGGTCGCGCTGTTCGAGCGCATCGGGCGCGGACTGACCCTGACTGCCGCCGGGACCGACCTGCTGGAACACGTGCGGCGGATGGGGGAGGGGGCCAGCCACCTGTCCCTGGCGGCCTCGGGCCAGTCGCAGACCATCGAAGGTGCCATCTGCCTCACCGCCAGCGAGGTGATCTCCGCCTTCCTGCTGCCCCCGGTGCTGCAACGGCTGCGGCGCGAACACCCGGGCATCGAGATCAAGCTGGTGGCCACCAACACGGTGCGGGACCTGCGCCGGCGCGAGGCGGACATCGCCATCCGCAGCGGCCGCCCCACCGATCCGAACCTGGTCGCCCGCCGGCTGCGCGACACGCCCGGGCGCCTGTACGCGACGCCCGGCTACCTTCAGCGGATAGGCAACCCCGCCACCGCCGCCGGGTTCAGCGGTGCAGACTTCATCGGCTTCGGCGAGGACGGGGGCCGTTTCATGAACGGGCTGAACGCGCTGGGGTTCAGCCTGACCCCGAAGAACTTCCCCATCCAGACCGAGAACCACATGGTGCTGTGGGAGCTGGTGAAGAACGGCCTGGGCATCGGCGCCATCATCGAGGAGGTGGGGGACGCCGAGCCGCTGGTCTCCCGGATCTTGCCCGCCGCCTCCCCCATCCCCGTGCCCATGTGGCTGGTTGCCCACCGGGAGGTCCACACCAGCCGCCGGGTGCGCATGGTGTTCGACCTGCTGGTGGAGGCCTTCGACGGCCGACGCCCGGCGGCTGCCGCCCCGGAACCGCGCAAACGCCGTAAGCGAAGGTAGCTTTCTGCGTCACCGTGCGAGGGCCGATCGGTGGTATAAACCTTGCCAGCGAGGGAGCATGAGTCTCAAGCGAAGTCACGGCACCACGCGCACCTTCGGGGGGTCGGACGCGGGTGCGAAGGTGGGGCGTCAGGAGCTCTATGATGAGCTCCGCAAGATGCAGACTAACAATCAGAGCTTCACACCGGTCGATGTCGCACTTTCGATCGGTGCGGGCGAGCCGCAGGTCTCCCGGGCGTTGCTGGGCCTGGCTGCCGAAGGCTGCCTGGAGAAAATCGAGGTCGGCAAGTACCGGGTCGCGCCGGCGTTTGCCGAGCTGTCGATGCCCGAGTTCCTCAAGGCCTTCACCCGGGCGTCGAAGACCGATTCCACGCGCCAGCGCGATCTGTCCGAGATCGCCCGGCTGAAACAGAACAACGACGTCATGCGCGGCAAGCTGCTGCAGGCCATCGCCGAGCGCGACCACTACCTGGCGGTGCTCAAGCAGCGCGGGATCGATCCCGGGCCAGCGCCGGTGCCCACGGCGCCGACCTTGCCACCGGTCACCAGCGCAAGTCCCGCCGATCTCGATGGCGAGAGCGCGGGATCTACCCTCTCGGCGGACGGCGGCGAGCCGCCGGACGGGGTCGGCTCCTAGCCGCCAGATTTCGATCGACCAGTCAGCGTGCGGCTTCGATTCCGGATAAGGACCGCTCCGTCGGCGGAGGATAAGAACGTCCGGGACCGGGTGGTGGAGGTCGAGCCCGCCGGCGACGAGGTCCGCATCGGTCGCCGGGCGGGGCTGGAGATCCAGCTGCCCTTCGCCACGGTGTCGGGCCTGCACGCCCGCATCTACCGGCAGGGCAACGAGTGGGGCGTGCTGGACATGGGCAGCTCGAACGGGACGTTCGTCGGGCAGACGCGGCTGCCGCTGGGGGTGCCGCGCGCGCTGAAGGTCGGCGACGTGGTCCGGGTGGCGGACGTCAGCCTGACCTTCGAGGGCGAGGTGGGCGCGCCGCCGCCGGGTGCCCCGGCCGGCGGGCCCGAGAGCACCGCCACCCTGGCCCGCCGGCTGGTCAACGACCTGTTCCAGTCCGTGGGCGGGGCCGAGGTGGCGCAGCTGCTGGTGACCGGCGGCCCCTCTGCCGGGCAGTCGCTGATCCTGGCCATGCCCGATCGGGCGTACCGGATCGGCCGCTCACCGGACTGCGACCTGGTGTTGCCGGACGACGATGTTTCGCGCGAGCACGCCGCCATCGAGCGGCGCTGGCAGGGCGTGTTCGTGCGCGACCTGGGATCCAAGAACGGGGTGCAGATCGAGGGGCAGAAGATCCGCGGCGAGCGGCGCCTGAAACACGGCGACGTGATTGTGGTGGGGACCACCCAGCTGAAGGTGGACGACCCCGAGGAAAAATACCTGCGCGACATCGAGGAGAAGGACCGCTCGGCCCGGGCGGCCTCGCCCTCGCCGGGCGCGCCCTCGGCGGCGGCGGGGAC
>JBKPRZ010000226.1:0-6845 GCA_046734815.1 Myxococcota bacterium | reverse complement strand
GCCAGCACCGGTGGGCGCGCCCCCGGCCGCGCCGGTCCACGCGGCCGGCGACCCGCCGGACCTCCGGGAGCCGACGCGCCCTCGCCGCCCCCCGCAGCCACCTCCGCTTGCGGCACCGCCGAGCGAACCCGCAGGGTCATGCCGATCAACAAGACGATCGCCCCCAGCAAAGCCGCTCCCATGAGCAGGATCACCGGCGTGCGTCGGCTGGTCGCTATGGCACGAACCGCGGCCGCCTGCGGTCCCCGAGCGCTCGCAACGATCGCTGTGTTCCGGCTACTCGCTTCGTTTCCGTCCGCCGTCCGCGCCGCCTGTCCACCACTTGCCCTCACTTCGTTCCCCGCCGTCGCATTGCCCGCCGCCACACCCCCCGCCCCCGCCCCCGCCGCCGGCGCCAGCGGCAGCAGCATCGCCCGCCAGTCCTGGCCGCGCTCGCCGTAGTGCTTTTCCAGCCGCGCCCGCAGCTCGGTCACCGCATTCCGCAGGCGCCAGCGCACGGTGCCGGCGGGCTGGCCGGTGGCCTCGGCGATCTGCCCCGAGCTCAGCCCCTCGTAATAACGAAGCAGCACCATCTGCCGCTCCGGCTCTTCCAGCGCCGTCACCAGTCCAGCGATCAGCTTCTGTGTCTCCAGCCGCGCCAGCAGGTCCTCCGGGCTGGGCGCCGACTCCGCCGCAGCCAGCGTGACGCCCTCGCGGGTGCGCCGGCGCAGCTGCGCCCGCCGCTGGCTGCGCAGGGCATTGCCGATCACGGTGCGGAACCAGGCGCGCGGGTTGTCCGCCCCACCCTCGCCCCGCGTCCGGATCCAGACCTCCTGGCTGGCGTCCGACGCCGCCTCCGGATCGCCCAGCAGCGCCCCCGCCAGCCGGCGCGTCCAGGCCGCGTCGGCCATCAGGTCGTTCATCCAATCCCTGGCTCGTGCCGTCGTCGTCGTCATGACCGGCTGACGTCAGTCGACCACGCCCTGTTGGAAAAAAACACCGTCTGCCCACCCGTGCGCCGCCGCACGTCGGCCCCGGCGCGTCAGAACAACGTCACCACCACCGCGGCCTCGGTCAGGATGTCGGTCGTCTCGGCGCGCGGCAGGAAACCCATCGCGAACGGCAACTTCAGCTTCGGCCGCGGCGCCGGGTCCCGGTCGTACCGGACGGTCACCCCGAACCGCAGGCTGATGTTGTCGAGGATCTTGGTGGTGATCGATCCCCGGCCGTTGATCCGCAGGTCGACCATCGGGTCGACCGGGCCGTACACGGTGTCCTCGGTGTTCAGGTTCTCCAGCGCCTCCAGCCCCAGCACCAGCACCGTCGCCTCGCCCACCTTGTTCTCGGCGCCCGCGAACAGCCGCGCCGAATGGATGGCCACCCCGTCGGCCACGTCCACGTATTTCTCGAAGCTGAAGTCGTACCCCAGCTCGACGACGAAACTGTGGCGCTCGGACCTCCACAGCGACCGGCTGTATCCGACCTGCCCGCCCCGGTCAGCTCCTTGCCCGATGGGCGGTCGCTGGCCCCCGCCGAGATCCAGGGCCACCTTGTTGCGGCCGTCGTCGCGGGCGACGTTCAGGCCCGCCGACCCCGCCGTCGCGCTGGAGTTGCCGCTGGTGATCACCAGGCCACCCTGGGCCACCGCCTTCCACGCCGTCTCCTTCACCTCCTCCGCCTTGCCGAACTCGAAATTCGGCTCCGCCGCCCCCGCCACCCCCGCCCGCAGCACCCCTGCCGAGAGGCTGACGATGGCCCAGATCACAACACGCATCGCTCGATTATCCACCCCTCGCGTCCCGCCGTAAAAAAGATCGCGCAGCTGGAATAACGACGTTGCCCGGCCGTTGTCGGAAGCGACACAAACCTGCAGCCCGTCCGTCACAGCCGTCCGACCGGAGGTCCAGGATGAAACGGTGGTCGTTCGTGCGCTTGGTGGTCCTGTTCTCGTCTGTTCCTGCGTTCCTGTCCTGCGAGGACACCGGCGGCGGGGGGACGCCGGCGCCGCTTCAAGCAGCCCTGACCGGCACCCAGGCCGCGGACGATACGCACGGCCCGGTCTGGGTCCTCATGAAGGACCACCACACGCCGGTCGTGGCCGCCGCCACCCGGCTGGACTGGCGCGCCCTGGGCCGCGACGTCGTCGGGCAACTGACCGCGCGTGCCGACGCCAGTCAGGGTTCGCTGCGCAGCTGGCTCACCGCCCGCGGGATCACCTTTCACAGCTTCTGGATCGCCAACGCCCTGAAGCTGACCGCCGACAAGGCCACCCTCACCGAGATCGCCCGCCGCCCCGACGTCGACCGCGTGTTGCCCGACCGGGTGTACAGCCTGCCGCCCATCCGCAAGGCCGCCGCCATCCCCCGCCCGCGGACCACCGAGTGGGGCCTGGACAACATCCACGCCCCGCAGGTCTGGTCCACCTTCGGCGTGCGCGGCGAGAACATCGTCGTCGGCAGCATCGACACCGGCGCGCAGTTCGACCACCCGGCGCTGGTCAACCAGTACCGCGGCAACCAGAACGGCAGCTTCGACCACAACTTCAACTGGTTCGACCCCACCGGCACCTGCACCAGCACCCCCTGCGACGACGTCGGACACGGCACCCACACGATGGGCACCATGGTCGGCGACGACGGCGACCCCGGCGGCAACCAGGTGGGTGTCGCGCCCCACGCCCGCTGGATCACCGCCAAGGCCTGCCAGGTGTTCGGCTGCCCCCTCGAGGCTCTGATGTCGTCGGCCCAGTGGCTGATGGCGCCCACCGACCTGGCCGGCCAGAACCCCTCGCCCGACCGGCGCGCCCACGTGGTCAACAACTCGTGGGGCGGCTCCAGCGGCGACCCGTTCTTCCAGCAGATCGTCCAGTCCTGGATCGCGGCCGGCATGTTCCCGGCCTTCGCCAACGGCAACAACGGCCCGTCCTGCGGCACGGCCACCTCCCCGGGCGACTACCCCGAGAGCTACGGCGTGGCGGCCTACGACATCGCCAACGCCATCGCCGGCTTCTCCGGCCGCGGCCCCTCGGCCATGGGCGGGATGGTCAAGCCGAACATCGCCGCGCCCGGGGTATCCGTGCGCAGCAGCGTGCCCGGCAACGACTATGACGTCTTCAGCGGGACCTCGATGGCCACGCCCCACCTGGCCGGCACGGTGGCGCTGATGTGGTCCGCCGCCCCCTCGCTGTTCGGCCAGATCGACGCCACCCGCGCCATCCTCGACGCCACCGCGGTCGACACCCCCGACCTCAGCTGCGGCGGCACGCCCCAGAACAACAACGTCTTCGGCGAAGGGCGGCTGGACGCCTTCGCCGCGGTGGACGGCTCGCCCCGCGGCCCCAGCGGCACCCTGCAGGGCACCGTCACCGGCGCCGGCGGCGCCCCCCTGGCCGGGGCGCTGGTGAAGATCGAGGGCCCCACCAACCGCACCACCCGCACCGACGCCAGCGGCGCCTACTCGGTGGTGCTGTCGGTGGGCAGCTACCGCGTGACCGCCAGCGCCTTCGGCTACGTCGCCCAGACCGTCGAGGGCGTGACCATCAGCGAGGGCGCCACCACCACCCAGGACTTCGCCCTGACCGTCGCGCCCTCGTTCGCCCTGGCCGGCCAGGTGCGCGACGCCGCCGGCGCCCCGCTGCCCGGGGCCCGGGTCACCATCCTGGGCACGCCGCTGCCACCCGCCGTCACCGACGCCAGCGGCCGCTACAGCTTCGCCAGCGTCCCCGCCGGCAGCTACGACGTGCGCGCCGAGTCGGGCCACTGCTACGACGGCGTGACCTCGCCGCTGGTGCTGAACAGCGACGCGACCCTGGACTTCACCCTCACCCTGCGCAAGGACGCCTTCGGCCACTTCTGCCAGCTGCAGCCCGCGCAGTTCATCGACGCCCAGACGGTGGTGCCGCTGATCGGCGACGACGCGGCCACCAGCGTACCGCTGCCGTTCACGTTCACCTTCTACGGCCAGAGCTACGACAGCGTCAGCATCACCACCAACGGCTTCATCAGCTTCCTGCCCCAGCAGTTCCCGCCCTACTTCAACACCCAGATCCCCGATCCCTTCCAGCCAAACGCCGCCATCTACGCCCTGTGGGACGACCTGGTGGTCGACAGCTCGGCCAGCGTGCGCACGCAGCTGCTGGGCGACGCCCCCAACCGCCGCTTCGTCATCGAATGGCGTGACGTCTTCTTCCTGGAGAACGGCCAGCGGGCGCGCTTCGAGATCGTGCTGCACGAGAACGGCCGCGTGCTGCTGCAATACGCCCCGCCCACCGACAACCCGGGCCAGCGCGGCTCCAGCGCCACGGTGGGTCTGGAGAACGAGACCGGCACCGTGGCCTTCTCGTATTCGTACAACGAGGACGCACTGGACGCCGCCAGCGCCATCCTGTTCCAGATCCCCCCCTCCGGCTTCGTGCAGGGCGCGGTGACCGACGCCAACGACGGCCAGCCCATCAGCGGCGCCGAGGTGCGCGCCCTGCAGAACGGCGCCGTCGTGCGCGCCGCGCGCACCAACGCCCAGGGCCGCTACCGCCTGCAGCTGCCGGTCGGCTCGTACCTCATCGAGACCGGCCCCACCAACTACCCCACCCGCCAGCAACCGGTGACGGTGGCGCTGGACCAGACCGTGACCGTCGACTTCGCGCTGCCCACCGCACGCGCCGAGGTGAAGCCGGCCACCCTGTCCCTGGTGGTCCCCACCGACCAGGTGCGCACCCGCGCGCTGACCCTGACGAACACCGGCAGCCTGGACCTCACCTTCCAGATCAACGAGGCGGGCGGGCAGCGGCAGCTGACCATCGCCACCGCGCGGCTGCCGCGCGACCCCTCGGCCGACCCCAACGCGCCCACCACCCGCGCGCTGTTCGTGCCCGGTCCGAAGATCGCCGGCTGGGCACCCAGCGCCGCCGGCAACGTGGTGCGGTCGTTCGTGCCGGCCGGCGTGGGTCAGGCCTGGGGCATCGGCCTGGCCAGCAACCTGTGGGTCTCGGACAGCGGCGGCGCGCCCATGCCCCCGCCGCCTCCGCCGCCGCCACCGCCGTTCCCGCCGGACGGAGGGTTTCCCCCGCCACCGCCGCCTCCGCCGTTCCCGCCACCCGACGCCGGTGGCCCGAACCGGCCGCCGACCATCCAGGCGCTGAACCACAACCACGAGTTCACCCTGGCCGGCGCCGCCACCGGCCGCGACTGGGCCGCCCCCTGGGCGGGCGCCTTCCCGGCCGACATGGCCTACCTGCCCGCGCGCGGCCTGGTCTGTCAGCTGGCCGTCGGCGGTGACAACGGCATCCACTGCTGGAACCCGAACACCGGCGCCGAGGAGGACTCGATCACCGGTTCGCTGCCCTGGACCGCGACCTCGCAACGCGGCCTGGCCTACCGCCCCGACGACGACAGCTTCTACGTGGGCGGGTGGAACGAGGGCACCGTGTACCACATCAAGGGCCTGTCCCGCCCCGACAAGGGCGCCGTGATCGGCCAGTGCAAGCCCGCCGACGGCAACATCTCGGGCCTGGCCTGGAACGGCTCGATGGAGGTGCTGTGGGCCGCCACCAACAGCCCGTCCGACTCGATCTACGAGCTGGACCCCACCGACTGCACCGTCCTGTCGGTGCTGCCGCACCCATCGCCCGGCTTCAACGGCGCCGGCCTCGAGCTGGACCCCAGCGGCGACCTGTGGGTCGTCGGCCGCGGCGTCAACACCGTGTACCTGGTGGAAAGCGGCGTCCCCGCCTTCAGCGACGTGCCCTGGCTGAGCGTGGCCCCCGCCACCGGCACCGTCGCACCCGGCGGCAAGCGCACGCTGACCGTCACGGTGAACACCACCGGCCTGCAAGCCGGCACCTACCTGGCCAGCATCTTCGTCAGCAGCAACTCGGGCCGGCAGGCGCAGCTGCGCATCCCCGTCAGCCTGGTGGTCACCGGCTACCAGCAGGGCGTCAACGCCGGCGGCAGCAGCTACAAGGACAAGCTGGGCGACACCTGGGCCGCCGACCAGCGACACCAGAACGGCAGCTGGGGCTACATCCAGAAGTCGTCGACCAGGTCGACCTCACACGACATCGACGGCACGACCGACCCCAAGCTCTTCCAGAGCCAGCGGGTCGACCCCTACGCCTACCGCTTCGACAGCGTCCCCAACGGCGTGTACCAGGTCGACCTCCGCTTCGCCGAGCTGGACAAGGTGCAGCCGGGCGGCCGTCTCTTCGACGTGATCACCGAGAACACGCTCCAGCTACCCGCCCACGACATCTTCTACGAGGTGGGCCGCTTCGCCGCCGACGACCACACCTTCTTCGTCGAGGTCACCGACGGCCGCATGGACATCCGCCTCATCCCCCGCGCCGGCAGCGCCAAGCCGGTCATCAACGCCCTCCGCATCACCCACCGCCCCGACCGCTGAGTCAGCGCAGCCGGAACGCGCGCGACCGCAGCAGCGGTCGCGTGCGCGGCAGGGTCAGCGGGTTGGTGTCCCGGCAGGTCGCCCCGGTCTCGAAGGTCGACGTGCCCACGAAGGCCATGTCCCCGTCCAGCTCGGCGGTGACGTAGTACTCGAATCCCGGATCCAGGGGCAGGGTGTCCTCGACCAGCACGGTGGTGCCCTGCAGAAGCCGCACCGGCACCTCGCCGGTGGGCGCCAGCGGGCAGGCCTGACCCAGCGGCGGCGCGCAGGCGTCGCTGCCGGCTTGCAGGCGGATCTTCCCCGCCAGCTCCAGGGTCAGGTCGACCGCCTGGCCGTTGCGGCGGAAGCGGCTGCAGAACTTCAGCCCCACCCCTTCGCCCGTGGGCGCCGGCCCGCTGTCGGGCGCCGGCGGCGGCGCGCCGTCCACCTCGGCCGCATCGGGCATCGGCGCGCCCGCGTCGGGCGACGGC
>JBKPRZ010000225.1:0-7442 GCA_046734815.1 Myxococcota bacterium | reverse complement strand
GGCCTGCAGGGGGACGCGGTCGAGGCGGGCGCGGCAGTCCTGCAGGCCGGCGCTGGTGCCGCTGTCCAGCGCCTCGCTGCCGTCGGGCAGGGCCTCGACGCCCAGGCCGGGACAGCGCAGGTCGGGGCCGGAGCCGCCGCTGCCGCGCAGGTCGATCGCCACCAGTGTGCGCTGCACCAGCAGCGCGCGCAGCGAGGCGTCGGGGGTCCAGCCGCCGGAATAGAAGGCGTGGGCGATGCCGCTGCTGCCGGGCGGGCCGGCCAGATAGGCGGCGAGCGCCGGGGGGCGGGGCTGCCCTCGCGTGTGGATGAGCGCGACCGCGACGCTGACCTCGGCGGAGGCGCCGGCGCGCTCGGGCAGGGCGACGGTGCCACACTCGACGGCGATTCCCGGTGGGGCGGGCTGGACGCAGGTGGCCGGGGTGAAGGCGAAGGGCGGCGGGGGAGGGATGCGGGACAGATCGCCGTCGCAGGCGGGGGCCAGCAGCAGGGTGGCCAGCGCGATGGGGGCGAGGCGCATGCGGGGACGCTACTGCGCCGGGGCGCCGAGGTGAAGGCGCGCGCATCGCGGCGGTCGTGATAGAGGTGGGGGGCAGAGGGTCAGGAGGAGAGGTCCCATGTTGCGATCGGTGCCGAGGAGCGTCCGGGTCTGCGGGTTCGCGCTGGCGCTGGGGGCGGCGGGGCGGGCGCTGGGGGAAGAACCGCCACCACCGGCGGTGCCCGCGCCGGTGAGGCGTTATCTCGAGAGCCAGGAGCAGCAGAGCGAAGACGCGCGCCTGCAGCGCGAGCGGACGGCCCAGTCGGTCAAGCAGATGGCCGAGACGCGCGAGACCCTGAGCCCCGAGCGGGTCGAGCCGCTGCAGGCGCAGGCGCGGGTGTTGCTGAAGGACGTGCAGACCCGCTACCAGGACCGCCGGCCGAGCAGCGGGGCGGCCGACTTCGACTGGCTGCCGGAGATCCAGCGCGCGCAGAAGGCCTACCAGGAGGCGGGCGGGCTCCTGGAGGCGCTGCGCGCGGCGGTCGAGAAGCTGCAGCGCCTGGACGACGTGGAGGCGGCGGCGCGAGGCTCGGACCAGGCCAAGGCGCTGGCCAGCCAGGTGCTCGCCCTGCTGGACGAGCGCGACCGCCGGATCGACGCCGCCAGCGAGAGCATCAAGCGCCTGTACCTGCGCAACCACGCGCTGGTGATCAGCGGTGGGGTCAGCCTGGGCAACTACCAGGCGGGCTTTCTCTACTACTACACGCTTTATCTGAAGAGCTACGTGGACCGGATCAACGCGCTCAGGCCGCGCACCGCCGATGCCGACAGCGGGCGCTTCAAGATCGGCACCGGCGCCTCGGCCGGTTCGATCAACGCCCTGCTGGCGCTGATCGTCGGCTGCCTGCCGCCCGATACCGATCCCGAGCACAGCCCGTTCTTCACGGTCTGGCACCCGGTGGGGATCCGCGAGCTCGCCCAGCCGGCGGACGTGCGCGGCACCGGGATCCTGTCGCGGCGGGCGATCGAGGCGGCGGTGGGGCAGGTGGGGCAGCTGCTGGACGGGCGCCAGCGGTTCCCCGAGCACTGCCGGTCGATCCTGGGCATCACCGCCACCCGGGTGCGGCCGCGCAGCATCGAATACAGCGACCAGGCCCCCGACGACGAGCCCGGCACCGGCGGGCACGCCACCATCGAGCTGCAGCGCCAGAACGAGAAGTTCGTGCTGGCGCTGGACATGTCGGCGGCGGCGGGCGCGGACTTTCGCACCCACCGGCTGGCCATCGCCAGCGACCCGTTCGTGGCCGAGGTGTACCCCACCCTGGGCGATCACCGCGGGCAGAAGTCGGCCGACGACCTGCCGATCGCGCGCGCGAACGTGATGAGCCTGATCCAGGGGTCGGCCGCCTTCCCGGTGGCCTTCCCGCCGGTGCCCATCCCCACGACCATCTGGCGCAAGTCGGGGCCGGCCTACGAGCTGCCGCTCTACACCGACGGCGGCTTCGTCGACAACACGCCGCTGGACCTGGCCTACAAGATCGCCACCAGCGGGCAGGTGCAGGGCGCGGTCGAGCCGCCGGTGCTGTTCCTCAAGGCGGATGCGGTGCTGTGGCGTCCGCGCCGGCCAGACCTGCCGCCGCCGCCGGTGTTCGGGCGCCCCGCCACCGCGCCCGAGCCACCTTCACCTTCGCCTCCGCCGCCCGCGGCCAGCGCGCCCGAATCGATCTTCGCCCTGTTCCTGCCGTTCCTGTTCGAGCTGGTCAGCGGGGCCAGCGACGGGCAGCTGACCGAATCGCTGGAGAAGGGATCGGTCAAGAAGCTGGAGCGCCGGATCCCGGGGCGGCGCATGCCGGTGACCGGGGATTTCCTGGGGCACTTCGGCGCGTTCCTGGACCAGGACTTCCGCCGGTTCGATTTTTACCAGGGCATGGCCGACGCCCACGACTTCCTGGGCGAGCGCTCGGGCAACAGCGGCGACCGGCACATCGTCGAGAAGCTGGACTCGCGCACCTTCACCTGCTTTCACGACTACCGGCAGCGCATCGGCCCGCAGACGCCGGTGCCCGCCCCGCCGCCCAGCTGCCAGGGGGTGTCGTCCAACCTGCTGGCGCTGCTGCAGACCTCGGCCGAGCACATGAAGGCGGTCACGCCCCGGACCACGCCGGGGCAGGAGTTCGAGGGTTTCTTCGACGGCCTTTACCGGCGCGGCTTCCGCTACACCGCGCTGGCCGACGGCCAGCCTCTGGACGCGCAGCAGGTACAGGTCCGCCTGCGCGACACCGTCCAGGAGCTGGCCGGACCGTTGCGTAGCACCCAGGGCGACGAGGTGTCCAAGCTGGGCGCCTCCTTCCTGGGCAAGACCTTCCCCAACGAGCTGGTCTACCGCCCCGCCAGCTACTGGGCGCTGGGCTTCATCCAGGGCGTGGAGGTCTCGCGCAGCTGGGTCCTGCACCGCCGCCCCCGCGCCGCCCTGAAGGTGGCCCCCATCCTGCGCTACATGAGCCCGAGCCAGGTGTGGCCCTCGTTCGACGATCTGAAGAACCGCGTGCACAGCATGGAGGCCGGCGCCTCGGCCCAGCTGCAGGCCGAGCTGGCGCCGCTGTCAGCGCTGCAGGTGGAGGGCGGCCTGGGCTGGGGCGGCCGCCTGCGGCTGCAGACCTTCAACGGAACGGTGCCGGGGCTGGTCCCGCGCGACTGGATGATGTGGCGCCACGGCCCCGAGTGGAGCCTGTCGCTGGTCGCGTACCAGCGCCTGTACCTGACCTACACCAGCATCTATTACCTGGACAAATGCGCGTTCGCCAACGGCTGCGCCCACGTCAACCCCAGCTTCCGCCGCTACGCCCAGCCGCTGGCCACCAGCCGCTTCGAACCGCACCTCAGCCTGGGGTGGCGTTTCCTGTATTGAGGATCGCTACCTCCTGGCGGGCGTGACCTCGGCCAGGAGGTTGATCGGTCCGTCGAAGGAGCCGAATGTTTCCGGGCCCTGCGCCCGCACGGACAGCTCTGCACCGGTCTGGGCCACGATGCAGCTCAACGCCTGATCGCCCAGCGGCGCTCCTTGCGCGACCGCCGCGAACCTGGCCGAGAGCAGTCGCGCCTCGGTCGGCGTGGAGAGCAGCCGCCCCTCGAAGCGAAGCACCGTCTCCGCATCGGGGACCAAGCTCGGCGCGCAGCTCGATACCGCGCGAACGACCAGCGCCCGGAAGGCCTCCTTGACCCGCCACTCGCCGACCCGGATGTTGGGGTCCGCGAGGGATGCGGACGCGATCTCGGTCAGGGCGCCGGGCACTGGTACCCGGGAAGCGGCGGCGGCGCCGGGATGAGCGACCGACTCTCTCATATCCAGCAGGGCTCGCCGGGCCCTCTCGGTGCTCGACTGCGATCGCGAAACATGACGCTCATCGACCCCGCGCCGGGAAGTGACGGTCGCACGGCGGTAGGCCGGGGCGCCTGGCGCGGTGTCGCCGCGGGGCGGGCCCACCAGCAGACGCACGGTCACGAAGCTCGCCGAGAGCAGGAGCATCCACAGCACGATCATGGCGGCCGTGCTCCGCGGCCGCCCCTTGCGGGCCGGTCCAGGGTGGAGGACGTTGGCTGGCACGTTCGGGGCTCCTACTTCGGCGGAAAATGGATCGCGCGCGCGGCCTCGGGGTCGCTGGCGAACTGCATGAACTTCGCTCGCTCTTCTTCGCTCCACTGCCTGACGCGCGCGGGGTCATGCAGATCGCGCGGAAAGAACAGGCCCACGCGGTCCGTGCGCCGCCCTTCCTTCTCGTCCGAGTCGTACATGCTGGTCGCATAGCCGAGCCCGGTCTTCCGGATCAGCACCGCCACCTCGCGGGCCACTGCCTCGTCGCCCGATGGGTAGCTCACATCGAGCACGCAGCCGGACGTGCGGCATTCGATGGCTCCGATCTTCAGGTAGTCGAGGTGGCCGAGGTTTCTCCGGGCATTGGCCGAGATCTGCTTCTCCATCGCGAGCGCCCATCGCTGGTCGCGCGGCTCGGCGTCGAAGATCGCCTGCGCAGAGGCGCCGGCGCCCACCACCAGGGCGAGCGGATCGTAGTCGGGAGCGGTCGGGTCGTTCTGGATCGCAGGCCGGGACGCGGTGTTCAGGAAGGCCCGCACCGCCGGTCGTGAGCCCGCTTTGCTGGACGACGGGGTCGGTGGCGACCTCTCGGGCCTGGAGACCGGATCGATCTCTGCCCCGGCTGGCGGTTGCGCGGCAGGGGCCGCCGGGCGCCACCACCAGGCGAGGAGCGCCCCCAGGCCGACGGCGGCTGACATGGACAAGATGTATCGGGTCGACATGGCTTCAACCAGGCGGGAGGAAGTCGCTCACCTTGGCGCTGGCGATCACTTCGGTCGTCACCGTGATGGGCGGGTTCGCTGTGTGGCTCTGAACGTGGAACACCTGCACGCCAAATACACAGCCCGGGGCATCGAGGCAGCGCCGCGCGGGCGCGGGAATCGATGCGGTGAAGGTCTGTCCGTCGGCGCCCAAGGTGAGGCGAGACGGGTCATCCTCCGAGCTCCACAAGATATCGTCCGGGCGGCCCGGTTGCACCACGCGCAGCCACGCCACCAGACGACGAAGGGGACCAGCGCTGGTGCCGGTCACCGTCAAGGTGCCGTCGTTCCGCCGGCTGGCGTGCGCCGAGAAGGCGAGCGGCACCGGCACGGGGACCGAGAAGGCGTCGGTGGCGGAACCGGCCGAGGGCTTGAACCGAACGCGCATCGAGTTGCTCTGGACTTGCGAGCACAGGAAAGGCGTCGACCCGGTCAGTGAACCGACATCGTTGCCGTGCGCGCGCCGGATGCAGCGACTGGGGTCCGCTTCGTTGCACAAGGTGGCCGCGTCGTCTGGCCGGCCGGTCAGCGGGTCGAAGGCCGCGAGAGATACCGATAGCACACCGTCCTTCTGCTGGTCGGCGGTCGCCTGACCGGCCCTGGGTGCTGCCAGGGCCAGCTTCTGGACGCGCTGGGAATAGACTCGAAAGGTATCGAGGCGGCAGCGCCAGCTCGCGCCGGGCTCGCAGTCGGCCAGAGGTTCATCGAACTGATTGGGTCGACGATCTCCGTTGAGGTCGAGGAAGGCGATGGCGACGTCCTCGCCAGGTCGCGGGTGCGCAGACACCGCCTCGATGACACGTCCGCGCTGGGTGGCCGGCCATCGGTGGTTGAACTGGACAGCGAGTTGATTGGCACTCAGGCCGCCCGGCCAGCCACTGCGGTCGATCTGGATGCCAGGTCCATCGATCCGGCAGCCAGCGGCCAAGCAGCCTGCCAGCGCAAGCGATGCAGCCATGAATATCCGCGGTATGACGACGTAATCGCCCATGTGAGGCTCCAATGACGAGAGGTAATGCCGAATGCGTGCTTTTCTGAAATTCCCACGGCGGGGACGAACGGCATCCCCGCCGTGGGGAGCGATTAGTTGCTCAAAGAGCCAAGATCACCGGTCCCTTGCAGTTCGAAAATGGGAGAACAGTCGCTGGTGATGCAGGTGCCTGGCCACTCCCAGCACATCTGCTTGTTGCTGCCAGGGCCGCATGTGTAGATGGTGAGGAAGGTGATGAATTGACACTTCCCTCCGCATGCGCCTTTGGCCTCTGCGTTCTGCGGCGCGACACCGGGAGTGATACCGAGCATCGCCATCAGCACGAGGACAAACCGCAGTCCTCGCCGACTTTTGGGTTTAGGGGTCTCATGGGGTGCTGTTTGCATTGAGCGCGTCCTTTCTCCGAGGTGGCGGATATCGAATGTGGCCTCCCGCCACCACTCGTTTCGCCGCCGATCCTGGATTTAGGCTCGTTCGTTGCCGGGTTTCCATATGTGGAATTGCGTAGGTAGTTGCGGAGGGAAGCGGCGGCATCCGGGATTGAGCACCCAGGGGAGGACGCTCTGGAGCGAGGCACCCGTCGAGGCGGGGGTTGGTCGATCGTTTCAAACTCGGAGAGCGCCGCGTGCGCAGCAGCGGACTCGTGGGTGCAGGGTCATCACCCTGCATCGAGCAGTCGACCGACCGCCAACAGTAAAGATGCCGCGGAGGTCCCCCGGCCCGAGCCGCGGCGCCTTGCGTTCCGAGCTCTGCAAGAGCGCAAGGCTCACTTCGTCTGCCTCTCGAAAACCAGACAGGCAGCTCGAAGCGTCAGCGGCTCGCCCGTCGAGGACTCGAGATACTTCGAAGGCTGCCGACCAGGCTGCCCGTGCGGTCGGTTGCAAGGGGGTGAACGCGCCGCTGACGCGTACACCGGCCAGGAAGCTTGTGCGCGGGGGCACGGTGGAAGGGGGGAGACAGCGGGAGGACAATCGGTAAAGTAGCGCGGATGAGATACTTCCGGGTTCGTCCGCGCCTGTCCCGATGTCGCTGGGTCGGCAGCGGGGCGGGGCGTTTGCGCTGGCTGGCGGTGGTGGTGGGGTGCGTGTCGATGGGGGCGGGGGCGGGGTGTGGCGGGTCGTCGATGCGGACGGGGGAGGACGTGGGGGTGGGGATGAATGCGTCGGCGGATGGGGCGCGCCGGGACGACGTCCGTGCGGCGGACGCGGCGGTGGACCGCATGCCGGTGGCGCCGTCGCCGACTCTGGGGCTCACCTGCGGCGGAGCGTGCACGACGCCGTTTTGCGTGTCGGTGGACGAGGCGAAGTGCGGGGGGACCGCGCTGACCCGGCCGTGCGTGGGGCGGGCGGGCGGGACGTATTGCACGCAGGCCTGCACGGCCGACAGTGACTGCGCGGCGGCGCCGAAGGGCATGAGCTGCCTGACCAGTTGCTCGGAGTTCCCGGAGCTGGCCGGATTTTGCTGGACGCGCGAGGACGCCGAGTTCCTCGGGCGCGAGGTCTGCCCGGGCAGCGCGCCTCCCGATGGCGGCGGGCCTCCGCGCGATGGGGGCGCGCCACCGCCGGCGCCCGACGCGGGCGCGCCGATGCCCGATGCGGCCGCGGTGGACGGGGCGCTGCCG
>JBKPRZ010000224.1:0-17532 GCA_046734815.1 Myxococcota bacterium | reverse complement strand
GTTCTACCCGACACCCCGCCGGCCCGTTTACAATCGCGGTCAGGAGAATCCAACTCAGTCGCCGCGCGCTCACCATGGCTCCCCATCCGCCGTTGTCGGTCATCTCATCAGGGAGACGCCCCCTGTCGGGTCTCCATGCGGGCGCCCCCAGGCGGCGTGGCCCGATAGGGGTGGGGCAGCTACCACTTTTGACCACCAAAAGTGGCTGGAAGACGCATGCCCGGGCAGCGTCTAGTGGTCAAGGAGTGATCGGTCCAATCGCCGCGGACGGGCCACTCGGCGCAGAGAGACGGCATTTGTTCGAACCTGCCCGGGTCAAGGCGTGTCCAATTGTCCGGGGAGATGGAGGGTCATGCGGATCGCACTCATCACCAACGACCGGGTCTACCGGCTCGGTTTCCACGCGCTGATCGAGGCGAGCGACGATCTGACCTGCCTGCCCGACCCGGCCGATCGCCCCTGGGGATTCGAGGACGTCGATCGCCATCGGCCGGACGTGCTGATCATCGATGCCTCGTTCCTGGGGGTGCGTGCCGGTCAGGCCACCCGTGAGGTCCGCCGGCGGTCGCCCGGCACCCGCGTGCTGCTGGTGACCGCCTGGGCGCGCGAGCGCGACGCGGTCGAGGTGGTGGCCGCCGGGGGCAGCGGACTGGCGCTGAAGACCGACGGCTCGGAAGAGCTGGTGGCTGCCATCCGGCAGGTCGGCCGGGGCCGGCTGTACGTCGCGCCGGCCTTCCGTCGGTTCGCCGCCCTCAAGCAGCTGGTCCGCACCGAGTCCGAGCCGCGCGAGACGGACCTCGAGGTGCTGGGGGCGCTGTCCCCGCGCGAACGGGAGGTCTTCGATCTGGTGGCGAGCGGCGCCAGCAGCGTGGAGGCGTCCGCGAAGCTTCGCATCTCGACCAAGACGGTCGACACCCACCGCACCCGGATCCAGAGAAAGCTCGGTTGCCGGGACGCGCTCGACCTGATCCGGTTCGTAGCGGACAACGATCTGCTGCAACAGGCGCCCGGTACGGAACGGACGGTGCTGTTGCTGATGGACGACGATCCGCGCCTGCGCCGCGAGATCCTCAGCGCGGCGGTGCGCGGGCGGTGCCGGGTGGACGCGCCCCTGCGCCAGGGTCCGGCGACGGATGGCGGCCCGGCCCACGCCAGCGACGGTCTGGCGCAGGTGTATGGGCCGGCGGGAGCGCAGCGGCCGGACGCGCCGCCGGCGGTGGTGTCGGCGCTGGAAAAGACCGGACGGCAGCTGGCGGTGCGCGTGGCCGCCTCCCTGCCCAGTGCCAGCTCGCTGACCGGCCTGCGGACCTGCCTGGTCAGCGACGAGGTTGCGAGCAAGCCCGACATGGACGACGCGGTCGCGTACCGCACATTGCCAGGAGGGCATGAGCACGACCAATCCCGCAACCATCCTGGTGGTAGATGATGATCCCGACCTGCTGACGGCGTACGCCTGCGTTTTGCGGGACGAGGGCCACCGCGTGCTGGCCGCCCATTCGGGACCCGAAGCTCTGCAGCTGGCGGCGCGCGAGCGGATCGATCTCCTGGTCACCGACATCGTCATGCCGGTGATGGACGGCTTCCAGCTGATCCAGCGGCTGCAGCGCCAGATGGGTGACCAGGCGCCGCCCACCATCGTCTGTTCCGGGTTCGACATCACCGAGAAGGAGGCCCTGCGCCGGGGCGCCCGCGTGTTCCTGCCCAAACCGATCGACCCCACCACCTTGATGCGGGCCATCGAGTCGCTGCGGCTGGGGTCCGCTGTCGATTCCGACGACGTATCGGCGCATCGCCAGCGGGCGCATGAGGAGCGCAGCCGGGCCCGTTCGACGGCCGGCGGGGAGATCCGCCAGCTGTCCACCAACGAGGCCGCGCGCGACGCCCGCCCCTGGCTGGACTGGCTGCGGGTGTACATGAGCTGCGCCGGGGCGGGCATGTTGCTGCTGGAGAACCAGGGGCTGCAGCCGCTGGCCTACACCGGCGCCTTCGACGGCAACGGTCCGGCGTCGGCCTTCCTGCAGACCAACGTCACCGCGGTGGTGGAGACCCGCACCTCGCTGGTGATCGGGGACGCCCGCCGGCACCCCAGCTTCCGCGACACCCTCGAGCCCCAGTCGCACATCGCCTTCTTCGCGGGCGTGCCGCTGCTGACGCCGGCGGAGATCGCGGTGGGGGCCCTGTGCGTGTCCGATCCCAGCCCGCGCCGGTTCGAGGCCGAGTCGCTGCTGCTGCTGGAGTACCTGGGCCGCCGCGGGGTGGCCGGCCTGATCCACCCGGCCGTCCACGAGGGAGACGCCGATCTCGAGTCCCGGGCGCCGCTGCTGGCGCAGCCGGCCTTCGAGACTCTGCTGGCGGGCGAGCTGATGATGGCGGCCCGCAACCGCAGGATCGTCGAGATGGCGATGGTGCGCCTGCCCGCGGGGGTGTCGCAGCTCCACTGCGCCCAGCAGCTGTGGCGGGTGGGGGCGGGGGCGCGGACTGCGGTCGGCGACTTCGGGCCGCTGCAGCTGGCGCTGTTCAAGTCGGGTCCCGAACGCGAGGTCCCCCGCCTGCTCTCGGTCTGCCTGGAGAGCATCCGGTCGCAGGGGCTGCTGCAGGCGGCGGGGGTGGTCTCGGTGGTCGGGACCGTGGGTCTGGGCAAAGATCCGGTCCTGCGGCTGGCCGAAAGCGCTCTGATGAGCGCCAGTGAGAACGGCTCGAGCGGCCGGATCCGCCGGACCGTCGTGCGCCCGGACGCCTGAGCGCGCTCGCAAGCGCGGAAGTCAGAAGCGTCCGTGCAGCAAGGTGAGCGGCACGCCGCCGGTGCGGAGCAGGAACAGCGCCCCGGCGATCAGCGCGGCCAGGAATCCGCCCGCCAGGGCGCTGCCGGCGATGATCCCCGGCAACCCTCCGGTGATCCCGGCCCGTGCGCTGGCGCCGGCGGTCAGCGTGGCCAGCGCCGCCACGGCGGCCAGCCAGGATCGTCCCGGTCGTGTCTGCATCATGTGGTGATCCTCCGGTTTGCCCTACGGTGGGTCGATCGGGCGCCGGGGCGAATCGAATGCGGGAGCGACTCATGCCGCCGGCCGCACGGATGCCCCAGCTTCCCGGCCGGGGAGACATGAGAGCGGGCTGGGTACGCCGGACGTTGCTGATCACAGCCGCCGGCCTGATCGCGCTGCTGTCGCTGGGGTTCCTGTTGCTGCCGGCGGTGGCGCGGCGTCTGGCCGAACGCGAGCTGGAGGACCTGCTGGGCAGGCGGGTGGAGATCGCGCGGGTGTACGCCAGCCCCCTGGCGCTGACCCTCACCGCGCACGACCTGACCGTGTTCGAGGCCGACGGCCGCACCGCCTGTGCCGGGGTCGCGCGGCTGGAGCTGGATGGCAGCTGGCGCGCGCTGTACCGCCACGACCCCGTGTTCCGCGAGGTGGTGCTGCAGTCGCCCTGGATGCGGCTGGTCCGCCTCGACGGCGACCCGGACCACCGCGGCCGCTTCAACGTGTCGGACATCCTGGCGCGCTTCCACGCGCACCCCTCCCGCCCGCCTCCCCTGTCGGTGCGGGTGATCCAGCTGCGTGACACCCGCATCACCGTCGAGGACCGCACCGCCAGCGTCGAGCGGCGGGGCCGCATCGACCTCAGCGGCCGGTTGCAGGTGGGCCCGCTGCGCGCGGACCTGTCGCTGCGCTTGCGGGAGGTGCCCGCCACCATCGCCCAGCCCGCGCTGGCGCACAGCCTGAGCCTGCTGCTCACCGGCGGCCTGCTGTCGGGCGAGGGACGGCTCCGGATCCAGCCGCGCGCGAGCTTTCGCGGCGACCTCCAGCTGGAGGGACTGACCACGGTGGACGCCGTCCGGGGCGAGCCGCTGGTCGCCTGGCGATCGCTGCGCCTGGCTGGGCTTTCCCTGGGCAGCGGTCCGGCCGCGCTGTCGATCGATTCGGTGACCCTGGTCGAGCCCACCGTGCGCCTGCTGCTGTTCCCCGACGGGCGCCTCAACGTCCAGGGCCTGATCCCCCGCTCGGGCCAGGGACCGTCGGCGCCGGCCACGATCGGCATCGGGCAGATCTCGGTGCGCAGCGGACGGCTGCGGTTTACCGACCAGCGGCTCCAGCCCGAGTTCCGCGCCGAGCTCGATCACCTGAACGGCACCGTGACCGGGCTGGCCTCCCATTCGAGCGGCGTGCGGGTGGACCTGAGCGCCGCCATCGGCGGCAGCGGCCGGGTGGCAGCGTCGGGGACCATCGCGCCGGTGCATCCCGGTCCGGCTGTCGATCTGACGGTGGACGCCAGCCAGATCGAGCTGCCGCCGCTGAGCCCCTACGCCATCCGCCACACCGGCCATCCCATCCGCACCGGCAACCTGGCCCTGTCGGCGGCGTACCGGGTGGTCTCGGGCCGTCTGAGCGGCCGCAACCACCTGCGGATCGAGCAGCTGAGCCTGGGCGAGAAGGTCGACGGCCCGGCGACCCGCCTGCCCCTGCCACTGGCGGTCGCGTTGCTCACCGACCGGCACGGGGTCATCGATGTCGAGCTGCCGGTCGGCGGATCAGTCGACGATCCGCAGTTCCAGGTTTTGCCGGCGGCCTTGCAGGCGCTGAGGCGTCTGATCGAGCGGGCGGTCACCGCCCCCTTCTCGCTCGTCGCATCGGCGGTATCCGGCGGCGAGCGGCTGGGGCGGCTCGAGTTTCCCGCCGGGCACGCCACCCTGGACCGGCCGGCGCAGCAGAACATCAGCGCCCTGGCCCAGCTGCTGCGCGAACGGCCGCGCCTGGCGCTGGAGCTCGATGGGCAAGCCGATCCCCGCCGGGACCGATCCGGTCTGCGGCGGCCCGATGTCGACAGCGTGCGGGCCCTGGCCCATCACCGGGCGATCGCCGTGCGGGACGCGCTGGTCCGTCTGGTGCCCGACAGCGCCGATCGCGTGTCGGTCTCGCGGCGGACACTGGCCGGGACCGGCGTGCAGATCCGGCTGAAAGCGCGCTGATCGGCAGCTGTATCGGTCGGCCCCTCCAACCCGGCGGCGCTCGCTTGCTCCGCCCCTGTCCAGCCGTAGCTTGCCGCCATAACCGGGCTCGCAGGCCCCCGGCCGCACGGGTGTCAGTCCTCCTTCCAGCCCAGCGAAGCCACGGGCGGCTCGAGCCCCTCTAACCTAGCTTACTTTCTTCCTTCTTCGCCTCGTCCTTCGCCTCGTGCCGGTCGCGGTGCGGGTGGCCCTCCCGCCGGGGCGACAGCGGCAGCCACACAACGAACTCGGATCCATGTCCCGGCTCGCTGGTCACCGAGACGTGGCCGCCATGGGCGCTGACGATCTGCTTGACCAGCCAGAGCCCCACCCCCACCCCCGGGAACTGCCGGTGCGGTACCGCCCGGGCGAAACGGCGAAAGATCCGGGCCCGCTCACCCCGCGGGATCCCCAGCCCCTCGTCGCGCACCCGCAGCTCGGCGCCCTCGCGCGATGACGTCAACGACACCTGCACCGGCCGCCCACACCCGAACTTCAGGGCGTTGCCCAGCAGGTTCTCGATGACCTCGCCCAGCTGCATGCGGTCCCAGCGGCCCAGCAGGCGCCGCGGGCCCAGCTTCAGCTCCACCGCCTGCGCGCGCGGATCGCGCAGACGCAGCTGCGCGACCACCTCCTGCAGCAGCTCGACCAGGTCCATGTCGGTCGGCTGCGGGTCGGGGGCCACCCGCGCCCGGCGGGCCGCCTCGGCCAGGCGTCGCACCAGGGCGTTGGCCCGTTCCAGCTGCAGCCGCAACATGCGCAGCGCTCCCCGGCTCGGGGCCTCCAGCTGGATCAGCTCGCGTTCCAGCGCCTGCTCCAGCACCCCGGCCAGCAACGAGGCGGTGGCCAGCGGGCCGGCCAGCTCGTGGCTGACCACCCCCACGAACTCGTCGCGCGCCTCCAGCGCCGCGCGCGCGCGTTCGCCCGCCTCGCGCTGCTCGAGCACGCGGGTGATCTGGCGGGCGCCCGCCCGCAACAGACCGCGCTCGCCGGCGGTGAAGGGGTCGTCCGTCCGGCAGGCCACCAGCAGGCCGGCGCTGGCGTGGGGGCCGTGCACCGGCACCATCCCAAGCGCGCCGCGCCGGATGCCCCGCAGCCGGGTCTCCACCGGCGCCGGCAGATCGTGCACCACCTTGTGCAGGTCGCCGTGCAGGAAGCGCTCGCTGCGCGGCCAGGCGCCGGTCCCGTGGCCGTTTTCCCGATGCCCGTGCCCGTTGTCCCGGGCGCCGTGGCCGTTGCCGCCCTCGGCGTGGCCCGACACCAGGGTGGTGCGCAGCTCGTGCACCCCGGGCGCCCGCAGGGTGACCAGGCACTGGCCTCCCAGCGAGCGCGCCAGGGCGTCGATGATCTGCCGCAGCTGATGGTTGGCGCTGCCCCCGCCGGTGATCAGGTCGGCCAGCCGCCCCAGCCCCTCGTCACCGGCTGGTCGCGCGGAGGCAGACGTCCGCGTCCGAGCTCGCTCGTGCATCCTGCTGCGCATACGTCGGTCCTGGGGCGCTGCTGCGATCGGTCGGCTGGCGTGTGCGCTCCGCCGGAGGCGGCTGGCGCTCAGGGATGTGCGCCCGGCCCCGTCCCTTCTCCGGACGGTGGCAAGGGCGCCGGCGCCGCCGGCATCAGATCGTGCAGGGCCGCGAAGCGCATCAGATCGCTGGCCCTCCGCAGACCGAACTTCTTCTGGATCCGGTAGCGGTGAGTCTCGACCGTCTTGCGCGAGATGTTCAGCTCGCGGGCGATGTCCGCCACCGTCTGGCCGCTGGTGGCCAGACGAAACACCTCCTTTTCTCGCGATGACAGCAGCCCCAGCACGTTCCTCACCACCCCTGCTCGCCGCACCCGCTGTGAGATCTCCGCCAGCCGCGGGCTCACGTACAGCTCTCCCGCGCGCACCCGTCGGATCCCGGCGATGACCGCCTCGATCGGTTCGGATTTCAGCGCGTAGCCCTGCACACCCGCAGTCAAGGCGTCGATCAAGTCCTGGGCGGCATCGCAGGAGGTCAAGGTGAACACCTTGATCTCGGGCCGGCGCTGCCTCAGCTCGCGGGCGATGCTGCACCCGTCCCGCCCCGGCAACACCAGATCCAAGATCACCAGGTCGGGCGCGACCGTCTCGACCAGCTCCAGTGCCTGCTCTCCCGTTTCGGCCTCCCCCACGACCTCGAACTCCGGCAACGTCCCCAGCAGCGATTTCAGCCCCTCTCGAAACACGATGTGGTCGTCGACAATGGTAACCCGCATGTTCCACTCCGCTTGCAACGGTGACCTGCTCTCCCCCCCTCGATCGAATGCTCGCACCTCCTCACTCGAGCACTTTATTCGCTCCGTCGATCCCGGTGGACGTTTTGCCTCACCGACGATCCCCTCGCCAGTCGGAATCAGCAGCGCACGTACAGCGCCTCGGTGTTCACCACGCACGGCGCGGGCCCGACGAATGCGGCGTTTCCCGACTGACGTCGGGCCCGGCCGGGCGGTAGAGAGCGCCCGGGGTGCGTTGACGTTACTGGCAGGCAGGTGGCGCGGTCTGCACGCCGTCCAGGGTGGCCTGCCCGCAAGAGGGGCCGAAGGTCCAGGTGTGCTCGCCCGGGCTGTTGCCGCCGGTGCGCGTGACCTTCACGGTGCCGCCGATCGGGTTGCAGCACTCGCTGCTGCGGGTCACCCCGTCGCCCAGCACGCTGCCGCGCGCGCTGCTGCGCGTGTCCTCGATGGCCGCCAGGCCCGAGACCGTGTAGGTCTTGTTCGAGGAGTTGTAGCTCACCATGCGCGTCCCGTTGTGGTTCAGGTCCGCGGCCAGGCTGCCGTTGGTGCCGTACACCTGCACCCGTCCGGACGAGTTGAATGTCAGCGAGCTGGGCGTGGTCCCGTAGGTGAAGCTGTTGGTGCCGGTGTCGGTCTGGTTCGGGATCACCAGGCGCTGACCGCTGGGAGCGGTGTAGCTGAGGTCGGTGATGGTGGTGGTGTGGGACAAGCTGATGCGCGTGTTCGAGCTGCAGGTCTGCTCGCTGGCGTTGCGCATGGCCGTGACGTCGATGGTGCCGTCCAGCTTGCCGCCGTTGGGGGTCTGGCAGCCGTTGAACACCAGGGTCACGCCGGTACGCACGTCAGCGTTGTCGGCAGTCATGCAGGCAGGGGGGCCCATCTTGGGCGTGACGGTCACCTGACCGGGGCACACCGCCTCACCACGCGCCAACGCCCGCACGAAGCTGCCTACCGCCGACCAGGTGTTGGTGGGAGCCTGGGCCTCCACCGGTGGGTCCTTTTGCCAGTACCAGTCGTAATAGTAGTAATAGTCGGTCCAGTAATAAGAGGAATACGCCAGGTCGACTGGATAATAATAAGTGTAGGGGTAGTAATATTCGTAGTAGTAGTCCACCGTGCCCGGGGCGACGTCGTCGTCCCAATAGCAGCTGCCCGCTCCAACGGCAGTCAGCAACACCAACGAAAGCGCGGCCCGCGCTGTCCGTCCATCCCGAGCACTCAGCCGTTTATCGTCACGCATGTGGCCTCCTCTCTGGCTGGAGATGGGGCGGACGTCATCTCCGAGGCTGTCCGACGAACACTGAAAGCCGAAAACGGCTTTCTCGACGGTCAGAACGATCTTCGGTTGACCTGCGCGCTTCGCACGGTCAGCGAGCGGTAGGTGTAGTCGGAGATCCAGCGCGGCTGGCAGTAGCTCATGATGTCGCGTGTGCGCTCGGGTGAGCGCAGCGGATCGGGCGAGCCCACGTCGTAACCCCACACGCCGATCAGCGCGGTCGGATGGGGATAGGAGGTGTCCACCTGGTCGGTCTCGCCGCAGGGGGCGTGGGCCCGGCCGTGGGCGTGTCCCAGCTCGTGCAGCATCGCCTCGACGAAGAAACGCCCGCTGTAGCCCAGGCTCACACTGGCTCGCTTCTCCACCTCCGTCGGGCCGGTGACGAAGGACAGGCCGGTGGTGCAGCCACCGCCACAATAATTGGGGTAGCTGTCGGCGGGGGCGACCAGGCCCAGGTAATAGACGTCGGCGGGCGCGCGGTCGCGCGCGCGCAAGCTGCGCAGCGCCGACAGCAGCTCGCGCCAGCCCTGCCGGGCGCTGACCGCCACCGCGCTGGGCGCGGGATCGCGCAGCTCGATCTCGACGGCGGGGACCGGAAACATCGCCAGCGCCGCCTGCCGCAAGGTGGCCAGCTGCTCGGGCGAGACATCGGGCAGGCGCCCGGAGCCGTCGGCGTCGTAGCGCAGGGGCACCACCCGCACGCGCAGGGGACCGATCGGTTGCGCGCGCAGGTCCACCATGTTCGCGCGGGGAAAACGCGTGCGCGGCAGGCCCGCGCAGCCGTCCGCCCGGATCTCGACCGAAAGGCTGGCGCCCGACACCAGCTCGTCGGCGGCCAGCGGGAAGTCGAAGGTGCTGCCGGGCCGATCGTCGCTGGAGGCGGCGGTCACGGTGGTGGCGGCGCTCTCGGCGGTGCGTTCGCCGCCGGGCCAGCGCAAGGACATCGCCACCCGCACGTCCGGCACCGGCACGGCGCCGGTGGGAGCCAGGAACACACGCAGCAGGGCGGCCTTGCCCGCCACCAGGTCCAGATCGCGCGGCAGCTCGTCGTCACGGCGGGACAGCGGTACCTTCACGCTCTGATAGGCCGCCACCTGGGCCAGCTCGACCGCACAGCGGGGACCGACTATCGGTTCGTCCAGGTCCTCGGCGGCCGAGCGAAGGTCGGGCACCGAGCACGCCACCAGCGTGCTGGCGAACAGCAGACCGTGGGCGAGAAACGGGAGCGGGCGCTGGGGCGTCAATGGGGACGTCTGCTGACCGAAGGTGGCTCACCTTAGCAGTGGCTCACTACTTGTCGAGCAGAGCCTATCGGACCCTCTCGCAATCCCCGCGTCACGCTCGGCAATCGCTGCCGGTATCCGCGACGGAGCCTCAGCTTGACCGGGCAACGCCGCAAAGATTTCGCGGCTCAGAGGAGGTTGCACATGCCGACACCGACGACCCTGATGCTGATCATGATCGGATCGTTTGCCGCCACCGCGATGGGCGCGGGCTGGCTCATCATGTCCGAGCCACCCGGCACCACCACGCCACAGGCCGGGACCCCGGTGCCGTCCCGGTCACCGGAGCGCGTTCAGATGGAACGGCAGAACACCCGCACCGCCGTGGCCACGGTCGAGAAGATCGACAAGGACAATCGCAAGCTCACCCTCAAGACCGAGGACGGCAAGTCCACCACCGTGGACGTGCCCGAAGACGTGCAGGCCTTCGAGCAGGTCAAGAAGGGTGACAAGATCCGGATGACCTACAAGGAGTCTCTGGCGCTGGCGGTGCACCGCCCGGGTGAGGCAAAGCCCACCGCCAACGTGCGGGAAACCAGCCGCCGCATGCAGGGCGCGCAGCCCGGCCGCATGATGGAGCGCACCCACACCCTGGCCGCCCAGATCGTCTCCATCGACACCAAGCGGAACGCCATCAAGCTCAAGGGGCCCGACGGAAAGATCGAGGAGCTGGTGGTCGAGGATCCCGATGTGCGCGAGCGCCTCAAGGACATGAAGCCCGGTGAGGTGGTGCAGGTCGACTACACCGAGGCGATGGCGGTGACTCTGGAGCCAGCCTCGCGCTGAGCGGACGGCCGGGAGGACCACCATGCGCCATCCGTTGCTGTACCAGCTGAATACCCGCGTCCTCCTGGGCGAGCTGGGCCGGTCCCTGCGCCGGCCCGCCACCCTCGACGACTTCTCGGACGGCTTCCTCGACGGGATAGCCGCCAGAGGTTTCCAGTGGGTGTGGCCTCTCGGCGTCTGGCAGACGGGCCCCGCGGCCCGGGAGATATCCCGTACGCGGGGCTCGCTGCGCGAAGGGTACGCTCATGATCTCCCCGACTGGGGCGATCAGGACGTCGTCGGCTCACCGTTCGCGGTGCAGGGGTACGACGTCCACAAGGACTTCGGCGGCGAGGTGGCGCTGGCCAGCCTGCGCGCCCGCCTGGTCACCCGCAAGCTGAACATGCTGCTGGACTTCGTGCCCAACCACGTGGCCCCCGACCATCCCTGGGTGGACGAACATCCCGAGTTCTTCATCGAAGGCACCGAGGAGGACCTGGCGCGCGAGCCGCAGAACTGGGGCCGCTTCCGCAGCCGGGGGCAGAGCCGGGTGCTGGCCTTCGGCCGGGATCCCTATTTCCCCGGCTGGCCCGACGCCCTCCAGCTGAACTACCGCCACGGCGGCCTGCGCGAGGCGATGATCACCCAGCTGGGGCGGGTGGCCGAACGCTGCGACGGCGTCCGCTGCGACATGGCCATGCTGGTGCAACCGCAGGTCTTCCTGCGCACCTGGGGGGACCGCGCGCGCCCGCGCGACGGCACGCCGCCGGTGGACCAGCCGTTCTGGCCGGACGCCATCGCCCGCATCAAGAAGCGGCGGCCAGAGTTCGTCTTCATCGCCGAGGTGTACTGGGACATGGAGTGGGAGCTGCAACAGGCCGGCTTCACCTACACCTACGACAAGCGGCTGTACGACCGGCTGGTGGCCGATGCCGCCGCGGCGGTGCGCGGCCACCTGCACGCCACGCCCGAGTTCCAGGAGCACTCGGCTCGTTTCCTCGAGAACCACGACGAGCCGCGGGCGGCGGCGACGTTCCAGCCGCCCGCCCGGCACATGGCCGCGGCGGTGATCACCTTCCTGGTGCCGGGGCTGCGCTTCTTCCACGAAGGGCAGTTCGAGGGACGGCGCGCGCGCGTGTCGATGCACCTGGGCCGCCGCACGGTGGAGGCGCCCGACGGCGAGATCCAGGGCTTCTATCAGAAGCTGCTGACCACCCTGTCACGGCCGGAGGTGCACGAGGGCACCTGGCGGCTGCTCGAACCGGGGCCGGCCTGGGAGGGCAACCCGACCAGCGATCAGTTCATCGCCGGCCTGTGGGAGGCCGGCCAGCGCCGCTGCCTGATGGTGGTCAACTACGGCGCCAGCCAGGGGCAGTGTTACCTGCCTCTGGAGCTGCCCGCCGTGAACGGGCGGCCGGTCCAGCTGGTCGACCAGCTGGGCGACGCCCGCTACGAACGTGACGGCTCCAGCTTGAACGGTCCCGGTCTTTACCTGGACCTTCCGCCCTGGGGCCGTCACGTCTTCGACCTGCGCGTGCGATAGAGCGCGCGGTCAGCGGGTCTGGGCGGGCCGGGGCTGAGGTTGCCCCGGTACCGCCGGGACCGGGACGGCCGCGGCCGCCGCCTCCTGAGCGTCCAGCACGTTCTGCGGCCGGGTGACCGCGAACAGGGCCATCAGCGGCGCGATGAGGCCGCTCCAGCCGGTCTGGTGGCTGGCGCCGATGCCCGCCCCGTTGTCCCCGTGGAAATATTCGTAGAACAGGATGAGGTCGCGCCAGTGGGGGTCGTCGCGGAACTTGCGCGCGCCCCCGTGCACCGGCCGGTGCCCCTGCTCGTCACGGGTGAATATGTGGGCCAGCCGCCCGGTCAGCTCCTCGGCCACCTGGAACAGGGTGACCTTGCGCCCCGACCCGGTGGGCATCTCGACCTTGAACCCGTCGCCGTAATACATGTAGTAGTTCATCAGCGCGCGGATCAGGATGGCGTTGACCGGCATCCAGATGGGCCCCCGCCAGTTCGAGTTGCCGCCGAACATGCCGCTGTCCGATTCGGCGGGCAGGTAGCCGACGTTGAAGGCCTGGCCGCCCACCCAGAACTGATAGGGCTCCTCGCGGTGCTTGGCGGACAATGACCGGATGCCGTAGGGGCTGAGGAACTCCTTCTCGTCCAGCATGCGCGACAGCACCCGGCGCAGGCGGTCCTCGTCCAGCACCGACAGCAAGACCCGGTCGCGGTAACCCGGCTTGCGCGGGTCCTGCATGTTGCCCACCAGCTGGGGCCGGTGGTCGATGAACCAGCGCGCCCGGGCCGCCAGCGCGGGCAGGTGCTCGCGCACCTTGCCGGTGAAGACGGTGGCGGCGGCCAGCGGCAGCAGACCCACCATCGAACGCACCTTCAGGCGGGTCGAGCCGCTGTCGGGGGTGGAGAGGGCGTCGTAGAAGAAGCCGTCCTCCTCGTCCCACATCTGCACGCCGCCGCCGATGTGGGTCATGGCCGAGGCGATCCAGATGAAGTGCTCGAAGAACTTCAGCGCCATCTCGCCGTAGCTGCGGTCCTCCAGGGCCAGCTCGATGGCGATCTGGAGCATCACCTGTGAATACAGGGCCATCCAGGCGGTGCCGTCGGCCTGCTCGAGGTGGCCCCCGGTGGGCAGCGGCGCGCTCCGGTCGAACACGCCGATGTTGTCCAGCCCCAGAAAGCCGCCCTCGAACACGTTGCGCCCGTTGGGGTCCTTGCGGTTGACCCACCAGGTGAAGTTGAGCAGCAGCTTGTGGAAGGCCGTCTTGAGGAAGGTGATGTCCGGCTTGCCCGTGCGCTGGGCGTCGCGCTGGTAGAGGAAATAGGCCGCCCAGGCGTGGACCGGTGGGTTGACGTCCCCGAAGTTCCACTCGTAGGCCGGCACCTGGCCGTTGGGGTGCAGGTAACGTTCCTGCAGCAGCAGCAGCAGCTGTTGCTTGGCGAAGTCGGGGTCCACCATGCCGATGGGCAACACATGGAAGGCCAGGTCCCAGGCCGCGTACCAGGGATATTCCCACTTGTCCGGCATCGAGATGACGTCGCCGTTGACCATGTGGTACCAGTCGCCGTTGCGGGGCGCGGCGCTGCCGTTGCGGTAGGGATCCAGACCGCGATCCGACAGCCAGGCGGCCACGTCGTAGTCGTAGAACTGCTTGCTCCACAACATCCCGGCCAGGGCCTGTCGCATCACCATCTGCTGGTCGGCGTTCAGGTTCTGCGGGATCGTCTCGGCGTAGAAGGTGTCCGCCTCGGCCCGGCGCGTGCCCATCAGCTGCGAGAAGGCCGCCCCCAGGGGATCGCCCGCCAGGGCCCCGCCGGTCAGGTCGGTCAGGCGCAGGCGCAGGGTCACGCTGCCCTGGGCCGGCACGGTCACCTTGTAATGGAAGGCCGCTTTGGTGCCGGTCCGTTGCGGGTTGACCGCGTCGTGGTTGTCATGGACGACGTAATAATCGAAGCCGTCCTTGTAATAACGGGCGCTGGTGTGCGTGTCGGGGAAGCGGAACGGATTTGTCTCGTTGTCCACGAACAGCGGCTCGGCGCCGGGTTGCGCGTACAGGAAACGCCGTCCCAGCCCGGCGTGGTCGGCCACGATGGTCGAGGCCCCGCCGGCGGGCGAGCCCATGCCCAGGACCGGACGCGGGCCCTCGGGCTGCCAGGTGTTGCGGAACCAGGCGGTGGGCAGGACCCGAAGCGGCGCCGGCTCGGGGCCCCGGTTGTGGATGGTGATCTCCACCAGGATGTCTTCGGGCGACCCCTTGGCGTATTCCACGAACACGTCGAAGTAACGGTCGTCGTCGAAGATCCCGGTGTCCAGCAACTCGTATTCCATGTCGTTGCGGGTACGTTTCCGATTTTCTTCCAGCAGCTGGGTGTAGGGGTAGGCGCGCTGCGGGTACTTGTACAGGTATTTCATGTACGAATGGGTGGGCGTGCTGTCGAGGTAGAAGTAGTACTCCTTGACGTCCTCGCCGTGGTTGCCCTCGCTGTTGGTCAATCCGAACAGCCGCTCTTTCAGGATGGCGTCCTTCTCGTTCCACAGCGCCAGCGCGAAGCAGAGCAGCTGCTGGTCGTCGCTGATCCCGGCCAGGCCATCTTCGCCCCAGCGGTAGGCCCGGCTGCGAGCGGCGTCGTGGCTGAGGTAATTCCAGGCATCGCCGCCCGGACTGCGGTCTTCTCGCACCGTGCCCCACTGCCGCTCACTGAGATAGGGCCCCCACCTCCGCCAGGGCTTGTCCGCCGTGCGCGCTTGCTCGAGACGTACCTTCTCCTCGTTGGCCATCGTGCCCTCCTGCGCGGCCAACGTGACTGAAAGGTCCAGCGAGCACAACGAGCAAGCAGCGCCACCGTCGGAAAGCCGTGTTCCGCTTACGCGCGCGCGGCGAACGCCGGCCCAGCTTCCCGTCGATGAACACCGTCGGCTGGCTGTTTGCGATCCGCCGTTTCCTGGCGGCCGTTCGCCAGCATCGGCTCACCCTGATCTCCGCCGCCGTCGCTTTCTACGGTTTTCTCTCGCTGTTCCCCGGTCTGGCCGCGGTGGTGTCGATGTATGGACTGCTGCTCGACGGGCGCAGCATCGAGCGACAGCTGCAGATGCTGGGCCTGGTGCCGGCCAGCGGGCCGCGTCTGGTGCTGACCGAGCTGCAGCGGCTGGCCTCGCGGCCGCGGCAGGATCTGACCGTGGGACTGGTGACCGGTCTGGCTGCCGGTCTGTGGTCGGCCCAGCGGGGCATGGGGGCTCTGTGCAAGGCCCTCAACATCGTGTACGGGGTGCAGGAACGGCGGAGCTTCCTGCGGCGGAGCGCGCTCTCGCTGACCTTGACGGTGGGAGGCATCTTGCTGGTGGCGTCGACCCTGATCCTCATGACTGGCCTGTCCGACTGGCTGCAGTGGCGCTGGCGTCTGCTGGGCTCGCTGCTGGGATGGCCGGCGGCGGCCGCGTCGATGCTGCTGGCCCTGGCGGTGGTGTACCGCTGGGGTCCTCACCGCCCGCACGCCACCTGGCACTGGTTGAGCCCCGGCTCGGTGCTGGCCACGGCGGCGTGGCTGCTCGGGTCCTGGGTCTTCTCGTTCTACATCTCCCACTTCGCCGGATTCAACCGGACATACGGCTCGATGGCGGCGATCGCGATCCTGATGACCTGGGTGTATCTGAGCGCCCTGGTCGTGCTGCTGGGCGCGCAGGTCGACGCCTGCCGGGCGCGCGATCCGGGTGGAATGCCGGCGTCGGTGCCGCTCTGAAACGCCGGCCGGCCGCGACCGGCAGCACCACGAAACAGGGGACATGCGCTCGCTGTCCCGCTCTGGCGCCGCCCTGCTGCTGTCCCTGCTGGCCGGTCGGGCCGCCGCCGGGCCCTGGAGCGGGCAGGTGGACCTGGCCAGCACCTTGCTCAGCCGTCCCAAGGGCTCGCTGCAGCTGGCCCGGGCCCAGGCGCTGGGGGTGGCGATCAGCCGGCAGTCGGGCGACCTGCGCCTGTTCCTGCGGGCGGAGGCCAACGGCTGGCGCGACCCGCGCGACGACGGCAGCCACGACTTCACCCTCACCGCGAACATCGGTCTGGGCCTGGACTTCAGCTACGCCGGCGGCCGCCTGCGCTCGGGTCTGGCGGCCGGCACCTCGTTGCTGCTGGTCCCCGACGACGTCGACCAGGCGCCGCAGGCGGGCCTGTTCGTGGACCTGCGGCCGCTGGCGATCTTGTGGCCGCTGGCGCCCGACCTGCACATCGGGCTGGTGCCGCTGTCGCTGGTGGTGGCGCTGCCGGTGCTCACCGGGATCCCGCTGGTCTGCCTGCAATACCGCACCACCGTCCTGCTGGAGCGGCCGTTTTGAGCGCGCGCCGGCCGAGCGCGCTGGCCGCCGCGGCGGTGCTGGCGCTGACCCCCCTGCCCGCCGGCGCCTTCTCCATCGCCAGCGGCTTTTCGCAGTCCTGTCACGAGCGGCTGACCCTGGCGGCCATGGCGGTGCTGATCGCCGGGCAGGACCTGAGCGGGATCGCGCTGCCGGAGAGCGATCTGTGGAAGAAGGTGGCCGCCGATCTGGCCCCTGCCGTGCTCGAGAGCGCCGGCCAGTCCGCCGCCGCCAGCCTGACCGACGCCCAGCGCTTCGTGCTCCACAGCGTGGCGGTGGGCGTGCGGTCGCCGGACACCGGCGGCCACTCGGTCAGCAACCTGGATCAGCTGCGGCGCGCGCAGGTGGATCCCGATCCGACCAGCCAGCACCTGCACTGCCTGCGCGCCACCGCCGAGGACGGTCTGACCGCCGACCGGACCGTCCTGCAGGACAGCGAGCGGCTGATGCGGCAGGAGCTGGCCCAGGCCGCGGCGCTCCCGCGCAGCGGACCCGCGCGCAACACCCAGGTGCCTCTGTACCTCGACTATTACGGCCAGCTGCAGGTGGACGTCGACCAGGCCAGCTACCTGCTGGGACGGGCGATGCACACCCTGCAGGACTGCCACGCCCACACCCTGCGCAGCGCGGACGCCCGCACCGTCTACACGGTGCTGAACTACATCGACGGCATCTCGGGAGAGCTGGACGAGAGCCGGGACGGCATGGCCCATTCCGACACCCTGGACGACTGCCGCCGGTCCGAGCTGGCGCCGCTGGTCGAGCGGGCCGCGCGCACCAGCAGCGCCTTCGCGCGGGCGGCGCTGGCGCTGATCCACGACGGCGACGGCGGCCCGCTGGACCGCGGCTTTGCCGCCTGCGCGCCGGACGAGACCGACCCCACCCGCTGCGGGTGGCTCCTCTACCAGCCCAGCTGCAACCCCGACGACCCCGCCGCCGGCGGCTGCTGCTCCGCCGACAACGGCTATTGCGCATCCCCGTACCTGGATGTCGCCCGCGAGAAGCTGACCGGGCCTTACCTGCAGGAGGTGCTCTCCTGCAGCGCCGGAGCGGGCGCCCGCCCCGGCGCCGGCGCGGCGCTGCTGGTGCTGATCGCGGCGCTGCTGCTGGG
>JBKPRZ010000223.1:0-61800 GCA_046734815.1 Myxococcota bacterium | reverse complement strand
ACGGCGAGCCCAACGAGGCCTGGCGGGTCATGCGTGCGGCGCTCGCCGCCGAACCCAAGGAGCGGCTGCGCGCAGGATCGCGGCCGCGCATTCGCGCGGCGGGCAGCGGCCTGTTCGCGCTGGCCCGCCGGCCGCCGGATCTGGACCTGGAACGCGCCGAGCACGTCTTCGGCGAGGCGCGCCGGGCTCTGCGCGAGCGGACCCTGGCCGCGCTGGAGCTGCGCCTGGCCGAGCTGTCGCCGGCCGCCTTCGAGGCCATCGCCCGCGTGCTGCTGCAGCGAGAGGGGTTCGGCCCCGCCACCTTCGTCAAGCGGGTGGAGGGCACCATCTACCTCGAGGCCCTGCGTGGCCGCGGCGCTCGTCCGTCGCGCTGTCTGATCGCCCTGCGGTCGGGCAACGGTTCGGCGGGCCGCCGTGCCATCGGCGAGCTGCGCGCCGGCATCCGGGCGCGCAACCAGGACGAGGGGGCGTTGCTGCTGGCCGGCCGGCTGGCTGAAGACGCCATCGCCGAGTGGAAGCAGCCCGGTCCGCCGCTCGAGGTGGCCGACGGCGCCGCCATGGCGGAGACCTGCGTCCGGCACGGCGTGGGGGTGATCAACGCCATGGTCAGCGTGGACTTCGTCGACGCCGACTTCTTCGCCGAGCTGCAAGAAGGGTAGGGCTCTCCCGCGCCGGGAGGGCGGAGACCGCACCTTGGGGGGCGCCGCTGCCGACTGGAGCTGGCTGGGGCGCCAGCGGTTCGCCCCCACAGCGGCACTGCAGGAGCGGCTGCGCGAGGAGATCCTCGACGGCCGCCGCCGCGAGATCCTGCTCCTGCTCGAGCACGAACCGGTGATCACCGTCGGCCGCCGCTCGCGGCCCGAGCACTTGCTGCTGGCGCCGGCCGAGCTCGCCGCCCGCGGGGTCGAGGTCGCGCCGGTGACCCGGGGCGGACAGGTGACCTATCACGGTCCCGGGCAGCTGGTGGCCTATCCCATCGTGCGCTTGCGGCGGGGCGTGGTGGCCCACGTCGAGGGCATGGCCCGCGCGGTGATCGACGTCCTGGCCCCGCTGGGCATCGAGGGGCAATGGCGTCGCACCTCCCCCGGGGTGTGGGTCGGGGCATCCAAAATCTGCGCATTCGGGGTCCAGGTGCGCCACGGTGTCTCCATCCACGGGCTGGCCTTGAACGTGACCACCGACCTGCGCGCCTTTTCCGCCATCGTCCCCTGCGGGATGCCCGGTGCCGCCGTCACATCCGTGGCGCAACTTCGTGACGGTCGCGCACCGCCGCTCCCGGCGCTGGCCGCCCATCTGGCGCAGGCGCTGGCTGCCGTTTTCGGACTGGACGTCTCCGAAGTCAGGCCACACGATCTACAGACGGCGTTCACCCCCCCGGCCGCCACCTTGTCCGATCACGACCGCTTCCAATTGCAAATCGGAAAACCGGACCGATAATATGGCGAGAGCGTGAAGGTTCGAACGCAACCACGGGTCGCGGTCGTCTTCAATCGGGACTTCGAAGACGCGGTCGCGGATCCGGAAAATCGGGCCCGGGCCGACATCCAGGACGTCGCCCAGGACGTCACCGCGGTGCTGGAGCAGTCGGGCACCGAGGTGGTGACGGTGGGCCTGCGCGATGACGTGCACGGCGCGCTGGCCGAGCTGAGGACCGCGGCCCCGGCGGTGGTCTTCAACCTGTGCGAGTCGCTCCGGGGCGACAACCGGTTCGAGGCGCTGCTGCCGATGCTGCTGGAGTACGAGGGCCTGGTTTACACCGGCTCGCCCCCCCAGACCTTGCTGTCGGCGCTTCACAAGGACCGGGCCAAGAAGCTGCTGCTGCAGGCTGGGGTCCCCACCCCGGCGGCGGTGGCCCTGGACACGCCGGATACCCGGGCGGTGGACCTGCGCTTCCCGGTGATCGTCAAGCCCACCCGGGAGGACGCCTCGGTCGGGATCGCCTCCTGCTCGGTGGCCCACACGCGCGATCAGCTGGACGAACGAGTGCGTTTCATCCTGGCCCACTACCGTCAGCCCGCCCTGGTCGAGTCGTTCATCGACGGCCGTGAGATCAACGTCTCGGTGCTGGAAGCCCCCGATGGCGGGGCCGCCACCGTGCTGCCACTGCACGAGATCGATTTTTCGGACATGCCCCCCGACCGTCCGCGCATCGTCTCGTTCGAGGGCAAGTGGGTGGAGAGCTCGGTCGACTACAAGGGCACCCGCCCGGTTCCCTGCGCGGTGCCTCCCGCCGTTCGACAGCGGATCGAGGAGGTCGCCCTGGCCGCCTTCGCCGCCCTGGAGCTGCGGGATTACGGCCGGGTGGACGTGCGGCTGTCGGCCGACGGCACCCCCTGGGTCATCGACGTCAACCCCAACTGCGATCTGTCCCGGGAGGGCGGGGGCTTTTCCCGCGCCGCCCGGGCGGCGGGCATGGGGTATGACGAGCTGATCGGCCGGCTGCTGGCCCTGGCCATGAAGAGGCGCCAAGATGCGGATACGATCCCCCTCGCCCTCCGATCGCGCGGCCCTCGTCGAGATCCTCGCGCCGACCAGCAACCAGACGGAGAACCCGTTTCGACCGGAGGAGGTGGCCTGCGCCATCGAGCTCCTCGAGGCGGTGCTGGATCCGCCTGAGGGCAACACCTACGAAGCGCGGGTCATTGTCGACGGGGCCGACGTTCCCGTATGCTACGCCTGCTTCGGGCGTACGCCGATGACCGACGCCACCTACGACCTGTACTGGCTGGTGACCGCCGCCTCGGTGCGGGGCCGCGGGGTGGGCCGCGATCTGCTCGCCGCGGTCGAGGCCGAGCTCGGTCAGCGGGGCGCCCGCACCATCCGGATCGAGACCTCCAGCCTGGAGGGCAAGGGCGGGGCGCTGCGATTTTACGAGCGGGTGGGCTACACCGTGGTCGGTCGCATCCCCGATTTCTACCAGCCGGGGGACGACCTCATCACCCTCACCAGACGTCTGTCCTGAGGCGGCGGCCAGCATGTTGCGCTCTCCGCTGATCTGTCCCCTGCTCGCGCTGGCCGCGGCCAGCGCCTGCAAGAAGAACAGCGCGCCTCCCGGCGAGCCGGTGCGACCGACCCCGGGGCTGGGCTCCGTCGCGGTCAGCGACTTCACCCCTCCCGACGCCCGTCCCGAAGGGGTCAGCGTGGATACCCAGGCCATCGAGCAGCGGGTGCGCCGCACGCTGGCCGGATCGGGACTGTTCGCCAGCGGCCCCCACGACGCCGGGGGCGCGCTGGTGGCGCGCGTGCGGCTGGAGTTCGGGATGGAGAACGTCGTCGCCGATCAGAAGGGCGCCGCCCGGGCGGCGGTCCGGCTGCGGATCGACACCCGACCCAGCGAGATGGCCGCGCCCCACTGGAACGAGGACGTGCAGGCCGGCTCGGAGACTCAATACGAGGTCGCCTCCAACCCGAACAAGCGCGAGCTGTTCAACAAGCTGGTCAACCGCACGGTGGACGACCTGCTGGCCGGCTACGTCGCCCGGCAGAAGCTGTGGGTGGGCCCGGCCGTCGCCCTGCGCGACACCCTCAAGGCCGACGCCGGCGAGCTGCAGATCGAGGCCATCCGGGTGGTCGGTGAGCGCAAGCTGGCCAGCGAGGCCGACACCTTGCTGAAGCTGCTGGACAGCCCCGAAGAATCGGTGCGCGACGCCGCTCTGGGCGCACTGGTCGAGCTGAAGGACCGGCGCGCGGTCGGCGTGCTGGCGGCCCAGCGCTCGATGCGCGACCGCCGGGAGATGCGCAAGATCCTCGACGCCATCGCCATCCTCGGCGGCGACGAGGCCTCCGAATACCTGGCCTTCGTGGCCGAGGGGCATGACGACCCGGAGATCCGGGAGATGGCCACCGCCGCCCGCACCCGCCTCCAGCGCCGCGGCGGCCAGGACGCCCGCAAGTAACGGCGCGATCGCGTTGGGTCAGCCCGGAAGGGCGCTCACGGCCGTCGCAGCAGGCGGGCGGACACCACCACGATCATCGCCCGGTTCTTCAAGCTTCCCGTACCCACCACCACCTTCTCCTCTTCCCGCAGCGTCAACCCGGTGGAAACTTCCGCCTCGCCCAGCGGCCCGCTCTCCAGGTTCAGCTTCAGGCGCTTGAACGAGACCAGCGCGGTGGTGCTGGTGCCGGGCGGAGGCAACGAGATCTTCTCGATGCTGAAGTGGAACTGACCGTTGGTGCTCTCGTCGGCGGCCGGCGGCCCCAGCACCACCTGCCCCTTGCCGCTGGCGCCGGCGTTGGCCCGCACGCGCTGGGTGACGGCCGCGACAAGGTGGTAGCTCTTGTACTGGAGGGTGGCGTTCAGCTGCTTGACCACCGCATCCAGCTCGGACGGATATTGCCCGGTTCCCGGCAGGGGCGAACCGAGCAGCACGCGGATCTTCACCTCCACGTCCGGCTGGGGCGCGGTGGGCACGTCCAGCCGCTTGAGGGCCTGGGCGATGGCGTTCAGGCTCTCGGGAAAGTCCCGCACCGTGATGGTGTTCAGGAGCTCGCTGGGCTGGAACATGGCCCCGGGCGCGCCACTGGACAGCGGCCGCAGCGCCTGGACCAGGTCGACCGCGTTCTGGTGCTTCAGCTCGAAGACCCGACCCCGCATCCCCGGCGCCGGCCGTTCCTCGCGCCGCTCTTCCTTCACCTCCCGGTTGTCCTTGCCGTCTTTATCGTGCTGGTCCTTCTGGTCCTTGCCGTCCCGGCTCTCCTTGCGGTCGCGGGCGTCCTTGTGCTCGTCGCCGGCGCGGGCCGCCCCGCCGCCCAGCACCGCGAGCGCCAGCGCCAGGACCGACCAGGGCGCGGCGCGCATCAGCGCACCCCTTGCTCGTGGGCGCTGTTCGCGGCGAACCAGATGATGCGGACGTTCGGATCGGTGGTCTGCATCTCGATGCGCAGGCCGCTGCCGGAGGAGGGCTCCTCGACGCCCGCGTCCAGAGGCCCGGCGACCGGCTCGGCCTCGGCCAGCTCCTCGTCGGCGCCGGGCTCGGGATCGGGCGCGGTCGACTCGTCCTCGTCGCCCGGCTCGGCCTCGTCGCTGCTGACCGACAGGCGGGAGGGCAGGGCGATGGCCGACTCGGTGGCGCGCCAGGCGCTGCGCTGGGCGCGATGGCCGTTCAGGCTGGGCAGCGCCCCCAGCGCGCCGACCATCAGCAAGGTCGCCACCGCCAGACCGCGCGCCGACTGCCAGTTCATGCTGCGCCACGAAGCCCAGGTCCGACCCAGCAGCGCCAGCAACCACGGGAAGGGGCGCTCGCGCACCAGCCGCCGCACCACCCGCGTGCGCAGCTCGTCCAGCAGCTGCCCATCCACCGGCGGCGTCGCGTTCGCGCGCAGCCAGTCGCGCGTGGTCCGCAGCTCGCTCAGCAGCAGGCGGCAATCGGCGCAATCTTCCAGGTGCCGGCGCAGCCCGGTGGCCTCCTCGGGCGGCACATCGTAACCGGCGTGCAGCGCCAGCAAGCTCGCGTTGCGCGGGCAGCTGACCCGGTCGCGCCGACCTGCCGGCTCCACCGTCTGACCACCCACGTTGCCCACCTTACGGCTCCCCCTCTCCCGTACGGCGGTAGGCCCGGTCCCGGAAGGCCCGCAGCTTGGCCCGCGCGGTGCTGATCTGCGAACGCACCGTGGTCGGGCTGGAGCCCAGTATCTCCGCCACTTGCTGGGTGGACAGCCCTTCCAGGTCTCGCAGCACCAGGGCCGCGCGTTCCTTCTCCGACAACGTCTCCAGCGCCTGCGCCACCAGGCGCTCGTCCTCCAGCACCACCGCGCTGGCCTCCACGTCGTCGGCGCTGCGCAGGTGATCGAGGGCGCCCCGGTCGCGCTCGCGCTCGAAGGACAGGTGGATCGTGCGCCGCCGGCGGATGTCGTGACAGGCGTTCACGATCAGGCGGTAAAGCCAGGCCGAGAACTCCTGGTCCGACCGGAACGAGCGCAGGTAGCGGTGCAGCCGCAGGAACACCTCCTGGGCCGCGTCCAGCGCGTCGGCCTGGCTGCCCAGGATCCGCCACGCCGTGGAGATCACCCGACGCTGGTACCAGGTCAGAAGCTCGACGAAAGCGGCGGTGTCGCCCGCCTGTGCGCGTTCGACGACCGCCCGCAACGGCGCAACGGCCGGCTCGGCCGCGGCGTCCGCGGACTGAAAGCGCGCAGCGTCAGCGAAGTCGCTCACCACCGTTCCTTACTGCCCGGAACGAGCAAGTGTTGAGGCGCCCCCGCGCCGGGAGACCTTACAGTCTGCCGGCGGAGGGAGGCGGGGTGTGGTTGGACTCTACCTTGGATGCGCCCGAACCCGCGAGGGCCCCGGGCATTCGCCGGATCTCCTCCCGCGCCAACCTCCACGCCGCCTGGATGATCCAGGAGACCGAGCGGTCCTGCCGCAAGGCCTCCTTCTGGGTCTCCGCGAGCATCGCGGCGTTGAAATACAACGTGACCTTCTTTTTTTGCGGCGCCATGCTCGTGATTCCGCTTGGTGGTTGCTGGTGGGGTGGGTTCACTCGCTGACAGGGGCCCGGGGCGGCAGGAAGAACGTGAGGTTGAGACCGATCATGTAGTTCGAGTCCCAGCTCAGATCCTGATCGTCGGCGATGCGATCCCCGGTTTCGTCGCGCCCGGCTGGGTTGTTGCGCAGCAGGAGGTCGCGCACCTCGACATCCATCGAGAAGAAGTTGTTGAAGTAGCTACGCATACCCAGCCCGAAATTCCCACCAATCTTCAGCCCCGTGACCGGGCACGAGTTGCCCGGCGTGGTGCAGGGGTCCCGGTCGGCGACGAAGTTGATGAAGCCCGGGCCGCCAAACGCGTAAAAGTCGTAGCTGGCGAAGATCTTCCCGAACAGCGAGTACTTGCCGGAGAAGGGCACCAGCTCGGCCTGTACCGCGAACACCTGGCCGATCTTGTTCATCCCGGCGCGCGCGTCCTGCTGGGTGGGTGCCCGGTCCATCGGCCGCGTCATCGTCGGCAGCACCTGTTCCAGCCGTTCGTGGAAGGAGGTCTTGAAGTCGGGAGTCAGGTTGTAGGCCGCGTAGCCGCCGATGGCCAGCCAGTCGGCCAGGAAGAAGTTGGCTTTTCCGCCCACCATGATCGCGTGGTAGTAGTCCTGCCCGATCGTCGTTGCGGCGCCGGGGCCGATCTCGAAGCGCAGCCGCCGCAGCTCCTGCCGGTGGCGCACGGCCGGCGCGTCGGCCAGCGGGCTGCGGCGTTCAGGCAACTGTGCGGAGGCGGTGCCCGCGAATCCCAGCGGCAGCGCCAGGGTCACGCCGAGGGCAGCCAGACCAATCCTCATCGACTTCATGTTGTACATGATCTCGGTCCCCTCAGCGAGGCGTTCGGTAGCTGAACGAGGTGGGCAGATACAGCCCCAGCCCGGCCGACAGCATGATGTTGTGAACGAACTGTCCCTGCGCCCGCCCCTTGACCGTGGCGATGTCCTCGTTGGGCTTGCGGTCGGTCGGCTCGAACAGGTCGTTGAACACGTAGTCCTTGATGGAGACGTTGAAGGTCAGCCAGTTGCTCAGGAAGAGGTGGGTTCCCACCCCCAGGCTGGGCATGATCCGGTTGTTCTTGAAGGTGGCGTCGCCCACGACCCGCGGGATGATCTCGGTCTGGATCAGGCCCACCCCGCCTTGCACCCACAGGTCCCAGTGGATGATGTAGCGGTTGAACAGGGTGAACTTGCCGTAGCCGGGCACGTAGCCGAAGTTCAGCGAGCCCGAGTACAGGTACCGGTTCAGGGTCGCGATCCGGTTGTACTGGAGCCCGACGATGGACTCGCGGTCGGTCCGCTCCTTGATGTAGTACTGGCCCTCCAGCCCGACGGAAAAGACGTCGGTGAGGTAGTAGTTGAGGTCGCCGCCGAACGCGTAGTGACGGATCAGGACGTCGTTCAGCGAGACGCCCGTGAACGGGAACAGCTCGAGCCGCCCGCCCTTGAGGAACGCCTTGCGCGGCACCACGACGACGTCTTGCCAGCTCCGCTGAGCGGCCGTGCCCGGAGCGGCGGGCGCCGCCTGTCGGGTCACGCCGGCTTCGAGGTTCGCGCCGCCTTCAGCCGGTCCGATCGGTTTTTCGTCGGCGGGAGCGGGCTCGGCTGGCGCCGGCTCCTGCGGTTGCGCCGCACTCGTCTTGGTTTCGTTGCTGGCTTTGGCCGAGGTGACGAGCAAGACCATCGGCAAAGCGGCGACCAGGCAGAAGGCGGGTCGCTTGATACGGTTCCCTGCGAGCGATCGGTGCATTTCGCCTCCGTGACGCCCGCCAAAATTCCGTGTAATTTCAGGGGCTTGGAACAGCGGCGGGAGGGCTTGGCGAATGTAGCACGCGGTTTCTTTTCAAATCAACAAAAAACCCGTGCGTACACCTGATCCCCTGTCGCGCATTCGACGGTCGCGCGCGCTCGTCGGTGAAGGTCGTTGAACGTAGTTCAAGCGCTGGCGCGATCCGCCCGCTGGGTCGGTCCGGACGGCGGACTGGACGACCCCGGCGGCGGTCGCTGGCCCTCGAACAGCGCCTCGACGAACTCCTCGGGATCGAACTCGCGCAGATCCTCCACCCGCTCGCCCACGCCGATGTAGCGCACCGGGATGCCGAGCTGGTCGGCGATGCCGAGGATGACGCCGCCCTTGGCGGTGCCGTCCAGCTTGGTCAGCACGATGCCGCTGACCGACATGGCCTGGGTGAAGATCTGCGCCTGCGCGATGGCGTTCTGGCCGGAGGTCGCATCGATCACCAGCCAGGTCTCGTGCGGCGCCCCTTCTTCCGCACGTCCGACCACCCGGCGCACCTTCTGCAGCTCCTCCATCAGATCCGTCTTGGTGTGCAGCCGGCCGGCGGTATCGGCGATGACCACCTGGACGCCCTCCGCCTTGGCCTTGCGGATGCCGTCGAAGATCACCGAGGACGGGTCGGCGCCCTCCTTGCCACGCACCACCGACACGCCCACCCGCGTGCCCCACACCTCCAGCTGCTCGGTGGCGGCGGCGCGGAACGTGTCTCCGGCCGCCAGCAGCACCGACCGGCCCTCGGCGCGCAGCTGGGCGGCCAGCTTGCCGATGGTGGTGGTCTTGCCACTGCCGTTGACCCCGATGATCAGCAGGACGAACGGGCTGTGGGCCGAAAAATCTACCGGCGGGGCGCCCACGCTGAGGACCTCGCGGCAGCGCTGGCGCAAGAACTCCCAGACCGCACCGGGGTCACCCAGCTCCTTGCGGTCGAGCGAGCGGCGCAGATCACCCAGCAGCTTCTGGCTGGTTCGCACACCGATGTCCGCGGTGAGCAACACCTTCTCCAGCTCGTCGACCAGCGCCGGGTCGATCTCCCGCTTGCCCGAGAACAGCTGGCCCAGCCTCGCCACCCAGCCGGCGCGGGTCTTGGCCAGGCCCGGGGCCAGGGCCTGCGCGTCGCGCTTCTTGCCCTTCCACGCCGTCGAGGGGGCGGTCGGCTTGTCGACCGGCAGGCCGGGGGCGCCCGGCCGCGGAAAGGGCAGGACCTGGGCGCTGGGCCGCTCCCCCTCGCCCGGTTCAGGCGCAGTCGGTGCCGCGCCTTCGGCGGTCCCGGGCTCGGCCGGTTCGCGCTCAGCCTCGTCCAGCTGGAGCCGGCGGCGGGCCGGAGGCGCCAATCGGGGGTCGTCAGCCGCTTCGATCTGACGTCGCCGCGCCGCCCGGGCCCGCTTGGCGGCAACCACGGCCAGGCTGCCGGCCCCCCCGAGCACACCGATGGTGACCAGGACAGGGACCAGATCGTGGACGAACGCGCTATCCATCAGCGGGCACCATAACAAAACACGTTGCGCCTGGCTGCCCGGTGCGCCGGAAAACCGGGACCGTCAGGAATTCGCGCGAAGGACCTGCGCCCTTTACAATGGGGGTCGCTGGATGCTACGAAATGGTCATGGCGTGACGTGACCATCACTGTATGGTCACGCCCCTGAGTCCCCTGACCGAGCCCGAGCGCGGGCAGATCCCATGAAGATCAAGCGCCTCGACATCCACGGGTTCAAGTCGTTCGTCGACCGGACCACGTTGACGTTCCCCGATCCGATCACGGCCATCGTCGGCCCGAACGGATGCGGGAAGTCCAACATCGTCGATGCCGTGCGCTGGGCCATGGGCGAGCAGTCGGCCAAGCACCTGCGCGGCCGTGCCATGGAGGACGTCATCTTCGCCGGCTCGGAGAGCCGGGGACCCGCCGGGTTCGCCGAGGTCTCGCTGACCTTCGACGCGCGGGCCATGCCCGGAGACGCGGCACCGGGCGGGGTGCCCTGGGGCACGGTCGGGCCGGAAGAAGTGGTCATCACCCGCCGGCTGCACCGCGACGGGACCAGCGAATACCTGCTGGGCGGCGTCCCGGCTCGCCTGCGTGACATCGTCGATTTCTTCCTGGGCACCGGTGTCGGCACCAAGGCCTATTCGATCATCGAGCAGGGCCGCATCGGGTTCATCGTCTCGTCCCGCGCCGAGGATCGCCGCGGCCTGATCGACGAGGCGGCCGGCATCACCAAGTACAAGGCCAAGAAGAAGCTGGCCGAACGGCGGATGGAAGCGACCCGCCAGCACCTTCTGCGGGTGACCGACATCCTGGGCGAGCTCGAGAGCCGGCTGCGCTCGCTGCGCATGGCCGCCCAGAAGGCCGAGCGCTACAAGCGCTACCGGGGCGAGCTGAAGGACCTGGAGCTGTGGAGCGCGGCTCAGCGCTACCTGAGCCTGCTGGCCGAGGAAAAGTCGCTCGAGCAGGCCGGGGCCGGCATCGCCGCCGAGCACGAAGCGGCCTTCAGCCAGGTGACCCTGGGCGAGACCACCCTGGAGAGCGAGCGGCTGGCGCTGACCGAGGAGCTGAACGAGCTGAGCGCAGCCAAGGACGAGCTGTTCGCCCTGAGCAACCGCGCCGACCTGGGCGCCCAGCGCGGCCAGCACTACGCCGACGAGGCGCGCGGGCTGAGCGAACGTTCGACCGCCGCCGCCCTGGAGACCGACGAGCTGGGCCGTCGCATCGAGGGCGCCACCGCCGAGCTGGAGATCTTGCAGTCCAGCCTGCTGTCGCTCGACAGCGAGGCCACCCGCCAGCGGGAGGCCTACCAGGCGCTGGACCGCAACCACGAGGAGCTGCGCGCCCGGCTGCTGGAGACGCGCGGCCGGCTGGACCAGGCCACCGCCGCGGGCGGAGCGGCGCTGCAGAAGGTGGCGCGCCTCGAGTCGGAGATGGAGAGCGGCACCTCGCGCAAGCAGGAGCTGGAACGGCGTCTGGCCGCGGGCGCCGAGCAGGACGCGGTGCTGGCGCAGGCCCTGGATACCCGTTCGCTCGAGCTTTCCAGCGCCGAGCAGCGCCGCGAGGCCTTGCGCGAGCGCATCGACAGCTTCGAGGCCCGCCGGGACGAGGTCGAGGCGCGCTCGGCCGGCTACAAGCAGGAGCTGGCCCGCGGCGAGATCGAGCTCGATACCCTGCGCGAGGAGGCGCACCGCCGCCGCTCCCGTCTGGAGTCGCTGCGCGAGATCCAGACCCGTTACGAGAGCTTCCAGCGCGGCGTGCGCGCCATCATGAAGCAGTACCAGGCCGGGCAGGGGGGCCTGCAGGAGGCGTCCGAACGTGAGCTGGGGCCGCCGGTCGAGGGCGCGGGCCCGGACGACGATCGCGTGCGGCAGCTGCCCTGGACCAGCGAGGGCGCCATCCGCGGGCTGGTGGCCGACATCGTCCAGCCGCCGCCCGAGCTGGAGACCGCGGTCGAGGCGGTGCTGGGCGACCGGCTGGGCAACATCATCGTCGAGTCGCACGAGGTGGGCGTCGACGCCATCGAGTTCCTCAAGAAGCGCAGCGAGGGCCGGTCGAGCTTCATCCCGCTGACCCTGCGTGCGCCCTCTCCGCCGCCCGGCACGGTGGTCTACGACGCCACCGGCGCGCAGGCCGGCGCCGAGACCCAGCCGGTGACGGTGCCCGCGCCCGACAGCTGGCCCGAGGGGCAGGGCGTGCGCGGCAACATGCTGGAGCTGATCGGCTACGACCGGTCCTACCACCGGGTGGCGGTCTATCTGCTGGGCGACGTGGTGGTGTGCGAGGACCTCGAGACCGCCCTGCGTCTGTGGCGGCAGCGCCGCACCGACAAGACCATCGTCACCCTGGAAGGCGAGGTCATCGACCCGCACGGGGTGGTGACTGGCGGCTCGCGCGAGTCGGCGGTGGCCGGCATCCTCAGCCAGCGGCGCGAGATCCGCGAGCTGGAGGAGGTGGTGGCCAGGATCGAGGCGGACCTCGAGCAGGCCCGGGCGCGGCAGGTCACCCTCAAGCAGCAGCTGGCCGACGCCACCGCGCTGCTGGCCGAGGTGGCGGCGGTGCTGAGGCAAGACGAGGTCGCGCTGGTGGGCGAGGAGAAAGACGCCGAGCGCGCCCGCCGCGACCGCCGTGACCTGGAGGCGCGCCGCGAGCAGCTGGCGGCCGAGCAGCGGACCTTGAGCGAGGGGCTGGCCCAGACGGAGACCCGCCTGCAGGACGCCCGCGCTGTGCTGGACGAGCAGCGGCGGCTGTCGATGGATTCGGAGGCCCTGGGCGGGGAGCTGCGGCGCGAGACCCTGGAGCTGTCCGATCGCCTCGACGCTCTGGTGGCCGAGCTGGGAACCTTGCGCGTGGCCGCCTCCCAGGCGGAGGAGCGGCGGGCCAGCGCCCGTGCCACCGTGGAACGGCTGCTGCGCGAGCGCGAAGATCACCGCACCCGCCGCGCCCGCCTGCAGGCCAGCTCGACCGAGGAGGCGTCGCGGGCCGAGGAGCTGGAGGCGGAGTCGCAGCGGCTGCAGGAGCAGGCCGAGCTGGACCGGGCCGAGGCCGAGGAGCGCGCGCGTGTGCACGCCGAGCGCGAGGCGGACGCCAACGAGCGCAACGCCGCCCTGGCGCGCCGGGAGGCCGACCTGCGGGCGGCCCGGGAACGGGTCAGCAAGCTGGCCCAGGAGATGTCGTCGCTGCGGCTGCGCTGCCAGGAGGCCAGCCTGCGCCGGGGGTCGCTGCAGGAGCAGATCGGCGACCGCTACCGGGGTGTCCAGCTGGCCGAGGTGGTGTTCGACTACCACCTGCGCCACCCGGTGGGGCCCGACGAAGAGGCGCGCATGACCGAGCTGCGCGGCCTGATCGAGCGGATGGGCGAGATCAACCTGACCGCCATCGAGGAGTCGGCCGAGCTGCAGAAGCGCTACGACTATCTGACCGAGCAGAAGCTCGACCTCGAGACCGCCATCAGCAAGCTGGAGGCGGCCATCGAGAAGATCAACAAGGCCTCCAAGCGGCGTTTCCGCGAGGTCTTCGACGCCGTTAACCTGAAGTTCCAGGAGATATTCCCCCGCTGCTTCGGCGGTGGCCGGGCCAAGCTGGGGCTGACCGACGAGAGCGATCTGCTGGAGACCGGCGTGGACATCATCGCCAATCCGCCCGGCAAGAAGATCATGCAGAACATCGAGCTGCTCTCGGGCGGCGAGAAGGCGATGACCGCGGTGTCGCTGCTGTTCGCCATCTTCCTGGTCAAGCCCTCGCCCTTCTGCGTTCTGGACGAGGTGGACGCCCCGCTGGACGAGGCCAATGTGGTTCGCCTGAATCAGATGTTGCGCGAGCTGACCGACCGGGCGCAGTTCATCGTCATTACCCACAACCGACGCACCATGGAGAACGCCGATCGCCTGTGCGGCATCACAATGGAGGAGCCGGGCGTCTCGCGGCTGGTCGCGGTCAACCTGCGCAACACCCGCAAGACCGGCGCCGCCGGTCCGGGTGGGGCGGGATCGTCGCAGGCACTGCCGCGCACACCGGCAGCGCGCAGCGCCTGATCGCGGTCCAGGGCGGGGTGTCAGTTGACCCGCAGAACCCACACATTTAGACTCCGGCCTCGTTCTGGTCGGAGCTTTGTGGCACACTGTCCATCGCTCTGTGGCGGAGCTTCGAAATGGCGACCTACATAACGGAAGAATGCATCAACTGCGGGGCCTGTGAGCCCGAGTGCCCCAACGAGGCGATCAGCGAGGGCGACGACATCTACGTGATCGATCCGAACCTCTGCACGGAGTGCGTCGGTTTCCACGACCACGAAGCCTGCCAGGCCGTCTGCCCCGTCGAGTGCTGCCTGCCCGACCCGAAGAACGTCGAGACCGAGGACACTCTCTTCGCCCGCGCGAAGAAACTGCACCCGGACAAGACGTTCCCCGAGCTCCCGATCCTGCCGCCGAACCTGTCCCGTTTTCGCAAGGCGGGCTGACCGCCTCGCATCCCGCTCCGGCGGCTTCAGGGCGCCTTCACCACCCGGTCGGTGAAGGCTTCCACCCGATGTTCGTCCTGTAGCCGGGCGCAGAACTGTTTCCAGCGCTCCTGGCGCCAGCGCGGGAAATACTCGCGCCGCAACTCCTCCCGCGCCTGCTGGAACGAGACGTTGCTGGGCGGCTCCTCCTCGATGTAGCGGGCGATGTGGTACGCGCCCTCGTCCTCCATCAAGCCGGTGGTATCGCCGGGCTTGTGCAGCCGCGCGATGGTGGCGGCCTCCTCGGTCCGCATCGGGCCCGAGGACTCGTCCGGACCCTGCCAGACCTTGGCGTACATCACATGCCGTGCTTTCCAGGTCTCGTCCTTGGCGATGGTGATGAAGTCCTCGGGCGTGCGCACCGGTCGCTTGGAGACGTGGTCGTACAGCAGGAGCGCGGTTTCCTTGGCCCGGGCCAGGGCGTCCTTCTTGGGCAGGTTCCGGCGCGGGTAGACGCTCAGCATCGCCACGTTCACCATCCGCGGATGCACGTAGCGCGTTCTGTTCAGCTGGTACAGGCGCAGCAGCTCGGCGTCGGGCAGGTGGGCGATGTCGCTCACCGGATCGAACTCGCGTTCGATCAGACGTTGCGCCAGCAGTGTCCGGGGCACCTCCGATTCCGGGATGTGGTCGGCAATCCCGCGCTCACGGGCCCGCTCGGCCAGCAGCTGGAAGCGGATCAGCTCGTCCAGCGCCTGGCGGGGCGGCTTGCCCGAGCGCTCGCTCTGGGCCCGTACCTCGCTGGCGAAGATCGGGTTTCCGGCCACCCGCGCCACCACCGGGCCCAGGTCCGGCACCGGTTCGGCGGAAAAGGCCGCCGCCCGCTGCGCCGGCGGGACCTGGGTCCTCGACGCGCAAGCCAGGGCACCCAGCGTCGCAACCACCAGCGTCCCTGCCACCAGCCACCTCGTCCGCACGACACTATTTTATCAGAGCCCTCGTGATACGGTGGGCGCCGCATGAGCTCCCAAGATCCGACGGCCGGCCCCGGGGCTGCGCGCCCCTTCGTGGTGGCGGCCTTCGTGGTGGCCATCGATGGCCCCGCCGGGGCCGGCAAGTCGACCACCGCCCGCCAGCTGGCCGCCCGCCTGGGCTACAGCTTCCTGGACACCGGCGCCCTGTACCGGGCGGTGGCGCTGTGTGCCCGCCGGCGCGGGGTGGACTGGGCCGACGGCGTCGGGCTGGCCGCTTTGACCGGGTCGCTGGGCCTGCGGTTCGAGGGCAGCGGGGCCGACGGCCGCATCCTGGTGGAGAATACCGACCTCACCCGGGACATCCGTACGCCCGAGATCTCCGAAGGCGCCTCCCGCGTCTCGGCCTTCCCCGAAGTGCGCGCCGCGCTGCTGGAGCTCCAGCGGTCCATCGGCGCCCGCGGCCGGATCGTGGCCGAGGGCCGGGACACCGGGACGGTCGTGTTTCCGACGGCGGGGGCCAAGTTCTTCCTGACTGCCCCCGTGCAGGTGCGGGCCGACCGGCGCACGCGGGAATTGCGGGCCGCCGGCCAGACCGTCGATCCCGCCCAGGTGATGCGGGAGATGGAGCTGCGCGACGAACGGGACCGCACCCGGGCCGTCTCCCCGCTGCGCAAGGCGGACGACGCCCTGGAGATCGACACCACCGACCGGAGCGCCGACCAGGTCGTCGACCTCATGGAGTCGGTCGTGCGCAGCCGCGGAGGATGAAAGCGCCAGACGGCGCCAGACCCACCCCCTGCCACGCACAGCCACCCCGGTTGACATTGACACGGGCCGTCCGGGGCGTTAGCTTTTCCCGCCTTTCGGGGCCTCCGGTGGTCGGAGGCCGCGGAATTCAGACAACCCCACCGTCGGGGCCGGACCGTGGCGAGCCCGGTCGCGACCGCCCGGGGCACCCTTGCCGCCGGCATGCACGCGCCCAAAAGGACCTTCATGAATTTGATGTCGACCAACACCCCCACCGATGGAGAGGAGAGTTTTGCCGCTCTTTTCGAAGAATCGCTCAAGCACGAAGACCTAAAAGAAGGCGACATCGTAAAGGGCAAAGTCATCGGGCTGGGCAACGAGAACGTCATAGTCGACATCGGATACAAGTCCGAGGGCGCGATCCCCATCCACGAGTTCGTGGACAGCGAGGGCAAGGTCGCCGTCAAGGTCGGCGACGAGGTGGACGTCTTTCTGGAGAGCCGCGAGGACGAAGACGGCCTCTGTGTCCTGTCCAAGGAGAAGGCCGACCGTCTCAAGGTCTGGGACGAGATCTCGGCCGCCTGTGAGCGGGACGAGCTGATCGAGGGCACCATCAGCGCGCGGGTCAAGGGCGGCCTTTCGGTCACCATCCGCGGCGGGGTGAAGGCCTTCTTGCCGGGCTCGCAGGTGGACCTGCGGCCGGTGCGCAACCTGGACGCCTACATCGGCAAGGCCCACCGGTTCAAGGTCATCAAGTTCAACAAGAAGCGGGGCAACATCGTGCTGTCCCGCCGGGTGCTGCTGGAGAAGGAGCGGGCCGAGCTCAAGGAGCAGACGCTCGACAAGCTGAAGGAAGGCCAGATCGTCGAGGGCATCGTCAAGAACCTCACCGAATACGGCGCCTTCATCGACCTCGGCGGCATCGACGGCCTGCTGCACATCACCGACATGTCCTGGGGCCGGGTCACCCACCCGTCCGAGCTGTTCCAGGTCGGCGACCACGTGCGGGTCAAGGTCCTCAAGTTCAACTCGGAGACCGAGCGCGTGTCGCTGGGCCTCAAGCAGATGATGGAGGACCCCTGGACCCACGCCCAGGAGAAGTACCCGCCCGGCACGGTCGTTCGCGGCAAGGTGGTCTCGCTCAAGGACTACGGCGCCTTCATCGAGCTGGAGCAGGGGATCGAAGGTCTCATCCACGTGTCGGAGATGTCCTGGACCCGCCGGGTCAAGCACCCCTCCAAGGTACTGGCCATCGGCGACACGGTCGAGGCCGTGGTGCTGGACATCGACCCCCGGCAGAACCGCATCAGCCTGGGCATGAAGCAGCTGGAGCCCAACCCCTTCGCCTCGCTGAAGGAGAAGTACCCGCCCGGCACCGTGGTCAAGGGCGTGGTCCGCAACATCGCCGACTTCGGCATCTTCGTGGAGATCGAGGAGGGCATCGACGGCCTGGTCCACATCTCCGACCTGTCCTGGACCCAGCGGGTGAAGCACCCGTCGGAGCTGTTCCAGAAGGGAGACGAGGTCGAGGCGGTGGTGCTCAACATCGAGTTCGACGGGGAAAAGCCCAAGGTCTCGCTGGGCATCAAGCAGCTGGTGCCCGATCCCTGGGACCGCATCCCCTACGACTACCCGATCGGTCGCATCGTCGACGCCAAGGTCATCAAGGTGCTCGACTTCGGCGCCTTCGTGGAAATCGAGAGGGGCGTCGAGGGCCTCATCCACGTCTCGGAGTTCTCCGACCAACGGGTGGAAGACCCCAAGAACTTCGTGAAGCCGGGCCAGGCGCTCAAGGCGGAGATCATCAGCGTCGACACCGCCGAGCGGAAGATCGGGCTGTCCTTCCGGGGCGCTGCCCGGGCCGAGGAGGTTGCCGACGCGCAGGGCTTCTCTGGCGGGGCTCCCACCGCCACCCTCGGCGATGTGATGCGCGAGAAGCTCGCCGCCATCGCCACCAAGAAGAAGAAGGACGAGGAGTAGCCTCGCCTCGCAGCTGCTGACGGAGTCCGCGGGTGGCGGATGACACCGGCTCCGAGCCCCCTCTGATTGTCGACGAGGGGGTCGAGGACGGAGGTCCGCCCACCCGCAGCGTGCGTCTGTTCGGCTGGTTCCGGCGCTTCGCCAAGCTCTGGGGCTTCGCCCTCTTCTGCATCTTCGTCGTCTACATCTTCCGGGACGTCGCGCTCCCGTTCATCTTCGCCATGCTGGTGGCCTACATCCTGGCCCCGCTGGTGGACCGGATGGCGCGGATCCGGGTGGCCAACCGGACCATCCCCCGCGGTCTGGCGGTCCTGTTCCTGTACATCAACATCCTGCTGGGGCTGGGCCTGTTCATCGGCTACTTCATCCCCAAGCTGTCCGGCGACATCGCCCGGGTGTTCCGGGAGGCGCCCGCGTTGTTCAACCGGCTCAACCGCGAACTCCTGCCCAAGGTGGGCGCCTGGATCGATGACCGCTTCGGGGCCGAGTCGCAGCCGCCCGAGGGCCCGACCGACGTGGTGCCGGCGCCCGACCACCCGCACGGCCTGGTGCTCGAGCCCCTGGGCAACGGGCGCTACCGGGTGGACCTGGACAGCCTGCAGCTGGAGGTGCGGCCCACGCGCGAGGGGGGCGGATACGTGGTGTCACCGCCGCGCCCGCCCGTCAATGAGGTCAACGGCGAGGGGCGCTGGGAGCGATCGCTCAAGGACTGGATCGCCGATCGGGTCAAGACCACCGAATCGCAGAGCCGCCGCGCTCTGGAGTACGGGCAGCAGTTCGTGACCGGGCTCATCAGCGGCATCGCCCGCCTGATCCTGGTGTTGATGGTGGCGGCCTTCATTCTCATCGACCTGCAGCGGATCCGCGGGTTCATCCGCTCGCTGGTGCCGGTGGCCTACCGGCCGGACTTCGATCACCTGGCCCGCGGCATCGATCGCGGGCTGTCCGGGGTCGTGCGCGGGCAGCTTCTGATCTGCCTGATCAACGGCGTCTTCACGTACATCGGGCTGCTGATCTTCCAGGTGAAGTACCCGCTGCTGCTGGCCGGGATCGCCGCCGTGATGAGCCTGATCCCGATCTTCGGATCGATCCTGTCGTCGCTGCCGATCGTGTTCATCGCCCTGGTCTCGTCGGGCGGATTCGATCTGGTCCAGGGGGTGAAGGTGACCGGCTGGATCGCCTTCATCCACCTTGTGGAGGCGAACCTGCTCAACCCCAAGATCTTGGGCGACGCCGCCAAGATCCACCCGGTGGTGGTGGTGTTCGCGCTCATCGCTGGCGAGCACAGCTACGGTCTGGTGGGTGCGCTGTTCGCCGTGCCGGTGGCGTCCATCATCCAGACACTGTTCATGTACTTCCGGCGCAAGGAGCGCTGGCACGTGGCCACCGGCGCGGAGTGAGCAGCAGCCTCGGTCGTGGCGTCGACAAGCGTCGGCGTGTGCGCGGGCTACGAGCGATCGTCGAGGTGGGGAACCTGGTCGGGCCCGACCAGCAGGCCACCCCGCGGGGGCACCAGGGTCCAGCCCGGCCGCAGCGGGGCGCCGGCGTGGGCCTCCACCACCACCGCGCGCAGCGACTCGTGCGAGATGCGCCGGTCGTCGCTGTGAGAGGCGTTCCGGTGACGGCAGACGGTGCAGTCCATGATGCCGGTGATGGGCAGGTACTGCATGGGCAGGCCGTTCGCACGCGCCACAAGACAGCGGCCGTTGGTGGCCACCATGGCCATGCGCAGCGAGGGCGCGCCTGCCGACGCCAGCAGGCGGTCGACGAAGGCGATGCTCTCGCGCAGGGCCCGGGCCACCGGCACCGGATCGGTGGCCAGCGTCTCCAGCAGACCGGCGTCGTGCAAGAAGGCCAGGAACAGGTGGAAGATGTGCTCGCTGGCCGAGCGGCCGCGGATGTTTCGGCGGAGGAAGTCGGGCACGCTGGCCAGCAGGCGCTCGCGCACGTGCGCGAAGCCCTCGGAGACGCCCACCGACCCGAACAGCCACCAGCGGAAGCGGAACGGATCGGCGTTGTCAGCCGAGGTGCGCGCGTCTTCGTCGAGGCCACCGCGGGCGATCAGCGCATTGGCGTGAAGGTCGCGGGCGAGGTTGAAGAAGTCCACCTCGCTGCCCTCCGAGCGGGGCCGCTTCTGCAGCAGCACCTCGCCACCCTGGATGAACCCCAGGCCCCAGCCGTTCGGCTGCGCCGGCGTCTGCGAATGGAGCGCGGCTCGCGCGGGCAACAACGCGCACTCCAGACGTTCTGGCTCGTTTCCGAGATACGCGACGAGGTGACTCAAGGCCCAACCCTTCGAAGACAACAACAAGTATAGGGTAGAAATCGGGAAGAATGAGCCCCGCGGAGGCCGACCGCGCGGCCTCCGGCGAGCCTGCTGGGCCGACGGTCCGGACGGCGCGGGCCGGCCGCGCGGCGCGGGCCGGCTGGCGGGTCGGGCAGGAGAGGGCCAAAGCCGGATGCCCGGCTTGCCGGAACCCGTGCTCGGACCGGTCCGCGTTCGGCCGCAGCTCTTGCACGGGCGGGGCCAGGCCCCCAGCAAGGCAGGCACAGCAACCGGCAAGGCGTGCGACCAGCCAACCGTCCCGACAGCCAAATCCGCCAACCGAGCAAGGATCTCCGCCCGCCGCCGCGGACTCACCGCACGGCAAGAAAGCCTCGGAGAGCCCAGGAAACCAGAGGAAAACAGGAACCGCCGGCCCCGCCTTTGCTCGATTGACATCCGACATCCATGGCTGTTAAGGTGAAGACGGACCTCAAACCGACGTAATCACTCGGGAAGTAGGGAAGGGGAACCATTCGCTGTCGTAGGGGGTATGCGGTTCTTGTGGTGGTGGGGCTGCCGCTGGCGCTCGCGCCGGCGTGCGCGTCGCGTCCCAAGCGGGACACCGAGCAGGCCTTCGTTCGTTACCAGCTGGGTCTCGAATACTTCCGCGCACGTCGCGTAGAGGCGGCGGTCGAGGAGCTGCGCAAGTCGCTGGAAGCCGATCCCGAGAACGCCGAGGCATACAACATGCTTGGCATCATCGCGCTCAACCAGGGACACGACTACGTCGCGCAGGCCGAGTCGGCCGACTGTTTGCTTGGGCCCGATGGCGAGCTGGTCCGTCAGGATGCGGCCCGCAGGTTCCGGGAGGCGGAGCAGCAGTTCCGCAAGGCCGTCGCGTTGCGGCCCGAGTTCCCCACCGCCTGGAACAACCTGTCCGTGGCGGCGCTGCAGCTGCAGGACTGGGGCGCGGCGGCCACCGCCGCCAGCGAGGCGCTCAAGGATTCGACGTATGGCGAGCCCGAGTACGCCCGCGCCAACCTGGGGTGGGCCTACCTGCAGATGAAGGAGACCCAGCGGGCCTGGAAAGAGCTGCACGAGGCGGTGGCCCGGGCCCCGCGCTTCTGTGTCGCGCGCTACCGGCTGGCCAAGGTGTACTTCGAGCGCGGGGACATGGCGCAAGCCGCCGAGAACCTGGACATGGTGGTGGAGGACGCGCGTTGCCCGATCCAGGAGGCCTACCTGCTGGCCGGGCTGGTGCATCAGCGCGACCGGGAGCGAGACAGGGCCCGCGCGCTGTTCCGGCGCTGCACCGACCTGGCGCCGCGCAGCTGCGTGGCGCGAGAATGCAAGCGTTACAGCGACGTGATCCGGTGAGCCCCATGGAATCCGAACCCGAGAGCAGCACCGGCAGCAGCGATTTCGGGGCGCACCTGCGCGCGTGCCGCGAGCGCCGCGGAATGTCCCTGGCCGAGCTGAGCCGACAGACCCGCATCCCCGAGGCGACCCTGGAGGCGCTCGAGTCCGAGCGGCTGGAGCGGCTGCCCCCGCACACCTACGTGCGTGGCTTCATCCGGGCCTACGCCCGGGCGGTGCAGATCCCGCCGGTCGAGCCCCTGGCCCGCTACGAGAAGGCGACCGCCGGCAGCGGCATCAGTGCCCCGAGCCTCTCGGTGGCGGCGGAAGGCACGCCGGCGCCGAGCGGGCGCGGGCACTGGGTCGTCTTCGGGGTGCTCCTGGCGGTGGCGGTGGCCGGGGCGATCTTCGCGCTCTGGCGAGCGTGAGCGGCAACCCCTGCTAACGTCACCGGTGTGGGCGCGCCCATCGTGACCCCCGCGATCTTGCTGCGTTCGCACGCCTACGGGGAAGCGGACCGGGTGGTCACCCTGCTGGGGTCGACCACCGGCCGGCTGTCGGCCATGGCCCGTGGCGCCCGCCGCAGCCTGCGCCGCTTCGGTGGCGGCCTGGGCCTGGGCGCCCGCGGAGAGGCGGTGCTACGCGAATCACCGCACGCCGAGCTGCTGGCGCTGGAGAGCTTCGATGTCGCCGACGCTCGTACCGGTCTGGGCGCCGACCTCGGGCGCACGGCGCACGCCGGCTACGCCGCCGAGCTGTGCGAGCGGCTGTGCGCCCCCCGCCAGCCCGAGCCGGAGGTGTTCACCTGGCTGGACCGTTTCCTGACCTTGCTGGAAGGCCGGGCGGCCAGTGCCGAGCGCCTGCGCACGTTCGAGCTGGGCCTGTTCGAGCGGCTGGGCATCGGCCTGCAGCTCGGGGCCTGCGTGGCCTGCGGGCGGACCGACCTGGGCGAGCAGGTGGCCCGCTTCGACCCCGAGCGGGGCGGGGTGGTGTGTGCGGCGTGCGGACAGAGAGGCAGCCTGCTGTTCCCGGGCGTCCGGCGGGCGCTTCAGCGGCTGGCGGCGGTGGACCTGGCGGACGCCGACGGGCAGCCGCTGGACAGGGACCTGAACGCCGCCTGCCGGAACGCGGTGCTGGAGGTGGTCGCCCTGCACATCCCCGGTCCGCTGAAGTCGGTCGAGTTCATGACCAAGCTGATGACGTCGCGGGGCGGCTGACCGCGGGGCGGGATCTGTTAAAGTGGCGGGTTCATCATGCCTGCCGCCTCTCTCGAGCTGATCGTCAGCCTGGCCAAGCGCCGGGGTTTCGTCTTTCCTTCGTCGTCGGCCTACGGCGGTCTGGCCAGCACCTGGGATTACGGTCCCCTGGGCGTCGAGCTGAAGAACAACGTCAAGCGCGCGTGGTGGCGCCGGGTGGTCCACGAGCGGGACGACATGGAAGGCCTGGATGCGGCCATCCTGATGAACCGGCTGGTCTGGAAGTACTCCGGACACGAGGCCACCTTCTCCGACCCCATGTCCGACTGCCGGGCCTGCAAGAGCCGACCGCGGGCCGACCACCTGTTCAAGGAGGCCAAGGGCCGCGAGCCGCTCGGGCTCGAGGAGATCAACGCCGCCATCGCCGCCAAGGAGCTGGCCTGTGCCAAGTGCGGGTCCAAGGACCTGACCCCGGCCCGGCCGTTCAACCTGATGTTCCGGACCACCATGGGCCCGGTGGACACCGGGGACGACAGCGGGCTGGTCTACCTGCGCCCGGAGACCGCCCAGGGCATCTTCGTCAACTTCCAGAACGTGCTCGATACCATGCGGCGCAAGTTGCCGTTCGGGATCGCCCAGATCGGCAAGGCTTTCCGCAACGAGGTGACGCCCGGCAACTTCACCTTCCGGACCCGCGAATTCGAGCAGATGGAGATCGAATATTTCGTCAAGCCGGGTGAAGACGAGGCGGCCCACCAGATGTGGATCGACGCCCGCACCGGGTGGTACCACGACCTCGGGCTGCGCCCCGACAACCTGAAGGCGCGCGAGCAGGCCCGCGAGGAGCTGGCCCACTACGCCAAGCGCTGCGTGGACCTGGAGTACCGATTCCCCATGGGTTTCTCCGAGCTGGAGGGGATCGCCAACCGCACCGACTACGACCTCAAGGCGCACAGCCGCGGCGAGCAGAACCCGGATTCGGTGGTCGAGCTGCGCTATTTCGATCAGGAGAGCAAGCAGCACATCGTCCCTTACGTCATCGAGCCCTCCGCCGGCGCCGACCGGGCCACCCTGGCGTTCCTGTGCGACGCCTACGAGGATGCCCTGGTGAAGGCGCCGCCGGCCGAGGAGACGGCCAAGCTGAAGGAGCTGACCGAGAGCTTCGTCAAGTCCACCGCCAAGCGCGACAATCTGACCGCCGACGTCAAGGCCCGCCTGGTGGCGGAAGGCGAAGCCATCGCCAGGGGCCTGCCCGAGACCCTGCCCCGCCTGCTGGCCCTGGCCGACGACCCGGATGCGGCCCGCATCGAGGTGATGAAGAAGGTGAAGGGCGCCGCCGAACGGGTGGCAGAGGAGCACACCCGTACGGTGCTGCGTCTGCACCCCCAGCTGGCCCCCATCAAGGTGGCGGTCTTCCCGCTGAAGAAGAACGAGCCGCGGCTGGTGGAGATGGCCCGCGGGCTCAAGCGGCAGCTGCAGGCAGCCGGGATCCGCACCGTGTACGACGACACCGGGGCGATCGGGAAGCTCTATCGCCGACAGGACGAGGTCGGCACCCCCTGGTGCGTCACGGTGGATTTCAAGAGTCTGGAGGACGGTACCGTCACCGTCCGCGACCGGGACAGCATGGCCCAGGACCGGCTCAAGGGCGACGAGCTCGAGAGCACCTTCTCCCGCCGTCTGCGCGGGTAGGCCGAGCGGATACCTCGCGAATCGCTCGACAGGCTTTCCAGGGGGCGCGGTCCATAGTAAACATCCGCTCGCAATGGCTCCCGTGACCAAAGCTGTGAACAAGTTGAAGAAGAAGACCGCGAAGGCGCTGAGCTCGGCCAAGCTGAAGCTCGCCCGCGGGCTGAAGGCCAAGTCCACCAACGGCGTGCGCGCCAAGGGCGCGGCCAAGGACGCCAAGCGGATCTTCTTTTTCGGCGGTGGCAAGGCCGAAGGCAACAAGGACATGAAGGACCTGCTGGGTGGCAAGGGCGCCAACCTGGCCGAGATGACCAACATCGGGGTCCCCGTCCCGCCGGGCTTCACCATCACCACCGACGTCTGCTCCGAGTTTTATCGGAGCGGCCGCAAGCTGCCCAAGACGCTGGACCAGGAGATCCGCGCCTCCATCGCCAAGATGGAGAAGCTGGTGGGGGCCAAGTTCGGCGACTCGGAGAACCCGCTGCTGGTCTCGGTCCGCTCGGGCGCGCGCGCCTCGATGCCCGGCATGATGGACACCATCCTGAACCTGGGTCTGAACGACGAGACCGCCGCCGGGCTGGCCGAGAAGTCGGGCAACGAACGGTTCGCCTACGACAGCTACCGGCGCTTCGTGGCCATGTACGGCGACGTGGTGCTGGGCATGAAGCCCGAGCGCAAGGAGGACCACGATCCGTTCGAGGTGCTCCTGTCGCGCAAGAAGCAGCAGCGCGGGGTGCAGACCGACTCCGAGCTGGACGCCCAGGCGATGAAGGAGCTGGTCGAGGAGTTCAAGGAGGAGATCCGCACCCGCAAGGGCCTGGATTTCCCCAGCGACCCCTACGAGCAGCTGCGCGGGGCGATCATGGCGGTGTTCAACTCCTGGGAGAACGATCGGGCCATTCTCTACCGCCGGCTGAACAACATCCCCGCCTCCTGGGGGACCGCGGTCAACGTCCAGGCCATGGTGTTCGGCAACAAGGGCGACGACTCGGCCACCGGCGTCTGCTTCACCCGCAACCCGGCCACCGGCGAGAACGAGTTCTACGGCGAGTTCCTGGTGAACGCCCAGGGCGAAGACGTGGTGGCGGGTACCCGCACGCCGCAGAAGATCGTCGAGCTCGAGAACTTCTTCCCCAAGGCCTACAAGCAGCTGCTCGACATCCGCAAGAAGCTCGAGAAGCACTACCGCGAGATGCAGGACATCGAGTTCACCATCGAGGGCGCCAAGCTCTACATGCTCCAGTGCCGCAACGGCAAGCGCACCGGCTTCGCGGGCGTGCGTATCGCCGTCGAGATGGTCGAGGAGAAGCTGATCTCGAAGGAAGACGCCCTTCGGCGGGTCGAGCCCGAGGCGCTCAACCAGCTGCTGCGTCCGGTGTTCGAGCCGCAGGCCAAGACGGCGGCCGCCAGCGGCGGCAAGCTGCTGGCCAAGGGGCTGCCCGCGGGCCCCGGCGCCGCCACCGGCAAGATCGTGTTCTTCGCCGATGACGCCGAGGCGGCGGCCGCCCGGGGCGAGAAGCTGATCTTGTGCCGGCACGAGACCAGCCCCGAGGACATCCGGGGGATGAACGCCTCCGAGGGCTTCCTCACCGCCTTCGGCGGCATGACCTCGCACGCGGCCCTGGTGGCCCGCCAGATGGGCAAGGTCTGCATCGTCGGCTGCGACGCGGTCAGCTTCGACTACCACGCCCGCACGATGACCGTGAACACCGGCAGCGGCACCAAGGTGTTCAAGGAGGGCGACTGGATCTCGCTCGACGGCTTCACCGGCGAGGTGATCGAGGGGCGGGTGGAGACCACCCCCTCGGAGGTCATCCGCGTGCTGATCGAGAAGAACCTCGACGAGGCCGAGGCCCCCGTCTACACCAAATACGCCAAGCTGATGGGCTGGGCCGATGGTCTGCGCCGGCTGCGCGTGCGGGCCAACGCCGACCAGCCCGACCAGTCGGCGGCGGCGGTGGCCTTCGGCGCCGAGGGCATCGGACTGTGCCGGACCGAGCACATGTTCTTCGGCGAGGACAAGATCGGCCCGATGCGCGAGATGATCGTCGCCAGCAACGAGCAGGAGCGGCGGGCCGCGCTGGGCAAGCTGCTGCCCCTGCAGCGCGAGGACTTCGCCGGGATCTTCCGGGCGATGGGTGGCCGCCCGGTCACTGTCCGCACCCTGGATCCGCCGCTGCACGAGTTCCTTCCCCACGACGAGGAGGGCATCCAGGATCTGGCCCGCTCGACCGGAAAGCCGGTCGAAGCGATCAAGGCGCGCATCGCCGATCTGCACGAGTCCAACCCGATGCTGGGCCACCGGGGCTGCCGGCTGGGCATCAGCTACCCCGAGATCACCGAGATGCAGGCGCGCGCCATCTTCGAGGCGGCCTGTGACGTGGCCGGCGACGGCATGATGGTCGAGCCCGAGGTGATGATCCCGCTCGTCGGCACCAAGAAGGAGCTGGACCTGCAGGCCGATCTGGTGCGCTCGACCGCCGAGAAGGTGTTTTCCGAGCGCAACCAGCGGGTCAAGTACCTGGTGGGCACGATGATCGAGCTGCCGCGCGCGGCGGTGGTGGCCGGCACCATCGCCGAGTCGGCCGAGTTCTTCTCCTTCGGCACCAACGACCTCACCCAGACCACCTTCGGCCTGTCCCGCGACGACGTGCCCAAGGTGCTGGCCACCTACATCCAGCACGACGTGTACAGCGTCGACCCGTTCGTCAGCATCGACCGGGACGGCGTGGGCGCGCTCATGAAGATGGCGGTGAGCGGGGGCCGGGGCACCCGACCCAAGCTGAAGCTCGGCATCTGTGGCGAGCACGGCGGCGACCCGTCGTCGGTCGAGTTCTGCCACGAGATCGGCCTCGACTACGTGTCCTGCTCGCCCTACCGCCTGCCGATCGCCCGGCTGGCGGCGGCTCAGGCCGTCCTTCGCGCTGGCAAGTGAGCGCCCTCGCCATCCGGCCGACTGACGGCCCTCGCCGTTGGTGCTAGAACAGGGCGCGTGATGGACTCTTCGGCGAGGCGTTCGGCGGTCGCTCTTCTCGCTGGCAGCCTCGCGGCCATGGGCTGCTCTTTCGGAGAGAGCGGTGTCACACCGCCGCTCGACGGCCTCTTCTTGCCCACCAGCGTGGCGGTGGACCCGTCGGGCGACTGGCTGTTCATCGTCAATTCGAACTCGGACCTGCGCTACAACGCGGGGACTGTCGCGGTGGCGGACCTGCGCAAGCTCGCTGAAGACCGCGCCCGCACCGACTGGATCCGCTGTCCCGGGGCCTCTTTCCGGCCCTCGGGGCCCGCGGGTACGCGCTTTTGCTGCTACGACTACCACGACACGGTCTCCCTCAACTGCGACGAGCGCGGGTACGTGGTCCCCGGTGCCACCGCCCGCATCGGCAGCTTCGGAAGCGCGATCGTGGTGGACAGCGACGGGCCGTCCGGGACGCACCGCCTGTTCGTCTCGGTACGCGCCGAACCGTCGATCACCTTCATCGACGCCCAGCTCGGCGGCGGCCAGGTGCACATGTCCTGCAATGCCGGGACGGCCCCCAACCCGACCTGCGACGATTCACACAAGATCCGAGGCGGGACCGATCCTCAGGGCCCGCTGGTGTTGCCCGAGGAGCCGTTTTCGCTGGCTCTCGACCAGCAGCTGGGGATCCTGTACGCGACCCACGGGGGCCGCGGCATCTCGGTGATCGAGGCCTGCGCCGGTCAGAAACCGGCCCTCTCCTCGGTGACCTGGCCGGCCTTCGCGCACGAGACCTGCACGGGGCTGGATCCGGTGCGCTGCCAGGGCGTCAACGGCGTCCTGCTGGGGCAGGCCGGTAACCCCACGGCGCCCCTGTACGCGTTCGGTCGCTTCATCTTTGCCGACCAGGCCGCCGAGGTGCAGACCCTGCTCCTGCGCGGCGCTGACCGCCCCTGCGGCGAGGAGCGGCGTCACCTGGAACTGGTGCCCGGCGACAGCTTCTTCCCCTCGGCGTTTTACCCCTACGGCAACGACATCCGGGGCATGGTCCTCTCGGCCGACGGCAAGCGGGCCTACGTGCTCCACCGGAATGGCGCCGGCATCTCCGCCCGTGACAATCCCGCCGCGCTGGTGGCCGTCGACCGGACGCCCGACAGCCAGGGTCGCCCCATCAACCGGGCGGTCGAGGTGGTCGAGATCTGCTCGGGCCCGACCGAGCTGCACCTGCACGACGCCGGCCGCGGGCCGCGGCTGCACGTGGTCTGTTTCGAGTCGGGGCAGATCTACGTGGTGGATCCGGACCTGATGGAGGTGAGCGCGGTGATCAACGTGGGGCGGGGACCCAACAACCTGGCCTTCGCGCCCCAGGATCCCACGTTGGCCTATCTGGCCGGCTTCTCCGACAACAACGTGTCGGTCATCGACCTGCGGCCGGGCAGCCCCAACGAATACAAGGTGGTCCAGCGGATCGGATTTCCCACCCTGCGCCGGTGATCGTGGCGATGACCGGGAAGACGGAACACGAGCGAGCCATGAACAGACGGATGGCGATGATCGGCCGCGCCGGGGCGGCGCTGGCCCTGGGCCTGGGATTGGGTGCGTGCGGCGAGGACTTCGCCGTGGTGCCCGTGCGCAACCTGGAGCGGCCCTCGGACATGGGGTTTGCCTGCCTGCGGGTGATCGATACCGCCCAGGGCCCGCAGGTCAGCGGCCGGCCGATGGTCGAGTGTCACGACCCCGACGTCATGGACCCCACCCGCATCGTCCTGAACGGCCGGACGCAGGGCACCTTCGGGCTGGCCACCAACACCGCCCGCGGCGAGCTGGCGGCGATCGACTTCGACGTGGCCGAGTACCACATCTCGCCGCTGATCGACCTGGACACGCGCAACCCCGGCTTCAACCAGCTGCCGGTGGGCTCGTTGCCCGAGGTCATCTCGGTCAGCGACGACGGCTGCCAGGCGGTCACCGCCAACCGCGGCTCCTGCGATCTGTCGCTGGTGGACATCACCCGGCTGATGGCCGGGCGGTTCCAGGCCAACACGCCGTCGACGGGGGAGGGCCGCCTGGTCACCCACGTGCGCTTCCAGACCGGCAACCAGGGCGTGCTGCGGGCGGCGCCATTCGAGGTGGCCTTCTTGCCGACCGGCCTGGCGGCGGGGACCAGCGCGGAGGCCATGATGCGGCCCGCGCCCGTCTGCCGGGCAGACGGGATCCCGCGCGACACCGCGGTGGTGCCCTGGCGGGCGCTTGTCACCTTCCCGGCATGCGACCTGGTGGCCATGGTCGACCTGCCCAGCGGCAACATCGTGAGCTCGGTACACATCCTGGCGGACGGTACGGCCGTGGACGCGGGCCGGGACCCCGGCTGCGCCGCCAGCTGTCCGGGCCCGAATGCCGGCGGGCCGCCGCCGGGTACGGTGGGCGTGAGCGGGCTGGCGGTGATGCCCGAGGGCGACCGAGCCTACGTGGCCGCGGCGCGCTCGGCGTTCGTCACCGTCCTGGACGTGGGCCCGCAGGGCCTGGGTTACGCGGGTGCAGCCGACCCGGCGGTCGGGCGGGTCGAGCTGGCCGAGAACCCCGGCGGGGTGACCCGCCTGCGGCTGTCGGTCAATCCGTTCGGTCCGACCCAGCCGAACCAGGGCAAGTTCGTGGGGATGCGGGGTAAGTTCCTGTACGCCTTCGCCACCGACGGGTCGGTGCGGGTGATCGACCTGAACCGCACTCCGGGCGGCCACGAGCGCGAGTGCGACGTCAACGTCGATCCGGCCGCGCTGTTCGGGGCCATCGATGCCCCGTGCGTGCCGGTGGCCGAGAAACATCCCCGCCGCCTGATGGCCGACGGCCCAGGCATGCGCATCCCCGTGACGGTGGGCGTGGACGTCGCCCCGCCGGCGCCCGTGGACATCGCTTTCGCCCAGCTGAACGTCCCGTCGTCCACCGGCACCACCCAGGCCATCGCCACCGGTTTCCTGATGTCCTCCAACGGGCAGCTGTACCACGTGGCCGTCGAGGGTTACGCCTCCAGCGTCGAGCCTGCCACCCCGCCGCACAACTTCCGGCGGCTGCCGCCGGGGCAACCCGGCAGCTCGGCGGGCGGCTTTCCCAGCAACTCGCTGGAGCCGGACCGGCAGTTCACGCCGAACAAGGTCCCGTTCCCGACCCGGGTGGCCTTCGCCTCGCGCCTGGATGGCCCGCGGCTGGAGAGCTTCATGACCGAGAGCCGGAACACCCCCACCTGGGTGGCGTTCCCGCGCATCTACGAGGGGACGCCGGAGGACTTCGGGCTGATCTGGGAGGGCGATCTGCCCAACACCTTGCGGACCACCGCCCGGATCGAGCCGGTGGCGGGCGGCAACGCGCTGCTGGATCCCGGGGCAAACTTCTGCCGCTGGGGTGTCCAGCCCGGCGACGTGCTGACGCTGATCGGATGTGATCAGGACGCCGACTGCGACCGCGACCACCGCGGTCTGGAGGTCTGCCTTCGGGCCTCGCCGGGAGCCCAGGGTGTCTGCTTGCCCCGGTCGTTCGTGGCCGACGAGGAGCGGCTGCGCGTCTGCCGGGCCGAGCTGTCCAGCCGCCGACGTTACGAGGTGCGTGACGTGTTCCGCAGCCGTCTGACGTTCGCGCCCAAGCTGGACGAGGTGCCGCAGCCGCGCCTGTACCCTTGTCAGAACGACCTGGTCTGCCAGCCGGATCAGTCGCACCAGCGCGGCGCTCTGCCGGGGGATCTGGGCTTCCAGTGCCTCAAGCGTGCCGGCGAGGGCACCCCGCGCTGCCTGAAGGCGTGCGGGACGCGCGCTGCCGACGGCAGCTGGCAGACCAACGACCGGTTGTGCCGGGCGGGATACGTGTGCGCGGATCTGGGTGATACGGCCCTGGGGCCGCTGTGCGTGGAGGCGCCAGCGCCCCGGCCCGAGTGCACGCCGACCGAGATCCCGTACCGGGTGCAGGTCGGGCAGGGCTACCTGCTCAGCAGCAACGCGGTGCCGTTCCTGGGCTCGCAGCTGGAGGAGGCGTCGACCGACCCCTGGGGCGGTCACTGCGTCCCCGACCCGAACCAGAACCCGCTGTTCGGCCAGCGCATCCCCCTCTCCGCCCCGCACTGCAAGGACGTCCCGGACGATCCCCAGTCCGTGGCCCTCAACGTCACCAAGCAGTCCCCAACCTCCATCGACGGGGGGTGGGGCAACCCCTGCCTGTTCCGGGCGCCTGCCGGCGATTCGGGCGACGGCCAGGATCACGTCAAGGCTCTGTTCGAGAACCCACACGTACGTTTCGTGTTCACCAACCTCGAGCAATACGTGGGAGACGGAACCACCATCGCCGTCCACATCGAGGGCGGGTTCTCCCCGCTGCGGGTGGGGCCGTCTTCCGATGCGGTTCGCTTCGGGCTGGGCGTCCGCATCTTGAGCTCCCCCATCGACGCGGGCGCCACCCTGACGGACTCGGGCACGGGCACGCCGCCGCCCTACCTTTTCGTCATCGACCAGGGCCGCACCACCACCTCGCTCAGCCGCGGGCAAATCTTGCGGGTGAATCCCCGGCCGGCGCAGCTGTTCCCCGGTGGGTTCATCGACTCGGCCAACAGCAATTCGCTGTTCCCGGTGCAGTAATTTGACAGGTCCCCAGCAGGACCTGAAACTGGCCTGGCGTGCAGGACCGGCCTGCCCGCGCCTATGCGTTACACTTCCGAAGCCAGCATGGAACAGCAGGGCCTGCGTGACGTGGACCGCTGGAAGGACAAGATCGAGGTCCGCCTCGACAACCGGCAGGTTGCGTTCCTGTTCTTCGGCAGCGCTCTGGTGGCCTGCCTGCTGTTCATCCTGGGCGTGATCGTCGGCAAGCGCCTCGAGTCCCGCGGTCGCGCCCTGGCGCCCGAGATCGAGGATCCGCTGGCCCTGCTGGATCGGGTGGCCTCCACCAGCGCGGCGCCCGCCGCGGTGGCCCCCCGCCGGGAGGAGCCGGTGGCGGTGGCGCCCCCACCTGCGGCGCGTGTTCCCGCGCCCAGGGCCGAGCGGCCCGCGCCTCCGGCGCCGGCACCCTCTGCGCCCCCTCCCGCCGCGCGCAAGGTGGCCCCGGTGGCTGTCCCGGCCGCCCCGATGCCCGCTGCCGCTCCCCGGTCCGAGCCGGTGGCAGCGGCCACCCTCAAGGAGGCGGCCCGCTCCAGGCCGCGTTTCATGCTGCAGGTGGGATCTTTCCCCGATCGGGCCGAGGCGGAGGCCTTCGCCAGCAGCCTCACCGGGGAAAAGCCGATCGTGGTGGTGTCGGAGATCCCGGGCAAGGGCACCTGGTACCGGGTGCGCCTGGGCAGCTTCCAGGTATTCAAGGAAGCGGTCGACGCCAAGATGATCTTCGAGAAACGCTACAGCAAGATCGCCCTGGTGGTCGGCCCGCTGTGAGCGCGCGCCGGCCGGCGCCGGCCTAGAACATCAGGCCGATGTTGAAGTGCAGGCGGCCGATGCGCGAGTCGGCCGGTTGCGGGTCGATCGGCCAGGCCCAGGAGATGCTGATGTCACCCACCGGCAGCCGGAACACGAAAGGTGACACGCCGAAGCCGTGGCGGAAATCCTGGGCGCCCAGGTCGTCCAGCGAGTCGGCCACCACTCCCGTGTCGAAGAACACGCCTCCGTACCAGGGACCGGCGATCTGCAGCTGCAGATCGATGTTCTGCAGGATGCGGAGGTTGCCACCCACCGGGCGGTACTGCGGGGTGAGTGTGTTGGTGGCCAGCTCGGCCCGCACCTCCTCGACCCGGGCATAGTCCAGATCGAACCCGCGCAGGGTGGTGTCGCCACCCGCCGAGTAGCGTTCGACCTGGGGGAGCAAGGAGGCCCCGGCCAGGGGAAAGCCGTGGTCGTAGCGGAAGGTGTGGCGCACGCCCAGCCGCCGGGTCAGCGGCACCACATTGAGGGATCGGACGCCCAGCTTGATGAAGCTGTCCTCCCCGTAGTTCGCGGACAGGATCGGCTCGGCCAGCTCGATGCCGGCCTGCAGCCGGAAGCCCCGGCTGGGCACCAGCGGGTTGTCCAGCCGCTGCCAGTCCAGCGCCAGCGACAGGCTGCCCACCACCGTGCCGATGTCCACGGTGGGCTGCTCGCCCAGCGGCCCGGCGACCCGCACCAGGTACTCCGTGCGGATGGTGTTGCGCAGGCCGTAGTTGATGGCGGCGTCGACGCCCGGGAACAGCTCCCGGGCAAAACCGAAGGTGCCGCCGCCGGAACGGACGTCGCCGAGCCTCACGGTGGCCTGGCGCAGGTAGGTGCCGGTCACGTTCAGGCGAAAGGGCGTGCCCAGAAAACGGGGATCGGTGAACTGGGCGCTCACCCGGGTCAGCGAGGTGCCCAGCTCGCCGCGGGTGAGCAGCAGCCAGCTCTGGCCGAACAGATTCCGGTGCTCGTAACCCAGGGTCCCGTAGTAGCCGACCAGCTCGCCCGGGCGCTTCTGCTCGGTCGAGAGGCCCGCGCCCACGTGGACCATCCCCCAGTGGTCGTGACGCTCCTCCACCTCCACCAGCATGGGCAAGACGTTCTGGGCCTCCGCCTCGGGCGGAAAGCTGATGGGGGTGGCATTCTCGAAGATCTGCATCAGCGCCAGGTTGCGCTGGCTGCGCTCGAGGCCGGTGGTGGTGAGGGGATCGCCCGGCTTGAGCAAGGTCCAGCGGCGGATGGTGCTCTCGGTGGTGAGGAAGTTGCCGCGCACGAAGATCGGCCCCACCCGCAGCGCCGGTCCCAGCTTGAGCTTCCAGATCAGCCGCACCCGGTTTGCCTCGCGCTGGTAATCCGGTGCGGCGCTGGCGCGCGGGTAACCGGCGTCGCCCAGCAGGCGCTGCAGCCGCTCGCTGTCGTTGCGGATGACGCCCGGACGGAACGGCTGGCCGGCCTTGGCGTCGATGGACTCGAGCAGGAAAGAGGGCTGGTAGGGCAGGCGCTCGCCCTCGGCGGCCTCGAACACCACTTCGGTGATGTCCACGCGCTGGCCCTCGTCGATGAGGAAGCGGACGTACAGCGATTCGGAGGTGGCCCAGGCGCGATCTTCGCCCACTTCCACGCCCAGCGCCTGCCAGCGCCCCGGCGCGGGCGCCACCTCGCAGCGCACGTGCACATCGGGGTAGCCGGCGGAGACATAGAAGGCCTGCAGCCGCTCGACGTCGAGCTCCAGCTGGCGAAAGCTGGCGTACCCGCCCTCGCCGATGCCGATCGCGCCCAGCGGGGGGAAGGGCCGGGCGGTCACGACCTCGCCCAGCCGTCCGGACGAGAAGCTACGCTGGCCTTCGAAGGCGACCTGCCGCACCTTCAGGCTGGGACCTTCGTTGATCACGAAGGTGATGCGATGAACCTCCGGCGCCGATCCATCGGTGCGAGAGTTGACCTTGACGAACAGGTGCCCCTTGCTGCGGTAGAGCTGGGCGATGGCGTCCTGACTGGCCTTCACCTCTCCGAGCGAGTAGTACCCCCGCTGGAAGATGGTGATGACCCCACGCAGGTCGTCGTTGTCCAGGTGACGGTTGCCCTCGAAACGGACCTCCACCCGCTTGAGCTCCAGCACGTCCAGGCGCAGGCGCACCTGACGCTGCTGCGACACCGTGAGGGTGGGGTCGTGGTCCATCGTGATCCGCGCGCCGGCGTAGCCGAGCTCGCGGTAGCGCTCGGTCAGCTTGGTGCGGTCCTCGCGCATCAAGTTGAGCTTGAAGGGCAGGGGGCGGGTCCACAGGTAGACCGGGTCCAGGTGCCGGAAGGTGTCGGCGATCTCCTCGGCCTTGATGGCCTTGTTCCCCTCGACCCGGATGGGACCGATGGGGTAGCCGACGCCCCGCCTGATCTCCACCACCAGATCGACCGGGGCGGGCGGGGCCCCGTGGTCGACCACCTTCACCGCCACCAGGGCGTCGAAGTAGCCCTGGCCGCGCAGGAAGGTGAGCACGCTGGTCCGTTCCTGATCCAGCCGGGCCTCGCGGGCGGGGCCGGGGGCGGGCAGCGCCTGCCCCTGGCGGAGGGTCAGGTAACGGAGCACCTCCTGCTGCCGAAGCGGCCAGTTGCCCTTGATGTAGATCTGCCGGATGCGGTCGGCGGCCCGCACCTGGATCTCCAGCCGGACCGCGCCTTGCCCGGCGGGCAGCTGGCGGATGGTCGGCTCGTACCCCAGCCGCCGCAGTGCCGCCTCCAGGTGTGCCACCGTGCCGGTGGGCTCGGTCTCGTCGGGCGGTCCGGCCGGGATCAGGGCCGAGCCGGCGGGCACCAGCAGATCGATCAAGCTCTCCAGGCGCCCGGGCGGGTCCACGCTGCCCGACACGTTGAACCCCACCACCCGGACCGGCGTCGGGGCCGGTGGGGGGGCCTCGGCCGGAGGGGGCGCCGGCTCCGGGGGCTGGCGGAGCTCCGTCTCGCCGCCGACGAGGACCAGCGCGGCTAGCAGCAGGGAGGACAGGGCAAACACGGGTACGAGGCTCGGATCGGCGGCCGGAGCAGGCTACCGGAGGAAGAAGCGAATGGGAAAATCCAGGGTCAGCTCCAGTCGCGCGGACAGCGGCGTGTCCTCGACGATCCCCAGCTGCGTCGGCAAGGTAACCTGTTCGACGAAGCCGCGGGCAATGAGATAGTCCCAGATCCACAGGCTGGCCTCGGCGCGATACTGCTTCTGGCCTTCCAGCCCGCGCCGGAGACTCAGCTGGAAGTCCAGCTGCCGGCCGATGCGCTCGAGCCGCAGCTCGAAGCCGTCCGGCCCGAAGGTGGGGCGCAGGTTCACGCTGCCGCCGGTGATCAGCTTCAGGGTGTCGTCGATGTAGGGCTCGAGGAAATCGGCCACGCTGTCGCGCGAAAGCTGGCCGATGACGTCGGTCCCGGTGCGCACATTGGCCCCCAGGGTGGGACTGCTGGGGCCGCCGAAGACGGTTTGCTGCTCGCTGGTGCGCCCGGCCAGCAGCAGCAACATGACCTGGCCCTTGCTCAGGCCGGTGTTCGTGGACAGGTCGATCTGCGACTGGGAGATGGGTCCGTTGATCCGCATCTTGACCACGTGCTCGCGGCTGGTCGAATCGACCACCTGGGCCTCGGCCTCCAGGTTCAGCTCCGGGGTCTCGCCGGCGGCGATGGACTTGGTGTCCACGAAGGTGATGTGGTTGACGTTGGGGACCAGGGTGAAGTTGCCGCGCACGCCGAACACGTGAAAGCGCCCGTCGGTCGGACGCACGTCGCCGGCGATGCGGGGGTGACCCAGGGTGCCGCCCACGTGAAGGTCGAACACCATGTACAGCTCGGGGGCCAGGTTGTTCTGCACCTGAAAGCTGTCGCCCACCGTACGCACGCGCAGGTCCAGGGCCAGGTTCTCCAGCAGCGGCACGCCGTCGTAGAACGGGCGCACCGCGGATTCGTTGATGTTCGGGACGACCACCACCTCGCGGATGGTGAAGTCCTGGCTGTAGCGGCCCGAGGCCACCACCAGCTCGCCCTGCAGCTCCAGGCCACGCTGCAAGTCGCCCGACAGGTCGACGTCGAAGCCGACGTCGTCAAGCTCGACGCTGCTGGAGGCCCGCAGCGACAGCCGCCGTCCGTTCAGGGGGACGTGGATGGAACCGATCTCCGGCCGGGGCAGCAGCCGCTTGAGCACCACCCGGGCCGGGCCGTCGGCATCCTCGCCGACGGTCAGCAGGCCCTGCCCGTCGATCCGCGCGGTCAGGCCGCGCACGACCAGCGCGTCGTTGCTCAGTTGCACCAGACCGTTCTCGAACACCACGTCCCGCCCCAGCTCGCGCAGCCGGAAGCCCAGGCTCTTGAGGTCCACCTGACCGGTCAGCCGGGGCGCGGCCGCGGTGCCCTGGACCTGGGCCGCCACCCGCGCCCGGCCCGAGCCCTCGGCCAGCGCGCCCCCGGACAGCGCCTCCAGCAGCACGCCGCTGATCTCGCCGCCCAGGGTCAGATCCAGGGTCGAGAGGTTCTGGCGCGTGTCCAGCCCGGCGCGGCCCTCGATCTCCAGGCGTGCCTCGGCCACCTCCAGCGCCAGGCGGTTGACCCGGATGGCCTGCGGATCCAGCTCGATCCGCCCCGCCGGGACTGTGAAGATCGGATCCACGGTGGGCAGCTTGATGGCGATGGGACGGGCGATGTCGATGTTGCCCTCGGCCTGCGGGTGCGCGGTGGTCCCCGACAGCCGCAGCGACACGTCCACGCCGCCGCCCAGGTGCTCGACCCGATCGGTCAGGAAGGGCTGCAGCAGCTCCAGGTTGATCGATCCGGACACCTGCGCGCTCAGCCGCTCGCCGTGCACCTCACCGGCCAGCCGGCACTCCAGCCCGTCGGTGACCAGGCGGGCGGGGTGGAGGACCAGGTCTGGCCCGGCCATCTCCAGGTGGATGTCGGTGGCGTTCCTCAGCGACAGCCGCCGCGCCCCACCGGTGCCCAGAGCCGAGGCCTCGCGGGCGGCCGACAGCTCCAGCGCGGTCAGGCGCACGTCCAGGCTGGGGCGGCCGCGCTCGAGCGTGAAGCCGACCCGCCCGGTCACCCGTCCCCGCGCCTCCGCCACCGCCAGCATCTCCGGCACCAGCTCTTCCAGCACCAGGTCGCGGAAATCGGCCACCGCGTTGACGCGCGGCCCGCGCGGTCCGTAGGAGGCGGTGCCGGCCAGGACGATGCGCCCGAACAGCTGGCCCTCCATCGCCACCTCGCCCGCGTCGGTCGGCGAGAAGCGCAGGTCGCCGTCGCCCAGGGCGGTCCCGCGCACGGTCACGCCGCGCAGCTGCAGGTCCCCGCTGAGCACCGGGCGTTCGGCCCGCCCCGACAGCTGGAAGCGGCCGGACACCCGCCCGGCCACTGGCACCCCCGCGTCCTTCACCCCGGGCAGACCGGCGATGGGCAGCTCGCTGATCGTGACGTCCCAGCGCATGTCCCCGGCCAGCGCCATCTGGCCGGCCAGCTCGATCCGTCCGCCGGCCAGCCGTTCGAGCCGCAGCGAGCGCACGTTGACCGTGCGCAGGTCGCTCTCGATCTCCACCCCGGCGAGCCGCCAGGGATCGCCCATCAGCTCCAGCTGCGCGCCGGGCGGCAGGCTCAGGCTGGCCCGCAGCGCGCGGGGCGTGCCCTCGGCCCGGGCGGTGAAGTCGACCCGCCCGCGCAGGATGTCGCCCGGCACCAGGCGGCCGACCTCCAGCTGCCGGCCGACCACCTGCAGCGCCAGCTGCGGCTGCTTGAGCCAGCGCGAGACCGAACCCTCGAACAGCCGGGCCGTGCCCGACGCCTCGATGCGCCCGCCGAACGCCTCCGCGGCCAGCGAGTCGAGGTGAGCGGTTCCCTCTTCCAGCCGGAAGGTGGCCAGCAACGCCTGGATGGGAGGCAGGCCAGCCGCGGCGATCTGGTGGACCTCGAGCGACCCCTGCGCGGCCGGGCGGTCGACGCTTCCCTGCAGGTCCAGGTTCAGCTTGGCCGAGCGGGCCAGCGGCGGCAGCCCGGCCAGCGCCAGCAGCTGCGGCAGGTCCGTGGCCGTGGCCTGCAGGGCCAGGCCCAGCACCTGTCGGGCCATCCCGAACCGGCCGCGCGCGGTGATCGAGCCGCCCGGCACCTGGATGGTGATCCCCTCGGTGCGCGCGGCCTGCGGGCTGGCGCTTCCGCGACCGACCACCCGCACCAGCCGGGGCGCGCGACCGCCCCCGCGCCGTTGCAACCGCAGGTCCAGCCCATCCAGCTGCACCGATCGCGCCGCCAGATCGGCGTCCAGGCGCAAGCCGCCCTGCAAGGTGCCGCCGGCGGTCTTCCGCAGGCGCAGGGGCAGGTAGCTGTCGACCCCGAACTGCGAGAAGCGCAGCGCCGCCCGGGCTTTCTGGCCCAGCAGATCGGCTGTCAGCTGCAGCGATCCGCCATCGGGTGAGTCGAAGGCCAGCTGCTTGCACGACAGGTGCATGGGAGTGCCCAGATCCAGGGCGAACTCGAGCCTCAGCCGGTTGGCCGCGTAGCCGGCGAAGCTGACGTCCAGGCCCTGGATGCGACCGTCGATCTTCAGCCGTTCGAAGGCGTCGCGCAGGTCCACCGAGACGGAGGCGCCGTCGCCGCCGACCCCGAGACCGGCGATGTTCCGGTGGGCGGCCACCGCCGCCAGCGCCGACGCGGCGTCGCTGAACTCGGCGTGCATCTGGATGCCGCTGGGCGGGGCGACCTGGCCGGGCTTGAGCCCGTAGCCGTAGATGCCGGTGAACATCCCGCGCGCGCGCAGGGTCGACCGCCCGGTGCGGGCCGCCGCCACGTCGAGAAAGATGTTGTCCGGCCAGTCGCGGGTGGTGGCCACCCGGGCGACCTCGACCTGGTCGAAAGGCAGCACATCGTCGAGGATGCGCAGGTAGCCGCCCTTGCGGGCCACCAGCTTCTGCACGTCCCAGCCCACGAACGGACCCTGCAGCAGCAGCGAGGCGGGCGCGTGGATGTCTCGCAGCAGCAGCCCCCAGGCGCCGGGAAAGTCGAACTCCGCGTCCAGCCCATCGAGGTCGGCGTTGACGATCTGGAAGACGAATTCGCTCGGCTGGGCGGGCGCGTCCGTCGGTGGGGGCTGCGCAGGCCGGTCACCGGCGATCTTGAACCAGGCCAGAAAGCCGATTCCGTCCTGCCGGGCCATGCGCGCGAACCGCCAGTGAGAGCCCGGCCCCAGCTTGACGTCGTGCAAGAACACGCGGCCGCCGATCACCGAACGCGGGCGCACCTTCAGCTCGAGCCGGGGCGCGCGCAGCACCTCCACCCCTTCCGGGTCGGTGATGCGCAGGCCTTCGACCACGATGGGCGTCGGCCGGTCAGACAGCAGGTCGAGCCACAGCCGCGGGTACCAGTAGACCGCCCGCACCTCCAGCTTGCCGGCGAAGGCGGGCAGGGTGGACCGGACCAGACGGGCCAGCGCCTCGCCGCGCACCAGGGCGGTGGCCATGGCCAGGCTCAGGACCAGCAGACCCACCAGCACCCCGAGGGCGGCGGCGGCGCGCCGGTATCGCCGAAGGCCGGGCCCCTGTTTCACCGCCCATGAGGGTAGCGCCAAATCTGGCCCGGGGGGGCTGGAAGGTGGGGCCGAGGCGTCCGGGCGGCGGCGTGGTAGTAACCAGGATCCCATCTGGTGGGCTCATGGAGGAAAGTCTCTACATCGTCGACGCGCTCAACTTCGTGTTCCGCGCGTACCACGCGCTGCCACCGCTGACCACGTCGCGGGGGCTGCCAACCGGCGCGGTCTATGGCCTGTGCCAGATGCTCCTGCGGGTCGAGCGTGAGAACCGTCCCAGCCATCTGTGCGCTGTGTTCGATGCGCCCGGCCGGACCTTTCGCTCGGATCTGTACGACGCCTACAAGGCCCACCGGCCGCCCATGCCGGCGGACCTGGCCTCTCAGGTCGAGCTGGTCCACCGGGTGATCTCCACCTTCCGCATCCCCAGCATCCAGGTCGAGGGAGTCGAGGCGGACGACGTGATCGCGACCCTGGCCTGCCGCGCGGCCGAGCAGGGGATGAAGGTCGTGATCTGCTCTTCGGACAAGGATCTCATGCAGGTGGTGGACGACCGGATCTGCCTGCTGGATACGATGCGCAACCGGTTCATGGGGCCGGCGGAGGTGAAGGAGAAATTCGGCGTGCCGCCGGCGCTGGTGCCGGACGTGCTGGCGATCCAGGGCGACAGCATCGACAACATCCCGGGCGTTCCGGGCATCGGGCCCAAGGGCGCCGCCGAGCTGGTCAACCGCTACGGATCGGTCGAGGAGGTGCTGGCCCACGCTGCCGAGGTGAAGGGAAAGAAAGGTGAGGCGCTGATGGCCGCCCGCGAGGCGGTGCGCGTCTCGCACCAGCTGGTGACCCTGCGCCGGGACGTGCCCGTTCCCGCCGACCTCGAGGAGCTGCGCCGGCGCCCGCCCGAGCGGCCCGAGATGGTGGCGCTGCTGCGCGAGTTCGAGATGTTCCGGATCATCACCCAGGAGAAGCTGGAAGAGCTTCCCGCCGATGCGGCCGCCGCGGTCGCGCCGGTCTCGATGATCACCCAGGTGGAGGTCGACATCATCGAGCTGCGGGTGGCTCCGCCGGTCGAGCTGGTCCGCGACGACGTCGGGCTGCAGACCTTGCTGGCGGTCGTGTCGGCGGCGGGGCGCTGCGGGCTGTCGGTCTTCTCCGAGGGGGGTGAGGCCACCCGGGCCGACTTCGTGGGGCTGGCGGTGGTGGTGCCCGAGGGGCCGCGCTTTTACGTGCCGCTGGGACACCGGCTGCTGGGCGAGCCCAGCCTGGCCCGCGGCGCCGAGACCCTGGCCCGGCTGGCGCCGCTGCTGGCCGATCCGTCCATCCGCAAGAGCGTGCACGACAGCAAGTTCCTGGAGGTGATGCTGGCCTTCCGCGGACACGCGCTCGAGGGCGTCGACGCCGACACCCTGCTGGCCGGGTACCTGCTGGACGCCTCTCGCACCCGCCACGACCTGGAGATGGTGGCCGGGGCGGTGGGGGTGCGCGGTCTGTCCGGGCGTCCGGCCTGGCTGGGCACCGGGCGCGCCGCCCGGGCGCCGGGCGAGGTGAGCGCGGACGTGGCGGGCGAGAAGCTGGCCCTGGAAGCCGACGCCACCCTGGTGGTGGCCGAGGCCCAGCGCCAGGTGATCCAGAAAACCGGCCTCGAGCCGCTGTATCGCGAGCTGGAGCTGCCGCTGGCCCGCGTGCTGGCCCGGGTGGAAGCGCAGGGCGTTCGCATCGACAGCGGCGAGCTGAAGCGGCTGGGCGAGGAGCTGGACGTCGCCATCCGCGCGCTGGAGGCCGAGATCCACCGGCTGGCCGGGACCACCTTCAACATCGGCTCGCCCAAGCAGCTGGGCGAGGTGCTGTTCGGCAAGCTGGGGCTGCCGGTGGTCCGGCGGACCAAGACCGGGCCCTCGACGGATGCCGATGTGCTGGAGGAACTGGCCGCCCTGCACGAGGTCCCGGCCAAGATCGTCGAGTACCGGGGCCTGACCAAGCTCAAGAGCACCTACATCGAAGCGTTGCCGGCGCTGGTCCATCCGCGTACGGGCCGCCTGCACACGACCTTCAACCAGGCGGTGGCGGCCACCGGGCGCCTGTCTTCCAGCGAGCCGAACCTGCAGAACATTCCCATCCGCACCGACGTCGGCCGCCGGATCCGCGCGGCCTTCGTCGCCGATCCCGGCTTCCAGATCGTCTCGGCCGATTACTCTCAGATCGAGCTGCGGATCCTGGCCCATTTTTCCCAGGATCCGGCCTTCCTGGAGGCTTTCCGCGCCGGGGCCGACATCCACCAGCGCACCGCTGCCGAGGTGTTCAACGTCCCGCCCGCAGAGGTCAGCGCCGACCAGCGGCGGGTGGCCAAGGCGATCAACTTCGGGCTGGTGTTCGGGCAGTCTGATTTCGGGCTGGCCCAGACCTTGCGGATTCCGCGCGCCACCGCCAAGGCCTACATTGCCAGCTATTTCGAACGTTACGCCGGCGTGCGCGCCTACATGGAGCGATCGATTGTCGACGCGCGCGCCGACGGCGGCGCCACCACTCTGCTGAACCGGCGGCGGCCCATCCCCGAGATCCTCTCGCGACGGCCCCAGGAGCGCGCTCACGCCGAGCGGGTGGCGCGCAACACCCCCATCCAGGGATCGGCGGCCGACATCCTGAAGCTGGCCATGATCCGCGTCGACGCGGGGTTACGGACCAGCTGGCCAGAGGCGCGCCTCCTGCTGACGGTCCACGACGAGCTGGTGTTCGAGGTGCCCGAAGGGCAGGTGTCCGGTTTCTCCGACTGGGTGCGCCGCGAGATGCAAGACGTCTATACACTGCGCGTGCCGCTGGTCGTGGATGTGGGGTCCGGGCGCACGTGGGGAGAGGCGCACTGAGGCGAAGCACGCGTCGGCGCCCAGACGGTCTGGGAGAGCAGCGAAAACCGCGATAATATGCAGGTCAGAAATGTCCGCGGGACCCAGACTGTTCGCGACCGCGGTCCCTCTCCTGTTCGCTGCGGCGCTCTGCGGTTCGGGGGGCTGTCATCGCGAGCCGCCGGCCAGCGCGGCGGGCGCGCCCGTGGCCGACCAGCGCGCGGGCGTGCGCGCGCCGAAGCGGGAAGGGGGCGCCACCCCGGACGTCCGGCCGCTGCGCCGCTGTTTTCCCGAGCTTCCGCCCTGGGTGGACCTGCAGGTCGACGACCTGCTCGACCGCGCCGGCGCCTACCAGGATGAAGACGACTTCGCCGGTGTGCTCGCCTGCGCCGAGGAGGCTGCCCGCCAGGCGCCCCGTTCGGTGGAGGCGCATCACAACCGTGCGCTGGCGCTGATGCGGCTGGGCCGCTTCGAGGAGGCCCGCGACGCGCTGGCGCTGGCGCTGGCCATCGCGCCCGACGACGGCGAGTGCCTGGAACTGGCCGCCGAGCTGTACGTCAACCGCCTGGCTCCCAGCGCCGAGCGAACCGGCATCGGCCTGGAGTACGCGCAGCGCGGGCGCCGCACGGCCGCCGCGCGCAACCGGCTGAGGGCCGCCCGCCTGGCGCTGCTCGAGGGGCAGGCGCTGGTCGACCTCGGACGCGCCGGCCAGGCGCTCACCCCGCTCAACCACGCCCGCAAGCTGAACCCGGCCGACCTGTCGGCCCGCTACGAGCAAGGCGTGGCCTGGTTCGAGCTGTGCAAGTTCGGTTACGCCCGCCGCGCCTTCGAGGACGTGCTGGCCAAAGATCCCGGGCACGCGCACGCGCTCTATCACCTGGCGCTGATCCGCGAGCGCGAAGGTCAAGACGTCGACGCCGACCGCATGTTCCGGGAGGCGTCCGGACGCGATCCCAAGTCGTTTCCCCCGGTGCCCGAGATCTCGGCGGCCGAGTTCGAGCGCCGGGTCCGCGCCACCACGGGCCGTCTGCCGGGCGACGTGCAGCACGATCTGGACGGGATTCCGGTCGAGACCGCCGAGATCCCGGCGGTGGAAGATCTGACCGCCGAGCGGCCGCCGCTGTCGCCGACCATCCTGGGCCTGTTCCGCGGCTTGCCCCTGGGGCGCGAGCAGGCGGTGGGCGACGCCGCCGCGGTGGCGGTGCGCGGGACTCGCGGCCGCCAGGCCCGCGTGACCTCGGGCGCGTCGCTGCCGACCGAGGGGGAGGCGCGGGCGACCAGCCCGGCCTCGCTGGTGCCGGCGCGGGCGATCGTCCTTTACCGCCGCAACATCTTGCGGAGCGTACACGGCGCGGAAGAGCTGGACCGCGCGATCGAGAGGACCCTGCTGCACGAGGTGGGGCACCTGCGCGGCGAGGACGACGGCTCGCTCCGCGATCGAGGCCTTGAGTGAAGCCGGTGCGGGCCGCCTTGCTGGTCGCGGCCTGGCTCAGCGCCGCCGCGGTCCCGGCCCCGGCGCAGACCCTGCCCTCGCGCGACAGCGAGGCCGCCGCCCGGCAGCACTTCGAGCGGGGCTCGAAGCTGTACGAGCAGGGCCGTTTCCTGGAGGCGGCCCGCGAGTTCGAGGCCGGCTACGAGGCCGATGCCCGGCCGCTGTTCCTCCTGAACATCGGCCACAGCTACCGGCGGGCCCAGGACCTGCGCCGGGCCAAGGCGGCTTACGAGAAGCTGCTCCGCACCGACCCCACCACGCCCCAGCGGCCGATGGTCGAGGACCTGATCAGGACCATCGACGACGCGCTCACGGTGCAGGAGCTCCCACTACAGCCCAGCCGGCCGCCGCAGCCGGCGCCGCCCCCCCTGCCGCAGCCGGTCTCCTCGGCGGCGCCCGATCTGGTGTCCGCACCAGTGCCCGAGCCCGCGCCCGCCTCCTCGAACTGGCTGCGCAATCCCTGGGTCTGGGGTGTGATGGCCGGCGTGGTCACGGCCGGGATCGCCGGCACCGTGTTCGCGCTGACCCGCGGCCCCTCGTGCCCGGCGGACGGCTGCTGGATGGAGAAGCCGAAGCCGCCGCCCATGCTGCCGCCGCTGTCGCTGCGGTTCCCGCTGGGGCTCTGAGCCGGTGTTGGGGCTACTTCTTCTTGCCCACCGACAGCGGCTCGGGCGGCTTGCCTTCCAGCTGGATGGTCTGCGCCTCGGGCGGCAGGACGGCGTTGCCCTCGGCGACGATCTTGCCCCCGGCCTCCTCGGTCCGCTTGTGCACCAGCAGCCCGTTGGAGGCGGCGAAGCCGGTGATTGAGTTGATGGTGAAGGTGCCGGTGACGACGTACTGCTGACCCGCCTTCACCGCCAGCGGCTTGGGCTTGCCGGTGTTCCAGTCCTTGATCGGGTAGTCGGCCACCAGCAGCGCTCGCTCCATCTTGCCGTTGGGCGTGTCGCTCAGGAAAAAGTGCGGCTGCTCGCAGGGACGGCAGCCACCGGCGGGCGCGGCCGCGGCGGGAGGAGCGGCGGCGGCGTGGGCGGCGGCCTTGCGCCGCTCCTTCTTGGCCTTCGCGTCCTGCTCCTCGTTGCATTTGCGGATTTCCGGGGGGCACTCGTAAAGGTAAAGGAGGTACCCTTTCACCCGAACATCCTTGTCGAGCTGCTTGCTCATGTTCTTGCGCAGGCCGTACACGGAGTATTCCCCGGTCGGGTGTTGCACCGGCGCCGGTGCGATGTCGAAGTTCGGCGGCGCCGGCAGGTTCACCTTGATCTCGGGAAGCGCCTGCCCCTGCGCGAACGCGGGGCTCGCGAAGCCGAGGAAGCTGCCGACGGCCGACGCCGCCAGGAGGACCGGGACGCCGAAGCGAGCTCGAGACATGAGTGTTCTCTCCTTGCCAATGGCCCAGCTGCTGGCGGTACCCCTCGTCGACGAGCGCGCGCGGCTGCTGTGCTAGTCCTGATTAACACACGGGTTTTCACCCCGCAAGCGCAGCGACCGCGCGTCGCCGTTCTCGCGCTGATTGCTCTGCTGGTCAGCGCCGGTTGTCGCGGGAAGAACCGGGCGCCCGGCACCCCGCGGACGAAGACCGACGCGGGCGCACCGCGCGCGGCCGGTGGCCTGGACGGAGCGCCGGAGGTGGTACCGACATGTGGGCCGGAGAACTCCGTCGCACCTTCGGCCGCGGGCGGTTCCCTGAAGCTGCTGCTGGCCGAGGAGCCGCCCCACCTCGATCCGCTCGAGGACCCGTCGCGCGCCACCCTGCAGGTGGTCAGCGACCTGATCTACGAGCCGCTGATCGAGTGCCGCGGCGGCCGGTACCGTCCCGCGCTGGCCGAGCGGTGGGAGTGGAACGACGATCGGACCCACCTGCAGGTGCAGCTGCGACCCGAGGTGCGCTGGGAGGATGGGCAGCCGCTGACCGCCGCCGACGTGGAGGCCAGCCTGCGGGCGGTGTCGCGCGACCGGCAGTCCCTGGCGGCGGCAGCGCTGGCGGAGGTCAAAGCCATCGAGGGATCGACCGCGGGAACCGTGCGCTTGCGGCTGGCCAGCCCATCCTCGGGCATCCTGGACGCCCTGTGCGAGATGCCGATCGTCCCGGCGGCGGCCGGGCGCGGAGGGCGGCGGAAAAATCTGCGTGAGCATCCCATCGGCACCGGCCCCTTCCGCCTGGCATCCTGGGAGCACGGGCGCCGCATTCGCCTGGTGCCCAGCCCTTCGAGCTGGCGCGGGCGCGCGGCCGTCGACGAGCTGCTGTTCGAGATCGAGCCCGACGCCCGCCGCGGCCTGCACCGCGCCCGCTCGGGCGAGATCGACGTTGCGGAGGTGGCCACGCGCCACTACCCCGAGCAGGTCCGCCGGGCGGCCCTGGCGCCGACCGTGTCGCTGCGCCGGCTGAGCGAGCAGCGGCTGTCGTTCCTGGCCATCAACCACCGGCACTCACCCCTGTCCGAGCTGCCCGTCCGGCGGGCGCTGGACCTGCTGTGGAACCGCGCCGCCGGGGCGGAGGAGCTGCACCAGGGGCTGGCCCAACCGATCGCCGACCCGCTCGCGATCGGCCCTGCGGCCAGCTTCGATCCGAAAACGGCCGCCCGTCTGCTGGGCGAGGCCGGCTGGCAGGACGGAAACGGCGACGGCGTGCGCGAGCGGCAGGGCGAGGTCTTGCAGATCGGCCTCCTGCACGCCGCCGCCGGTGGCCCGGCCGAGGTCGAGCTGCGCCGCTATTCGGCCAGCCTGTTCCGCGCTGGCATCCGCCTGGAGCTGTCCGCGGTGGAGCCGGCGGTGCTGTGGCAACGGGTGCGCAGCGGCGACTTCGATCTCGCGGCGCTGGCCTGGCGGGGCCGGGCGGGCGAAGATCCCAGCCCGCTGCTGGGCGGAAACGGGCGCTTCAACCAGGGCGGCTTTCGCTCGGCGCGCGTCGATTCGCTGCTGCAGCGCTGGCGACAGGCCGAGCCGGGTGAGGGGAGGGACCTGGTGGCCCGGGAGCTGGCCACCGCGGTGGCCGAGGAGGTCCCGGCCATCTTTCTTTACCGCCACGACCAGGTGCTGCTGGTGCACCAGCGGGTGCAGGGGCTGTGCAGCGAGGGGGGACGACTGGACCTGCGCCGGGTCTGGCTGCAGGACGAACGTCGATGACGCCCGGGCCGGGGGCGCTGGTGGCCATCTTCCTGGCCTCCGCAGCCGCGGAAGGCGCCCCTTCACGCGCCTGCGATTGTCCTTGCTCGGAGCAGGCCGGCGACCACCCGTTCCGGCGCCCGGCACCCGCCGCCTTCCAGCTGAACCGGGAAGGCCGCGATCTGTACCGTCAGCGACAGTGGGCGGCCGCCCGGAACCGCTACCAGGCCGCCCGGCAAGCGGATCCCGCCTTCCTGGGCCCGCTGCTGAACCTGGCCTGCGCCCACGCGCAGGAGGGGCGCTTCAGCGACGCGGTGGCGGTCGCGGTCGAGCTGGCCGGGCGCGCCTACGTACCCTGGGCCGAGGAGATCCGGCAGGCCGCCGACCTGGCGCCGCTGGCCGCCCGCCCAGAGCTGAAGAGCCTGCAGGCGGCGCTGGCGGAGGCGGGCCGGCGCTGGGGCCAGGAGCTGGGGGAGGAGGCCCTGCTGTTCGTCGCCCGGCGGGGTCCGCCCGTGCGGCTGCCGGCGGCCGGCGTGCTGCACCTGGGGCTGGAACAGGAGGTCCTGGCCTGGCTGCCGCGCTCGGGCGCTTACCGCCAGGTGACCGCCGAGCAGGGTGGGGTGCTGGGTTTTGTCCGCTCGCGCGACGGCCGCAAGGTCGATTACGTGCGGGCGGGGCGCCTGGTGCGCGAGCCGGGCGTTCCCGACCGTCTGCGGGCGCTCACCCTGCGCCGGCTGGACCTTCCCAGCATGGTGTCGGGGCCGCCGGTGGAGATCCCCGGGGATGTCGTGCAGGCGCAATTGCTGCCGCTGGCCGATGGAACAACCGCCGTGCGCATCATCGGGCCGCCAGGCACCAGCGACCGGCGGTTCGACGGACGCAGCCTGCTGCCCGTCCCGGCTGGCACCGTCACGGCCGCCGGCGCACTCCGGCTGACCGCCCGGGGCGTGGAGGCGCCCGCCGCCGAGCGGGTGAGCGCGCCCTGCGCATACACCGCTCGCGATGAGCGATCCGCGGGGCCGCCGGCCATCAGGATCCGGCGGCCCGGCAAGACGTCGTTCGCGCTGGAAGCCCCGTTCGGAGCGGGGCTGCGGGGGTTGCCCTTCCCCTGATCGGCGTCAGGGGCCGGTCATGACGACCGGCGGCGCCCCACCGGACAGCAACATGCTGGCCTCACGCCGGAACAGCGCCACGCCCGCCTCGGGTGTGATCGTGCCCAGCATGATCGGTTCGGTCACCTTGGGGATGAACACCGTGTTCCGGATCTGCTCCCAGGCCGGCGGATTCGGCGGGGGCAGCGGGCGGCCGTCCTTGATCACGCGATCGATCAGGTCGAACACCTCGGCCTGCACCTTGCCCAGCTTCGGCTTCAGCGCGGCGAGGATCTTGCTGTTGATGGGCGCCCCCCGCTCGGCCGCCAGCGCGTCGTTCGCTTCCATGTCGTTGGTGAAGAAGTCCAGGAACATGGCCGCTTCCTTGGGGTGCTTGCTGCCCTTGGTGACGCTGAAGTACTGAGCGGGCTTCACGTACACCGAGGGGCCGGTGGCCACCACCCGCGGGATCGGCACCAGCTTGAAGTTGCGGGTGTCCAGGCCGGCCTTGGTCCACATCGCCACCAGCTGGTTGCTGTGGATCTGCTCCATGGCCGAGGCCTTGGTGATGATCGGCAGGGCCTCGACGTTGGCGCTGTCCGGGTATTTGGCCTTCTCCTCCATGTACGGCACGATCTGCCCGGCCGTCTGCATGCGCAGGAGCATCTTGAAGAAGTTCACCCAGGCGGCGTCCTGCATCTCGGGATACCCGAGGGCGTCGCCGGCGGTGTTGAAGACCCACATGTTCGAGGAGAGGTAGACCGCCTGCCAGGGCGTGTAGAGGTAAAGGGCGGTGCCGTAGCCGGGTATCCCCAGCTTGGTCTTGATGTCAGTGGAGATTCGCTCGAAGTCGGTCCAGGTCCAGTTGTCCGCCGGCAGCGGGATGCCGGCCTTCTGGAACGCGTCCACGTCCAGGATGAAGCACTGGGTGTTGGTCCCCAGCGCGATCCCGACCAGCTGGCCGCGCATGCGGCCGCCGTCGACGATGGTCTTGGGCACGTCGGCCAGGTTGATGGTCCCGTCAGCCACGAAGGGGGCCAGGTCCAGCAGCTTGCCCTTCACCGTCCACTCGTCGATGTAAGCGTAGTCGTGCTGGATGATGTCCGGCAGGTTGCCCGGTTCGGTCCCCACCTTGATCTTGCCCCAATATTCGGGGTTGGTGCCGTAGTCGTAGTTGATCTTGATGTTTGGGTACTTCTTCTGGAAAAGCTCGATGACCTTGATCGTCCGGGTGTGACGGTCCTGGCTGCCCCACCAGGCGATGGTCAGGTTCACCGTCGCCGGGTTGACCGGCGGCGTGACGGCCGGGTTGACCGGAGTGGCGGCCGGGCCGCCGGTGGCGGTGGTCGGGCCGATGGGCGCCTGCGGCTGCGACGTTTGAACGGGGCTGTCGGAGCTGCAGGCCCCGAGCACCACCCCGAGAGAGAGCAGAGCGATACCTACACAACCAGCCTCATGGTGCTGTCTCATGGCGCACATACTATTCAGGGACGTCCGAATTGAAACAGGAAACGTCCGCGGGCGGCGGCGGCAGCGCGCATTGGTAGCTGGCTGACGGAATTTCAATAAAGAGAACCGGATTTTCTCCAATCGAGTTGCGCAAAAAAAAAGGGAGGTCCCGAAGGACCTCCCTTTCGAATGCGTACGGCTGTTGCCGGACTAGCGGCGGCGGCGGCGGCGAACCGCCCCGACGATCATCACCCCGAACATCAGACCGGTCGCCCAGACCAGCGCGGAGGTGGGCGAAGCCGCCCCGGCCACAGCGCTCTCCTGGAAGAAGCAGCCCGCGTCCTTGCTGCCATCACAAGCGTCGCCAAGCCCGTTGTGGTTGGCATCGCGCTGAGACGTGTTGGTGACGGTCGGGCAGTTGTCACATTGGTTCAGCTTGTTGTCGCCGTCGTAGTCCTCGCAGGCGTCGCCGATGCCGTCGTTGTTGCCGTCTTCCTGACCCGGGTTGTACAGCTTCGGGCAGTTGTCCTCGACGTTGTCCAGCCAGCCGTCGGCCTGGGCCTTGTCGGCGCAGTCCTTGTCGGCGTCCTTGGGCGAATCCACCCAGCTGACCTTGATGAACTCGATCTCCAGGTTCTGGGCAGCGCGGTTCGAGGGGATGTAAGTGAAGCTGTCCCAGACCCCGCCCTTGAAGCCGTCCTTGTCGGAAAGCAGCGAGGAATAGGTCCGGAACTTCCCATCCGGCACGATGAAGGCGGCCTCGTTGTCCGGGATGTTGATCGCGAACGTCTTGCCGCCGCCCTCGAACACGAAGCTGCCGTAGAAGCCGCCCCCGGAGTTCGGGTCCTTCTTCAGGTCGGCCAGCAGCCCCGGATCAGACGGAGCGCGCATCCGGATCGACAGCACGTTGTAGGGCGCCGATCCGATGTCCTGCTTGCCGTCGATGCGGATGGGGTGGACCATCTTGTTCAGCCGGATGTTGGCGGCATTGCCGCCGGGCGTGTCGGTCACGCGCAAGACGGTGATCTGCTTGCCACCCGAGTTGGGGATCTCCTCCGGACCGTTGATCTGCAACTTCAGGCCGCCCTGGGCGGTGAAGGTGGCCGCATCGTCGCGGGCGCCGCCGAACTCCCAGTAGGCGTTGTCGTCGACGTTCCCATCGCCGGTGGTGAAGACCCGGCCACGGTAGCCGGTGAGGGCGTAGAAGTACTGGCCGTAAGACCGGCGGGCCCGCTGCAAGTTGGTCAGCTGGGTGACCTGGTCCTTGATCTGGTCGTCCACCTTGGCCCCACCGTCCATCGCGGTCAGGTCGATCAGCGCCTGCGGCTTGGTCACCAGCACCCACAGCTGACGGATCTGCTGGGGGGAGGCGGAGAAGGCCGGTGTGCGCTCGCCGCCGCTGGCCATCACCACGTCCGCGAAGTTCACGATCCGCGGCACCGAGCCTGCCGAGGTGGGGTTGCCGAAGCCGCGAACGGATACCCCGGCGAAGCGGGTGCCCATGTGCGGGCCCACGTTGGCGTTGAAGGCAGTCACGCCGGCCGGCAGATAGACGTTGGCCGGGGCGGCGTGCATGAAGGACTGGATGGGCGGCACCGCCGAGGAGGGCAACATGCCCATCGCGTACAGGTCCATCGGGGTGAAACGCAGGACCTGGGCGCCCTCGAAGGGAGCGGAGACGCCCTGGTACACCGGCGGGCGGGTCACCGACCAGGTGCCGTTGCCGTTGTCGCCGAAGGTGTTGCCGCCGAGGATGGACCCACGGGTGTTGACGAACGCGTTCCAGACGTTGGTCGCCGGGCCGCCCGTGATCTTCGCCGACGGCACACCCGCCATCAGACCGACCAGGGTCGACTTGATCGCCGGCATGCTGGGCAGGTCGGTGTTGGCCGCGCCGTAGCCCGCTCCCAGCTTCAGGTAGGGGCCATAGAGGTTGGCCGTGGCCTGCGCCAGTGAGTCGAAGTAGGTGTACAGACCGGGCGCACACAGCGCCGGCGCGGGCTGCGCCGAGGGATCATCGATGGCCGGGCGGCGCGGCGCTGCACCGCACGCGGCGAAGGCGCCGCTGGTCAGGCTGGGGGCCCCCGAGGCCACCGGCCAGGCCTTGGTGTTGCCCGCGTTGATGATGCCGACGTAGGGCTTGGCGGGGTCACGCGCGATCTGGACCCCCAGGCCGATGCCCGCCACCTCGTTGATCGGCTGACCCTGGGCGTTGGCGGCCCGGTAGAACAGCGGCCCGTTCGCGGTGGTGGGGCCGAAGTCGGAGGTGAAGACCACCACCTCGTCCCACTCGGGCAGGGTCGGCGACTTGGCTTTCATCAGCTCGACCGCCTTGCCCACCGCACGCTCCACCGACTCGATGGTCAGGTACTTGGTCGCGTCGGGCCCGAAGAAGCAGTTCTTCGAGTCCTTGATCCCCGGCATCATCGCCTTGTCGGCGCAGTCCACCAGGGGCCCTGCGCCCGCGGTCTCGGCTCCGTTGAGGATGAAGATCTCGTCGGCGAAGCAGTTCATCGACGTCGGATCTTTGGGATCGAACTTCTTGCTGCACTTGAGGGCGTCGGGCGCCGCCTGGGCGGCGGCGCCGAAGCCCAGCGCCACGGAGAACGCTGCAAAGAGTGGGGCTGAAAGCTTACGCATGGGTGGTTGGCCTTTTCTTGGAGTTAGGATTTCCACTTCTTTGTCGACGTTCCCTACTGCTGCTCCGGCGGCCACACCGAGGTGGGGCTGCGGGGCTCGAAGTCCGGGTTCCAGGTGCAGGCGGTGACGCCACCCAGGTTGTTGCAGGTCTGACCGGGGAAGGCGTTGGTGGGCGGTTGTCCCTCGGAGAACGGGTACTCCGTTGGCTGGCCCGCGCCCATGCCGCTCTTCTCCAGTCCGTCGTTGAGTTGGTAACCGCAGAGGGCGGCGTTCACGTTCTCCGTGTTGCGGGTGCTGCACTCACGGACGCACACCCGCTGCTTCTCGGCCCGGCCGCTGGCGGGCAAGCAGCGATAGCCCAGCATGTTCTGTGCGCCGCACTTGCTGTCGACGGGGAACCTCACTTCGGTCGGGTTCACCTTGTTGAGCACCCGCGCATCGGCAACGTCCAACATCCGCTTGACGGTGGTGTTGTCGACCCGGTTCGGATCGCTGCTGGCAACTGTTCCCGCACCGGCCGCGCCGTCGCAGCGGATGTAGCAGTAGCCGCCGTAGACGTTGGCGGTGCCGGCGGGAGGCTGGCAAGCGTAGCCCTGGGGCGCCAGATCGGTGGCGTAGCCCTTGGCCTTGTACATGTCCGAGCGGGCCTGGGCGCTGTTGTAGGCGTTCTGCAACCGGGTGATCTCGGCCATCGCCGCCGTCTTCTGCTCCGGGGTCGACATCGGGTTGTCGATGATCATCTGCTGAGCGGGCAGACCGGTGTCGAGCGCCTTCTTGGCGTCGATGGCGGGCTGGTGGACCAGCAGCGCGGGGCCGGGGCCGGCCACGCCCAGCTTGGCGTCGGTCAGCAGGTCCCAGTTGCTCTTCTTGCCGTTGGCGCCGTTGACCCGGGCCACGTGGCTCTCGCAGCGGGCGATGCCCGGCGCGCAGTACTGGCCGTAACCGACCGCCGGGATGTCACAACGAGGACCACCCTCCTTGTCGATGGTGAGGTCGGCGATGTTCTTGCCGGGCGGTGGATCGCTGGTGGCGAGGTCGAGGTCGGGCAGCGGGTTGCACTGCCGGTCGAAGGCGCCGCATTCGTTGTTGCCCTTGCACGGCGAGGCCACACCGATCACCGGGTAGTTGCGGGTGAAGACACCACCACGGGCCGCGATCTGCAGCGGATCGACGTCGCTCAGGCCTTTGTAGGCGCCGGAGGCGTAGGGCGGGTCCTGGGGAACGGTGATGTCCTGCAACCAGACCACCGGGCTGTAACCGGGCGGGTCGCTGTCGTAGTGGCGGGGAATGGCCGGCGTGATGTCGTCGCCGTAGTAGCGCAGGTCGTAGGTCGCCTGGGCCGGGTTGAGGGTGTTGATGGTGACCTTGGGGGTGAACACCTTGCCGGTGGGCACGACCACCGTCAGCACCTGGTTGTTGCCCTCGCCCACGGCGTAGCGGATGACGTCGAAGGTGTCCAGGCGCTTGCTGGCGTCGGTGCCGGCCTTGAACAGCGTCAGGTTGGCGGGGTCACGCGGGTCGAGCTCGCGACCGTTGTCGACGGCGGTCTCGCCGATGGTCTCCCAGCCGTTGGCCAGGTAACAGGTGCCCAGCTTGGTGCGGTACCAGATCTCCATGCGCGGCTGGGGCACGTAGAACGGCTTCGAGTCGTTGGCGGCCGGGTTCGACTTCATCCGAACCACCATCGGAGACGGCGTGACGAAGGTGCGGTCGTCGACCACCGGGCAGTTGATGACCTTCTGGGTGCGGTGGAGCCTGAACTTGCCCTGGTCGATGCCAGTCTGCAAAGTGGCGAAGTTCTTGATGGCGTCGGGCCGGTAGCCGTCGGGAGCCGTGACCTCGATGATCTCCCACAGACCGGTGTAGTTCGCGTTGCCCACCATCTGGTCGACGATCGGCCGCTGGTAGTCGTCCGAGTTGCGATCGGGATCCTGCATGGTGCTGCGGGCGCGGGCCGAGTAAGCCAGCTCGTAGTAGCCCTTGCGGCGACCGGCCTCGCTGGGCGGCTGCGCGGGGTTCGGGTTCAGCGCGTTTTCACCACCGCGCATGTGGAACAGACCCGTGCGCCACTCGAACACCGGCTTGCTGAACATCGGGTTGCCGCGCGAGTCGAAGAAGAAGTACATCGGCTGCACGTACGCGATGTCCGGCTCGTTCAAGGTGGCGCCAGCGGCGTTGCGACGGCGACGGGCCGCCACCAGACCGAAGTCGTAGAACTCGACGCGCACGCCGTTGTACCAGCCGCGGGCCGGCTTGATCTCCCGAGGGAGCCCGCGATCAGGCGCAGCCGCCGTCGAGCCATCGTAGAAGTAGGGCGCGAGGTCGATGGGCCCGTAGAACTCGTCGGAGAGCTCATCGTTGCCACAGCCCACGAGTGCCAACAGCGAAGCGGCGAATACACCACGGTAAACCAAAGCCAGACGACCGCATCGATTCATGAAGGTCTCCCTGTTAAAGGCGAATCTCCACCCGGGTGTGCAGAAAGCCACGGATGTGAGGTCGATGTGGCTTTTAACAAATGGAAACTAACCTGGTCAACACGCCGATGATGCCGCTTACCGCCACCGAAAGGCCCACATGTGGGATGCAACCCGAAATTGAATGTGTAAGTACGCGTACATCCGATACTAACACAGGAAACCAGGGATGAAACCGTTTGCTGCGGCGTGATGTCGCGTCGAACGCGGCGTTGCCGGCCCGCGGCGGTCTGGGCGGCTGGTCAAACGCCGTGTAAAAGAAGACATGCCCCCCCAAGCGTTGGTCACCGGCGGTGCCGGCTTCATAGGGTCCTCGATCGTCCGCGCCCTCGTCGCCCGCGGAAGTGCGGTGCGGGTGCTCGACAATCTCTCTTCGGGGAAGCGGTCGAATCTGGAAGAGGTCCTGCCGCGGATCGACTGGATCGAGGGCGACATCCTGGACGCGCAAACCATGCGCCGGGCGGCCGAGGGCGTGGATGTCATCTATCACCAGGCCGCCCTCCCGTCCGTGCCGCGGTCGATGAAAGCGCCGCTGCCCAGCCACGAAGCAAACGCCACCGGCACCTTGCACGTCCTGGAAGCGGCCCGCGCGCTGGGCGTGCGCCGGGTGGTCTACGCCGGATCGTCGTCGGCCTACGGCGATACGCCGGTGTTGCCCAAGGTCGAGACCATGACTCCGCGGCCGCTCTCGCCTTATGCCGTCTCGAAGCTGACCGGTGAACATTATTGCCAGATGTACGCCCGCACGATGGGCGTCGAGACGGTCGTCCTGCGGTACTTCAATGTCTTCGGACCCCGGCAGGATCCGACCTCGCAGTACGCGGCCGTGATCCCGCGGTTCATCACCGCCGCGCTGGCCGGTCACGAGCCCACCGTCTTCGGCGACGGCAAGCAGTCGCGCGACTTTTGCTTCATCGACAACGTGGTCGCGGCCAACCTGCTGGCGGCCGAGGCGCCGGGGGCCTCGGGCGGGGTGTTCAACATCGCCTGTGGTGAGGCCACCGAGCTGTCCTCGGTGCTGGACCAGCTGGGGCAGCTGGTGGGTCGGAGGATCGCCGCCCGGCACGAACCGTCGCGCGCCGGCGACGTGAAGCACTCGCTGGCCGACATCGACGCCGCCCGCACCCAGCTGGGCTACCGGCCGCAGGTGCTGTTTTCCGAGGGCCTCCGTCGCACTTTCGAGTGGTTCCGGGCCACGACCGCATGTTGAGCATGACCGGTTTCGGTCGCGCGGTGGGCGAGTCGGCCGGGCGCCGCGTGGTGGTGGAGGTCCGATCGGTCAACCACCGCACCCTCGACGTGAAGCTGCGCAGCCGGCTGGCGGCCTCGTGCGAGATCGAGATCATCCGCGCCGTGCGCGCGGCGCTGGGCCGCGGGTCGGTGCAGGTCTCGGTCGAGGAGGACAGCGGCGGCCGTGCGGCGGCGGCCTCCCCCGAGCGCGTGCGGGCGGTTCACCAGCAGCTGTTGCAGCTGCGCGACGAGCTGGGGCTGCAGGGGCCGGTCGATCTCGGCACGGTGGCCGCGTTCCTGAAGCTGGAACGGGAGGCGCCGGTGGCCGACCCGCTGGAGTGGTCCGCGCTGCAGCCGGTCCTGGCCCAGGCGCTGGCTGCCCTGCAGGAGATGAGGGCCCGCGAAGGGCAGCTGCTGGAGGCGGAGATCCGGCGGCGAGCGGAGCGGCTGGGTCAGATCGTGGCCGCGCTGGAGACGCAGGTGGCCGGCCTCCCCGAGCGCGCCGCCGCCCGGCTGACCGAACGGCTGCGGGTGCTGGCCGCGCCGGGGGTGGACCCGGCCCGGCTGGCCCAGGAGGTGGCGGTGCTGGCCGACCGACTAGACGTGACCGAGGAGCTGGCCCGGCTGGGCGCCCACCGGACGCGGCTTCAGCAGCTGCTGGACGGCGCGGCCACCGTCGAGAGTCCCGGTCGCACGCTGGAGTTTCTGATACAAGAACTGGCGCGAGAGCTCAATACCTTGGGGGTGAAGGCCCAGGATGTAGGCGTGTCGGCGCTGGTCATCGAGGGCAAAGCCGAGTTGGAGAAGGTCCGTGAGCAAGCGCAGAATATCGAGTGATGAGCAATCCGAGGCGCGGCATCCTGCTGGTCATCTCCTCGCCGTCGGGCGCGGGTAAGACCACGCTCACCCGGCGTCTGGCCGCGGCTCATCAGCTGTGCTTCTCGGTCTCGTACACCACCCGTCAGCCCCGGCCGGGCGAGGTGGACGGCACCGATTACCACTTCGTCGGCCACGAGGTGTTCGATCGGATGGTGGGGGCGGGTGACTTCGCCGAACACGCGGTGGTGCACGGCAACCGCTACGGCACCGCCATCCAGGCCGTCAACCAGGCCATCGAGAAGGGGCTCGACTGCCTGTTCGACATCGACTGGCAGGGCGGGCGCCAGATCCGTCGGCAATGGCCCGAGGACAGCGAGCTGGTCTTCATCTTGCCCCCCTCGCTGGCCGAGCTGGAGCGACGGCTGCGCCGCCGGGCCACCGACGCGCCCGAGGTGATCGAGCGGCGGCTGCAGACGGCGCAGGAAGAGTTGCGCCACTATGACGAGTACGACTACCTGGTGGTCAACGACGACCTGGAGAAGGCGTTTTCCGAGCTGAGCGCCATCTACACCGCGGCCCGTTGCCGCCGCACCCGCAACGGCGGCCACGCCCGGGCCCTGCTGGCCGAGGTGGCGGCCCGGGTGCGCTGAGGTAGAGTGTAGAAGGAGGTGGGTTTCACCGACGTCGCACCGGTTGTCGAAGCGGTCCGCGGGCACGACCCGAGCGCGGACGTGGGCCTGGTGCGGCGCAGCTACGAGTTCGCGGCCGAGCGGCATGCCGGACAGCTGCGCCGCTCTGGCGAGCCGTACGTGGTGCATCCGCTGGGCGTGGCCAAGCTGATCGCCGACCTGAAGCTGGACGTCCCTTCGGTCTGCGCCGGTCTGCTGCACGACTGCGTGGAGGACACCAGCGCTACCCCCGAGGACATCGGACGGCTGTTCGGCCCCGAGATCCAGATGCTGGTCGATGGAGTGACCAAGCTGGGGCAGATCGCCTGGCACACGCGCGAGGAGAAGCAGGCCGAGAACTTCCGCAAGATGCTGCTGGCGATGGCGCGCGACATCCGCGTCATCCTGATCAAGCTGGCCGACCGCGTGGACAACATGCGGACCCTGCAATACATGCCGCCCGAGAAGCAGGAACGGATCGCCCGCGAGACCCGCGAGATCTACGCTCCGATGGCCAACCGGCTGGGCATCCAGTGGATGAAGGCCGAGCTGGAGGACCTGTGTTTCCAGTACCTCGAGCCGGAGGATTACCGGGCGCTGGTGGCGCGCATGCGGGACAGCGAGCCGGTGCGCGAGCGCTACATCGCCGAGACCTGCGAGAAGCTGCGCGAGGCCATGCGGAGCGCGGAGATCGAGGCCACGGTCACCGGCCGGGCCAAGCACCTGTGGTCGATTCATCAGAAGATGAAGAAGACGGGCCGCGAGTTCGAGCAGATCCACGACGTGATCGCGTTCCGCCTGATCGTCGGCTCGGTCCGCGACTGCTACGCCGCGCTGGGGGTGGTGCACTCGCACTGGACCCCGGTGCCTGGGCGCTTCAAGGACTTCATCGCCCTGCCCAAGCCCAACCTCTACCAGTCGCTGCACACCACGGTGATCGGGCCGCAGGCCGATCGCATGGAAGTGCAGATCCGGACCGCGGAGATGCACCACACCGCCGAGCACGGCATCGCCGCCCACTGGCGCTACAAGGAGAAGCGCCCGCTGTCCGGATCCGACGGCAAGGCCTTCGCCTGGCTGCACCAGCTGATGGAGTGGCAGCGGGACCTCAAGGACCCGACCGAGTTCCTGGAGACGGTGAAGATCGATCTCTTCGAAGAGGAGGTGTTCGTCTTCACTCCCAAGGGCGACGTCAAATCGCTGCCCAAGGGCTCGACCCCGATCGACTTCGCCTACGCGGTCCACTCGAACATCGGGGCCCACTGCTCGGGTGCCCGGGTCAACGGCATCATCGTGCCGCTGCGCTACGCGCTCCGGAACGGCGACACCATCGAGATCCTCACCTCCAACGGCCAGAAGCCTTCGAAGGACTGGCTGAAGTTCGTGGTCACCAGCCGCGCCCGCACCCGCATCCGGCATTTCCTGCGGATGGAGCAGCGCGAGCGCAGCAAGAAGTACGGGCGCGACCTCCTGGCCAAGGAGATGCGCGAGCGCAGCCGCTCGCTGACCCAGGCCGAGAAGGACGGCCTGCTCGAGCCCGCGGCCCAGCGCCTCCGGGCCGGGTCCGCCGACGACCTGCTGGTCCTCGTGGGCTACGGCAAGATCACGCCCGGGCAGGCCGCCGAGGCGATCTATCCGCAGCGCGGCGAGCCGTCCAGCGACGGCATCCCGGTCACCGCCCCCAGCGAGAACACCGGTCTGCATCGCCGGCCGGTCAAGAAGTCGGTCGGCGGGGTGCGGGTGCAGGGCGAGGCGGACATCGTGGTCAAGTTCGCCAAGTGCTGCAACCCGGTGCCGGGTGACGACATCATCGCCTTCATCAGCGTGCGGCGGGGGGTCATCGTCCATACCCGCGACTGCAAGAAGGCGCTGGACCTGGACCCCGCCCGCCGGGTGGAGGTCTCGTGGGACGAGGGGGTGCAGGCCCCCCGGCCGGTGGCCCTGGAGGTCATCAGCAGCGACCGGCCCGGCATCCTGGCCTCGATCTCCAAGTGCTTCACCGACCACGGGGTCAACATCTCGCAGGCCAAGTGTCGGACCACCGAGGACCGACGTGGGATAAACACCTTCCAGGTGATGGTCGGACACGTCGATCAGCTGCGCTCGGTGATCCGGTCCCTCCAGACACTCGACGGTGTCGTGTCCGTCACCCGGATGTGACCGCCAGACCGTGCCGGTTGACCGGGGCGCCGCCGCCTGGTAAATGACCGCTCCCCATGGCTTCGAATACGCGAGAAACCTGGAAGCGCCGGCTGCGCCGGAAGGCCAAGGCCGGCCGCAAGCGCAAGAACCAGGAGAGCCGGCACTCGACGCTCTCGTCGGCCGAGCTTTTCGCCCAGATGGGCGAGCCCGGCAAGCCGGCGCCCCGCCAGGCAACCAAGTAGAGGCCAGATAGCCGGTTTTCCGGCGTAGGTGGTTGGGGGTGAACGTGCGGCGCAGGCCCGCCTGAGCTGAGAACGGACCCGCGGGTAGACCTGCGTTCGCGCCCGGGCAGAGTCGTTGATTTCGCCCTGGTGCGCGCCTAAGATCGAAGTGCTCCGCAGGCCCGGACGGTCGGGTGACTCGGGAGCGGTTTCGATACGCCGGGAGTGTGATGAGATTCTGCCCAACCTGCAAGAACACCTATCCTGACGACGCGAACTTCTGTCCTCAGGAGACCTGTGCGACGGCGACCGGTCCCCAACGTCTGCAGGCGGTGGCGGAGAACAGAGCGCGGTTCCAGGTGGGCGCCCGGCTGGGCGGCGGCAACACCGGCGAGGTCTGGAGGGCGACCGACGGACAGAACGGGCAGCCGGTGGCCTACAAGATCGTCAGCGCCGAAGTGGTGCCCAACCCGGCGACCCTGGCGCGGGCCGAACGCGAGTTCAAGCAGCTGCTGCGGGTGCAGAGCCCGAAGATCGCGACCATCATCGACTGCGGCAAGACCGCCGATGACCGCCTGTACGTCGCCATGGAGCTGTGCCCTGGCGAGGCGCTGGACCAGCTGCTGCGCGCGGGAGCCCTCCCGTTCGACAAGGCCAGGTCGATCGTCGTGCAGATCGGGCAGGCGCTGCTGGAGGCCCAGAAGGCCGGCATCGTCCACCGCGACGTGGCCCCCAAGAACGTGCTGGTGGCGCCTTCGGGCGACGTGAAGGTCATCAACTTCCCGCTGGCCCGACCCATCAACGAGCGCGCCGCCGGGGTGCCGGGGTACCTCTCGCCCGAGCAGATCCAGGGCAAGCCGGTCGACCAGCGATCGAACACGTACAGTCTGGCGGCGGTCTTCTATCATCTGCTGACGGGCGAGCCGCCGTTCCAGGGAGCGCCCGACACAGTGCTGGAACTGCACCTGAGCAGCCCACCGCTGGCGCCCAGCCAGCGTCGGCCCGAGGCGGCGCTGACGCCGGAGGTGGACCGGGTGATCCTCAAGGCGCTGGACAAGAGCTCGAGCCGGCGGCACCTGACCTTGCGGCTGTTCCTGTCCGAGGTCGAGGCTCTGTCGGCGCCGCCGGGCGTGCAGCCGGCCGCCACCAAGGACGCCGGGGTCGGATTCGCGCGCACGATGCTGTTCGCCGGCGGTCAGGCCGAGGTGGCCAACCTGGTGGCCAAGGCCATCGCCGCCCGGACCGGCTCGCCGCCCCGGGGCGTGCCGGTGACGCCGCCGGCCTCGCCCGCGGCTGCCAGCGCAGCGGCAGGCGCCGGCG
>JBKPRZ010000222.1:0-4656 GCA_046734815.1 Myxococcota bacterium | reverse complement strand
CTCCGCCGGCCGCGTGCCGGTGACCACCGTCTCGTAGCTCGGCGGCGCCTCGTCGGCGGCCGCCGGTGCGCCCGCGGCGCGCAGCACCGCCACCGCGGCCAGCGGCGCGACGGTGTGGCGGATGGTTGTGCGTCGCCGCCGGCGGGTGTTCTCCGCACCCGGAGCGGCCCTGCGATCCCTCATGATGGCCTCGGGCGGCGCTGCCGGGCAGGTTTCCTGGCTCGAGTGGTTCGCGAGGTCAGCCTCGCGATGTCACCTCCCGCCTTCCCAGGACCGGAGCCCCAGTGGCGGATGGGAGGCGACTTCCCCTCTGACAGTGGCGGGACCGCGCCGGATTCACACCGGCTTCCCTCTCGGCGGGGCATGCGCCCCGCACCCGACAGCGTCGCGGATTCAGTTTTGCAGAAGCGACTGGACCCTAGCGTGCCGGGCGGAGCTGTCAATCGGAATGTGAGCGGCCAAACACACGTTTCCCCTCAGTCCGTCGCGCCGCCTTGCCGATGTTCCGGCCTCCGATGTCAGCCGAGCCGTCCAGCGACGAGTTCTTCCAGGGCAACGAGGCCACCCAGGCGCGCGCCCAGGGGATGTCGGTGGTTGTCGGACGGATCGACGGCAGCGTGCTCAGCGGGCGCGCGGGCTGGTTCGAGCCGGCCGAGCCCGATCTGGTGGTCGATGCGATCACACCGCCTGGCGGACCCGCTTGATGTTCACGAACTCGCGCAGGCCGAACGCGCCCAGCTCGCGGCCATAGCCCGAGCTCTTGATGCCCCCGAACGGGAAACGCGGGTCGGAGACCACCAGACCGTTGATGAACACCGAGCCGGCCTCGATCTCGCGCGCGCAGCGCTCGGCCTCCTGGGCGTCGCGCGTGAACACCGACGAGCCCAGCCCGAAGGGGGTGCGGTTGGCGATGGCGATCGCCTCGGTGGTGTCGCGGGCCCGGAACAGGGTCGCCACCGGACCGAACAGCTCGTCGGCGGCGGCTGGCGAATCGGGCGGGGCGTCTTCCAGCACCGTGGGCTCGTAGAAGAAGCCGGGTCCAGGGCGCGGCTTGCCCCCGACCAGCAGCCGGGCGCCGGCCTCGACCGACCGGCGCACCTGCTCGTCCAGCCCGTCGCGGATGGCGGCGGTGGCCAGCGGGCCCAGCTCGGTGGCCGGATCCATGGGATCGCCCACCCGCAGCGCGCGCACCTTCTCGACGAAGCGGGCGCGGAACGGCTCGTAGATCGTCTGCGCCACGATGAAACGCTTCGAGGCGATGCAGGACTGCCCGTTGTTCACCATGCGGCCCTTGACCGCCATGCTCACCGCCCGGTCCAGGTCGGCGCTGGGCAACACCAGGAAGGGGTCGCTGCCGCCCAGCTCCAGGACCGTCTTCTTGAGGTGGCGCCCGGCCGTCTCCGCCACCGAGCGCCCCGCCGCCTCGCTGCCGGTGATGGTCACCGCGACGACGCGCGGGTCGGCGATCACGCCGGCGACCACATCGGAGCCGATCAGCAAGGTCTGGAACACGCCTTCGGGCGCGCCGGCGCGCCGGAACAGATCCTCGAGGGCCAGCGCGCAGCCGGGCACGTTGGCCGCGTGCTTGAGCAGGCCGACGTTGCCGGCCACCAGCGCCGGCGCGGCGAAGCGGATCACCTGCCAGAAGGGGAAGTTCCAGGGCATCACCGCCAGCACCGGGCCCAGCGGCTGGTAGAGGATCCGCTCGCGGACGCCCTCGCCGTCGGCCTGCTGCTCCTCGGCCAGATAGCGGGCGCCGTTCTCGGCGTAATGCCGGCAGCCGCGCGCGCACTTCTCCGCCTCGTCGACCGCCGAGGCGAGCAGCTTGCCCATCTCCGCGGTCATCAAGGCGCCCAGCCGCTGCTTCTCGGCCTCCAGGAGATCCGCCGCCCGCGCCAGCACGGCGGCCCGTTCCTCGACCGGTCGGCCCCGCCAGTCCGGAAACGCCTCCTGGGCGCGTCGCAGCCGGGCGTCGATCCCGGCCGCGTCGAGGGGTGAGAAACGTTCGTGGGCCTGGCCGGTGGCGGGATTGGTGCTCTGCAGGGCCATACGGAGGAATTTGGGCCGTCCGGCCCCCGCCTGCAACCGGCCACAGCGGCAGGGCGGCAGCGCGCCGCCGATGACGTCAGAGCCCGACGGCGCGCGCGAGCGTCTTGTGCGTCCAGGGCTTGGCCAGGATCTCGTGCGGCGCCGACCGCGAGGCCGAATGCCGCGAGAGGGCCAGCTGGGCCGGGTGGGCGTGCCCGGACATGAGCACCCGGCGGACGTTGGGATGCCGGTCGGCCAGGTAAGCGATCAGGTCGAGACCGTGCTCGTTGCCCAGCACCAGGTCGATGATCGCCACCGACACCTGGTTGCGCTCTTCCAGCATGCAGACCGCCTCGAGCGGGGTCTGCACGGCGTGGGCGGCCTGCCCCAGCCGGGCCAGCTCGAGGCTGAGCGCCTGCCCGACCTCGCGCGAGTCGTCGACCACCAGCACCGAGGCCGACCGGACGCGCTCGATGAAGGCGTCCACCGCCTCCTGGATGCGGACCTGCTCGTCGGCCGGCAGGTCGACGAAGTTGATGGCGAAGGCCGCCCCCTCGCGGCTGGCCTGCTCGCGGCAGACCACCGCCCGGGCCCGGACCGACCGGTCCGAGCTCAGGCGCAGGACCACGTGCAGCTGGGTGCCCACCGGCGCGGGCGGCGGACCACCCAGCAGAAGTCCGCCCGCGGATACGTTCACGACCCGGAAGCTACCCAGGCTCTCTTCTCCTCTAAGCAGCGCGACGTTCGCCCGCAGCAGCGCGCGCGCATGCTTCCGGCGTTCGGCCTCGGAATTTTTGTCCACAAAAAAATTGTAATTCACGCTGCAATTGCAAGCAACAGCGGAAACGGACAGTGGGTACAGCCGAAACCGACACAGCCCTCGGGAACCTTTCCTGTCGGTCAGTCTCTTTCCCCACTGATTCTGACAACTTCGAAAGTATTTCTTTTTCCGCAGGGCACTTTTAAGGTGTCCATACGTGCGCCTTGGTACCGGTCCCGCCTCCGTCCCGCTCTAGTTAGCCTGCGCCGCGGCCCCTCCCCCCCGAAACAGCCGTCTTGCAGAGGAGAAACCACGCGATGATTGGGTGTTCGTCCGCCAGATTTCGCGACCTTGTGATGGCCGCCGCGGCGCTCGGCATGCTGTCGAGCTGCGGCTCCGACCTGCCCGTGCAGGACAACGAGGCCGTCGTCAGCGACGGCTCGATCGTGGGTGAGCTGACCGCCTACATGGTCAACTACGAAGACCGCAGCGAGATCATCCACAAGCTGCTCCAGCCCTCGGGCACCGAGCGACAGCTCCTCTTCGCGGCCGAGAACGATCTGGAACCGGGCACCCGGCTCAAGGTCTGGGCCACCGAGGAGGGCGACTCCCTGCGCGTCCTCCGCTACGAGGTCCTGCCCCAGCCGGTCGAGACCCAGCAACAGGCGCTGGTCAACGCCCCGGCCAAGCCGGCCAAGAAGTGGGCCATCGTGCTGGTCGACATGGGCGCCGGCGTGAACATCACCGCCGACGAGATGAAGGCCAAGATCTTCGACCCGATGAGGGCCGATTCGATCCGCTCCTATTACCGCGAGGTCTCCTACGGCACCCAGGACCTCGACGGCGACGTCGTGGGACCGATCAAGATCACCCCCCGCAACGGCTGCGACACCGGCAGCGCCCAGGCGCTGACGGCGATGGTGCCAGGCACTTACAGCCAGTACCTCTGGTACTTCGGCTCGCGGCAGGCGGGTTGCGGCTGGGTCGGTCTGGCCCAGCTCGGCTCGGCCCAGCGCCCGGCCCGCAACAGCTGGTACAACGCCAGTTCGGGCTGCGTGGTCATGGTGCAGGAGCCTGGCCACAACTTCGGGATGGTCCACTCCTCGGCGGTCAAGTGCACCCGCAACGGCATGCCGGCGGTGCTCACCTTGCCGGGCGAGGCCGGGGCCACCTGCGCGCACAGCGAATATGGCAATCCGTACGACCCGATGGGCGGCGGCTGTTACCACATGAACGGGCCGCAGAAGGCGTACCAGGACTGGCTGTCCGGCTGCAACGTCGTGAAGGTCAACACCAGCGGCACTTTCACCCTGTTCCCGCTGGAGAAGGCCTGCAACGGCGTTCAGCTGCTGCAGATCCCGTTGCCCGCGGCGCGCACGATGCGCTTTGGCCAGCTGAACGCCGTGATCACCAGCTATTACCTCGAGCTGCGCACGCCGGTCGGTTTCGACGGCAAGGCGCAAGCCATGAACAACCTCACCCCGCGCGTGCTGGTCACGGTGGGTGGTGACCTGCGCGGCAGCGGCCAGCAGGGCGGCCGCAACTGGCTCCTCGACATGACGCCCGAGACGATGACCGTGCGCGACGGCGCCCTGCCGGTGGGCAAGGAATATGCGGACCCCGCTCCCGACGGTCCGAAGTTCACGGTCGTGTCGGCCGACGCCGAGAAGGCAGTCATCCAGGTGACCCTGTCCTCGGGCGGCGGCACGGCCAGCGAGCCCGGCAAGGGGCTGTGTGACGGCAACGCCATGATGCCGTTCACCGCCCCGGGTCCCTCCACCTGCAACGCGGCCCCGGCGACTCCGGCCAGCCCGCCGCCCGACGCGGGCGCACCGCCGCTGCCCCCGCCGCCCGACGCGGCCCCCCCG
>JBKPRZ010000221.1:0-3010 GCA_046734815.1 Myxococcota bacterium | reverse complement strand
CCTCCTGCACGGTCTCGGCGCCCCACAAGGTGGCCGTCCCCAGCAAGCAGGCCGCGGCCAGCAGCGCCAGCCACCTGTCGGCGGCACGAGCGCCCGCGCCACCGCGGGCCAGCCAGCGGTGGTAGGCGGCCGCGCCGGCGGCGCTGCCCACCAGGTAGACCGCCAGCAGCAGCGCGAACGTGTACACCGTGTTCTCGGTGACCTGGCTCAGCACCCGCACCACCAGCACCTCGTAGCCGATGCCCAGCAGCCCGGTGAGAGCCAGGCGTCGGAGGACCGCCCCCCCGCTGGCGCGCGCCGTCGGCTCGAACCGCGGCGGCGCCGCCGCCGGAAACCGGATCAGCGCCGTGGCCGCGCACAGCAGGTTCAGGCCGGCGCACAGACCGGTCGTGCGGGCCAGGCCGAACCTCGGCACCAGCGCGAACGTCGTGGTCAGCACCCCCAGCACCGCGCCGAAGGTGTTGCCGGCGTAGAGGCGCGGGATCGCGCGGGCGGCGACCAGGCGTTCCATGGCCGGCAAGGTGGCGCCCATGGCCGCCGTGGCGGGCAGGAACAGCACGAAGGTCCCGCCGAAAGCCAGCGCCCATTGCCGCGCCGGCCCCGGCTGCACCCCGGTGATCCGCATCAGCCAGGCCGAGACCGGCGGGGCGATGAAGATCAGCAGCAGGCTCCACAGCCCGATCAGCAGCTCGCAGCCCGCGTACCAGCGCCGCGGTCGCGGGCTGCGGTCGATGCGTGACGCCAGCGCCGCCGCCCCCAGCGCCAGCCCGCCGAAGAACGCCGCCACCACCGCCAGCACCGCCGCCGATTCGTGGCCCAGCCAGACCGAGCTCTGCTGGGTCCAGATGATCTGGTAGCCCAGCCCGGCGAAGCCGGAGGCCACCATCAACGCCAGCGCCGCGCTCAACCGCTGAACCTGATGCTGTAGCCCCAGGAGTCCAGGCGGGCGGGGATGGCGTTGAACGACAGGGTGATGCGGCGTTCGCCCTGGTTGGGCGGCACCGCGTGCATCAGGTAGCTGGGGAACAGCACCAGGTCCCCGGGCTGCGGCGCGGGGCTGATCCACTTGTCGGCGGAGAACTCGCCGGGCGTGATGCCAGCGTGGTCGTTCTTGAACAGGAAGTCGGTCCCGCCGGGCGACTTCATGAACACGGTCTGCGAGCCCGGGTGGGTGGGGGTCAGGTACACCACGCCGGAGATGAAGCTGTTGGCGTGGTTGTGCATCGCCTGGTGGCCGCCGTGGTCCAGCACGTTGACCCACATCTCCTTGAGCGCCCAGCCGAGCCGCTCGCCGAACAGGTGCACCCCGAACTCGATCAGCTTGGGCGTACAGAGCGCCGCCGCCTGTCCGAACAGCGGGCTCTCGCTGGGCTTGAGCATCCGCGTATGCGACAGGTTGGCCGACGAGTTGTTGTCCTGGCTCGCCTTGCCCGAAAAATGCGCCACCAGCCGCTCGACCAGCCCCCGATCGAGCGCCCCCTGCGCCCGCATGAACGGCGTGGGAAACAACCCAAACACCTCATCCATGCGCCGTTTATCACCGGCCCCAGCTCACGAAGTCCACGCCGCCACCCAATCGTCACCCAACTGCCACAACCCGCAACCCCCCCCGCATCCCGCCCCCCCGCATCCCGCACCCCGGCGCTGACCGCCTTCAGCGACCAGTATCTGAACATTCAGGCAATCGTGACTTTCTGCGTTCGCAGCCGGGCTTTGCCCGGCGCAGAGACACGTCCACTCGTCGGTTCATGTCCCCTAACCCCCGCGCCTTCATCGCTGCCCCCCGAACAGCTCCGTGATGAAGAACGGCGTGCCCGAGCCGCGCGCCCGCGAGGTGACGATGCCGACGCCCACGTGGGTCAGCCGCGGGTTGACCACGTTGGCCCGGTGACCGGGGCTGGCCATGAAGCCCTGGTGCGCCTGCTGGATGCCGCCCTCCTGCCCGACGTTCTCGCTGACCAGGCTGAAGGCCAGCCCGGCCGCCCGCACGCGCGCGTAGGCATCACCGGTGGTCGGCGAGACGTGCGCCACGTAGCGGTGCTCGGCCATGTCGCGGCTGTGGCCGCGGGCGATCGCCGCCAGCCGGTTGTCCCAGATCAGCGGCTCCAGCCCGGCCCCGCGCCGGTCCTGGTTCATCAGCGCGAACAGCTCCTGCTCGCCCTCGGCCGGATCGATCTCGTCCGGCTCGTCCTCCTCGTAGGCCTGCAGGTCTGTCGGCGGCTGCACCCCGCAATACAGAGGGAAGTTGGCCAGCACCATCGGGCCACCGGTGTCCGAGGCCAGCATCTCGGCCTGGTAGCGCCCATCGCCGAACGCGCAGCGCAGCTCGGCCTGGAAGGCGCCGTTGCGCAGGGCCAGCTGCAGCCGGCGCACATCGCCGCTGGGCATGGTGACCACCACCTGCGGGTCGCCGTAGTCGCGCAGCAGCCGTCCGGCGATCCGGGCCCGCCCGCCCGACGGCAACGCGCGTGGCAGCGGGTCCAGCTCGATGTATTGCTGCCACATCGCCAGCACCGTCACCATCTCGGTCCCCTGGTGCGAGACCCCCAGCCCCAGGCGGTTCCAGTTCGACGGCCGCCGGAACATCCCCGGCAGCGCCTGGTCGAATCGCTTCAGGGTGCTGTCCTCGTCGGAGGGCCCGCGCAGCGTGTAGACGATGGGATCGGGATCCACCACGCCGTAGTGGCCACTGAGAAAGCGCAGCACCTCGGACGGCAGCTGCCGCTTCACCGGAGCCAGGCGGGCCAGGTCGGTGGCCAGGTCACACAGCCGCTCGTCGAGCAGCGGCGCCGGCACCTTCGCCTCCCGCGCCGCCGCACTGACCCGCTCGACCAGCGCCTGCTGGAACGACGTCAGCTTGCCGCGCGCCGCCCGACCCATCGGGCGCAGCGGAGGCGCCGAATACACCGCGCTGCCGGCTCGCGCCGGCGTGTACAGCTTCGGCGGCCGGCTGGGCGGCCGCGGGCGCTGCTCGGGCGAATAGGGATCCGACGCGGCCGAGGCCGCCGGC
>JBKPRZ010000220.1:0-12927 GCA_046734815.1 Myxococcota bacterium | reverse complement strand
GAACAGCGGTTTGTGCCTGGGTGTCGATGGCGCCAGCCTGAGCGACGGAGCGCTGCTGCAGCAATTTGCCTGCGCGTCACCCGATCCCAACAACAACCAGGCCTGGCGCTTCGTTCAAACGAAAGGAAATTTCTTCCAGGTCGTGAACGGCAAGAGCAACAAGTGCATCACTGTCAGCAGCGCCGATGGCAGCGGCAACGGCACGAACCTGGTCCAGTCCACCTGCGCCGTCCTGGGAGCGCTCGACCGGCAGGCCTGGACTTTCACCCGCTGATGGCTCTCCGTTCCCGTCCTTGCGACCCTCACCCGGCATTCCAGCGCACGCCCTTCCACGGGTCGTAGTCCGGATCGGGCGGCTCCGCCGGCGGTCGTTCGCCCTCCGGGATCGCCGCCAGGTTCACCCGGATGCGGGTCCAGGTGCTGGAGCGCCCGCGCATCACGTCCACCTGGTCCCAATGCCGATGATTCAGGGACGCGGTCTCTCGCGGGTGGCGACCGGCCGGTCCACCTCGCGGCGCCGCGTACGAGGGCGTCCACTTCCGTGCATTTCCCGACGTGGAAATCGCAGAATCCCCGCCACGCAGCCGTGGCCGCCAACGAATTGAGGTGTAGCCGCTACGCCGATCCCATCGTCCCGTACTCCGGCTTTCCGGCGCGGGTGAGGCGGAGGTAGGTGGCGCCCTTGCTGCTGGTGCTCGACTCCACCACCTTCAGCGCTGCGGGCGTGGTGCCGTTGCCGAAGAGGCGTTTGCCGGTGCCGAGCAGCACCGGGTAGACGAATAGCCGGAACTCGTCGATCAGGTCGTGCTGCAGCAGGGTCTGGGCGAGTTCCGTGCTGCCCCAGGTGTGGATGCTCCGGCCGGGCTCCCGCCGTAGCTTCTGCAACTCGGCGACGACGTCGCCCTTGATCAACTTCGAGTTGTTCCAGGTGACGCGCTCCAGGCTCCGCGAGACCACGTACTTGGGCCGGGAGTTGAGCGCGGCGGCGACCGGATTGCCCGGGTCCGTGATCCGCGGCCAGTAACCGGCGAAGATGTCATAGGTCCTGCGGCCGAGCAGGAACCCGTCGGCGTCGGCGAGGCCCTCGACGACCAGGCGTCCGGTGGCCTCCTCGCTGTAGGGGAACTGCCAGCCGCCGTGCGGGAAGCCACTGCTTCGGTCCTCGTCGGGGCCGCCGGGTGCCTGCATGACGCCGTCCAGGGTCAGAAACGCGTTCACAATCAGCTTGGGCATGGTTTCATCCTCCATCAGGACGACGAACGGGCTGACCGCGAGTCGACATTCTCGGGGGGAAAAATGCAGTCGGTGTACGAAGCCGCAGGCGGTTACCAGGGGTTACTGAGGCTGGCGGGCGCGTGGCACGGGCGCGTGCTGGAAGACGAGGTGGTCAGCCATGCGTTCAGCCATGGATTCCACCCGCAGCATACCGAGCGCCTGGCCGCGTACTGGGGGGAAGCGCTCGGCGGACCGACCACGTATTCCGAGCGCATGGGTGACGAGACCTCGGTGGTGCGCATGCACAGCGGCAACGGGCCGCATGACGAGATGGACCGGCGGGCAATCGCCTGTTTCGATCGGGCGCTCGAGGATGTCGGGCTCGCCGGCGACGAGCGGCTGCGACGGGTGCTGCACGACTACTTCGCGTGGGCAACCACGACCACCATGTCCCGCTATCACACCTCGGCAGACGATGTACCGGCAGGTCTACGAATCCCGAAGTGGTCCTGGCAGGGGCTGGTCGGCTAGGACCTGAGCGGGCAGAATGACGACACCGCCGGTGGGGTGGTGATGCTGCGACAGCCTGTCGAGAACTGCACACCTCTGACGGCCAGGGACGCGTCGGGGCGCAGAGCTTCGTCACCGGGGGCAGGCACATGGTTTGCGAACGGCGGGTGGCCATGAAAATGCGCTCCTGCCGTTCCTTTCTGAACGTGATCTTCCTCGCTTCGCTGGGCGCCTCAGCATGTGGGGGGATCTCGCCGGGCGAGCCCGCGCCCCTGTCCGCCTTCTCCGGCGGACTGAGTCTGGTCTGGCAAGACGACACGGCGCTCGATCCCCCGACCGGGGACCAGCTGCACGTGGTGGTCTACCTTCAGCAACCCTCCTTCCCGAATTGCCTGCGGATCGCCGACGACGTGACCGCCACGTTCGCGGGTGTGACGCTGCAGACGCTCGAACGTGGATCCAAGCGCGATGGGCTCGATGACGAATGCATCGCCCCGGCTTTCGCGGGCAGCCTGCCGCCAGAGGGGCTGACCGGCGGCGACGCGACCCTGCTGGTCAGCGACGGCGCGACCAGCAAGACGATGGAGCTCCCGCAGCTGCTGTCGCGCCCGGTGGATGTGGCGCCGGCGCAGGCCTTGACGAGCGCCCGGCCGGGTGACCGGATCGAGTTCCGCTGGTCGGAGGCAACGCGCTGGGCTCCCCGCGATTCCAAGGACCCTCTTCCGTTTCGCACGATGGCGTTCCTGTACAACCCACGCACCCAGCGTGGCGAACACGTCGATGCCGAGACCGAAGGTCTTCAATCGACACTCACCATCCCGGCGGCGCTCGCTGGCTCGTATTTTCTGCAGCTGATGGGCTATCCGGACCTCGCCGTCGGTCGTTGCGAGGGCGTGTCGGTCTGCGGGGCGCGCGGCCGAGTCTCCCGGAGCTGGCCCGTCGAGATCAAGTGACCTTCCGGATCCGAGCTCGGCGGCCCCGGATCACCGGTCGCAAGGGCGGTGGGTGAGCGTGCTGATGGTGCAGCGGAGGGTGATGCCCGGGTCGGCGGACCAGCGGACCCGACAGCGGCAATTGGGCAATTCGCCCAGGACTTCGCAGGTCGCGCGCCCGGGGCCGACGGCGGGGAAGAACGTGGCGCTGACGGTGCAGCGCGCCTGATACGTGGCCGACCGGGCAGTCGCGGCCGAACAGATCGCCGCTGGGGCTGGAGCGGGCGCCGGTCTTGTCCAGGAGGTCGACGCCGTTCACGAGCAGCGCGATCGGGATGCTGCACGCGCCACTGCACAGTATCTTGCCGGTGCAGGCGCCGCAGGGCGCGCCGAGGGTACCGGCGGTGGCCGCGGGGCAGGGGTCGATGGCGTCGGGTGGCGGCGGGGGCACGTCGGCGGGCAGGTCGGGGCTGCCGGCGTCGAGCGCGGGGGACGGTTCGGCTTCGACGAGGGCGTCACGCCATTCCTTGGGGAAGCCGAAGCCCATGATCGTAGTTCAGGTTGCCAAAACCAACCCCCACGAGCGCCTCCTGGCTCAATCAGGTCGGAGGGCTTCTTCGGAATCCTCGGCAAACAGTCCTTGGGGATGAGCGACTTTCCGTCCAAACGGCGCTGCGCAAGCGCATCGCTTACATGCGGGGCTGGAACGACCGCCCCACGCCGTTCGAATGGACGACCACCAGAGCCCCGAGAGACCAGCCCCGAGCCGGTTCTGTGCCCTACGGGGCAGGGGCGCCGTTGCGGCGGTCACCGTCGTGGAACGGACTGTCCGTCAGCTGGGCGGCAAGTACCTCGAGCCGGGGATCGGCGAGCAGATCGGCGATCGCCCGCCCCGATCCAGCGACATACGTCCAGGCGTAATCGACCTCCGTGCAGACGAACCACGCCCGGTCCTCCGGCCACCACAGGTTGGGCGACTGATCGATCCCGTGGAGGTTCGTCGGGGCGAGCGCCCCTTCGATGGGGCCTGCGGAGAGCAGATAGGTCCGCGCGGGGAGCTCCACCCGTTCGGTCACACCCTCGTCGTCGATCTGCCCCCAACCGTCCCACACGCAGAACCAGCAGCGATCGGGCGTCGCCGTGTGGGGCCGAAGCGCTTCCACCAGGACGCGGCGCTCGGGCAAGGGCAACGAGCCCCACGACGCGTCCGGGCTCGGATCGGGACCGCTGAGCGCGTGCAGCTGCATCTCGGGGTGGACGATCCGGCCGTTCCGGCGGGCCAGGTCGCTCCATCGCTTGGGTTCGTCGCTCGACCGGCCGTCGAGCGGATGGAACAGCCGCCCGTAGGCCTCGTAGCCGGATGGGACTACGGAGCCGACGTTCCGGCCCCACGGTCCCAGCCTGGCGGGCAGCCACGTGGCCGGGCTGACATCGCGGGTCCAGGGAAGCAGGGGCGCAGGTCGGTCCGCCATCTCGGGATTATGAGCCACCGAGCCCCATCGCGCACCCGTCGCCTCGGGTCAGAGGTCCGACAGCCGGGTGTTGAACAGGAGGTAGTGGCCGTCGGGGGAGACGATCGAGAAGAGGATCACCCCGAAGAAGGTGACCTCCGGCGGATCGATGCGGATCCGCGAGGCGAGCCGACGGTAGGTGCCGTCGAAGTCCTCGCAGGTCAGCCAGAGGCGCAGGGCCCGTTCCGAGACGGCCCGCCCGCCCTGCTCGCGCAGGTGGATGCGCGCCTGATGCAGCTGGACGGTGGCGCCCTCGGTCGAGTCGGTGTGGACCTGCTCGAAGCCGAGGGTCTGGTAGAAGGCCAGGGATCGGGCGAGGTCGGAGACGTCGAGGCTTGGCTCCACCGCGGCGACCTGCCGCCCTGCCTCGCGCACGAAGCGCACCTGGTAACCGGTGGGATCGTCGATGCTCAGGAGGTCGGGCGTGAGAGCGCGCGGCAGGGCGCGCTCCTCGGCGGCGGCCCGCACGCGAGCATGGACCTCAGGTGGGCAGCGGAAGAGCAACTGGTCACCAATGACGTGTCGCGGGTGGTCCCCCTCCACGAGCATGATCCGCGCCTCGGCCAGGGTGACCTGCGCGAAGCCGTCCTCGAGGTCGAACTGGACACACTCGAAGCCCAGCTCCTTGTAGAAGTCGGCGACCCGCTCCAGCGTGCGCCCCTCGACGCCCACGAAGGGGCGGAGGGTGACATCGTCGCCGCGGGGCTGGGTCGCCGGCGCGCCGTCCTTACCGAGGGGCGCCCCGAGCTGAGCGGCGATGTCGAACCGGCCCATCTGCAGAGCCACATCGATGGGCGTGTTGCCCCGCTTGGTCCGCAGGGTTGGGGAAGCACCGTGGGAAAGGAGGAGGGCGATGACCTGGGGATCGTGGTATTGCCTGACCGCGTAGTGAAGGGGCGCGGCCCCCAGCCCACTGTCCGCCCGATTCGGGTCGGCCCCCAGATCCAAGAGGACACGGACCATTTCGAGGCTCTTGTTCTTGAGCGCGTGGAGCAGGACCGTCTCGCCCTCTCCTTCCTGGTTGATGTCGGCGCCATAGCGGTGCAGGAGGGTGATCATCGTGGGGCCGGCGGAGAAGATCCCGCCGTTGGGGTTGCTCCCTTTCCGCAAGATGTGCTCGACCACCTCCGGAGATCCGGCCCGGACGGCAAAGAAGTTGAGCCCGTAACTGTCCCGGGCGATGTCGCACCCGGCAGCGAGGAGCTGGTCGATGACTCCGATAACCTCTTCCGGTTTTCGCCCCGTGGACGCTGGCTCCACCGCCACCGCCTCGTGCAGGAGGGTGCTTCTTGGGCCGCGGGTCATCACCGCTTCGATCAGCGGGGGGTGCTGGCGCAGCAGCTCCGCCAGCGCCTGCCCGTTCAAGGTACGGACGGCCTGGAGGGCGGCGTCCGCCACGCTCTCCGGGATTCCCAGTGCCCGATTGACCTCCGCGCGGTTCGTTTCCTTGCTCATCGGTCGACCTCCTTTTCGCGGGCTACGACACAACGGGCTCGGGCGCGCGGGTCGGAGGTGATAGCACAGCAGCCTGGACCTCTATGTGGCGCGGTTACGGTCGAGCTCGAGCGCCCGCAAGTAGTCGGTTTCAGCGCCGGTACCCGGTGCTTTCGATGGGCTTCATGGCGCCACGTGAGGACCTCGATTCTCACCCGCTGAGGGCTCGCGACTTCCACCGCGGACATTCCGTCCTCGAGCATCTTTGCCGGCTCGTCGAGCTATCACCAACCGCTGAGACCGTTTCCTCCGTCACCTTCTCTACTCCCAAGAGTTCGGACGACGGCTCAGAGACGTGGCTCATATTGAGCTGCAACGCTGCTCGCGCAGCGAGAGCATTGGCCCGAAGGAGCGTCTCGCGTAGTGCGGACGTGATTTCGGGCGATCCTCCCTTGGCTGGCGAGAGAAAGAGCGAGCGACATCGCACCAACACCCGCGCCTCATCCGCACGAGCGATCAGACACGCCGATTCTCCAGGACGCGGCTGCGGTGTAGCTGGTGGCGGCGGCAGCGAGTTACCGAGCGCAGCACGAATTTCCCTCGAGTGCTTTTTGACGAAGTCGACTGCTCGGATGACACCACGAGTGCCGCGATGAATTTCTGCTTCGCCATCCCCAGGGGAGAACATTTCAAAATCGCCGATGGCCGGGTACTACATGATGCCGGCCTGGGGAGGCACCGGTGGGTACACGGAGGAGGCCACCTGCGGCGACGGCAAGGCGCTGGTCGGGGTCGAGGTCTGGGCCGAGGACTCGGGCGTCAACGGGGTCCGCGGCCTGTGCGCGGACCCGGCTGCCTGGTTCGCGGGCTCGCCGGGCGTCACGCCCCTTCCGCTGCGCGGCCGGGCGATCGGGACCAGGTCGCCCCGGCAGTGCGCCCCCGGCGAGCTGCTGGTCGGCTGGAAGATCCGCACGGGCACGTACGTGGACGGCCTCGAGCCGATCTGCCGGGCATTCTGACGCCCTCGCGGGAGGGCGCTCGGGTCCCCGGGCGCCCTCCTGGCTGTATGTATTTCTACATCTCGACCGGGCGAGCAAGGCGATCGAGGATGGGGCAATCGATCGCGTATGAGTCCCGGCTGTGTTGATTCAAACACGGTGCGGGAGAATTGTATTTTCAGGAAAATGAATTGAGAATGTCGTTGTCAAATAGCAAGACTTCGCAACGATTTTCCGCAACTGTTTCTCCTTGAATCCGATTCATTGGCAATCCGATTCGAAGCTCGGCCCCGCAAGGAGAAATCGAACATGCCCGATCCCATCGGCAGCAGTAACTCCAGCAACTACAGTGACCAGGTTTGCCGCGTGCCTGACGCGAGCGACACGAAGCCCACCCAGACCACGTCGGAAGTTCTGGACGAGGCCGCCCGGGACCTCGCCGTGCAGGCTTGTACGGACCTGCCCATCGTCCCGGACAAGTGGTGCGACCAGATAGGCAACGCCGTCGTCGATTTCGTCGAGGATGCGGCTGCGCATCCGGTACCGCCGGAGCTGGGGTGGAGCTCGGACTCCTCGTAATCCGCTGACACCACCGCCGCTCGAGGCCGGCCCTGCGGGGCGCGCCTCGCGCGGCGAAGGAGTTGCCATGACGGCGCAATCGAATGCGCGGAGCACCCTGGCCCTGGTGGGTGGTTTCGTGAGGCCGCGGAAGGGGGCGCCGCACGGCACTGTGCAGGCGTCGTATCTGATGTGCCGCGCTCTGGCCGCGTCGGGAGCCTACGACCAGCTGCATGTCTTCCACGACAGCCCCCGCTCCCTCGGCCGCGACGGAGAGCTGGCCGTGCCCCCCGGCACCGCCGTCAAGCTGTTCGAGAAGCCGTATCTGCCCATCAGCCCGCACCGGTACCGGGCGATCTACGTCGCCAACGGGGAGCAGCTGAGCTCCGCGCCGCACCTGCTGCGGCCCGCCGGCGACTGGGCGCCGGTGGTCTGCAGCGTCGGGACCACCCATGCGCCCGGACAGTGGTCGAACCTGCTGCTGTCGCTGGCCAGCCAGGCCATCCGGCCGACCGACGGGTTCATCTTCAAGTCGCGAAGGACCGAAGTCCTCTTCCGCCAGGTCTGGGAGGACTGGAGCGGACGGCTGCGGGAGGCGCCGGCCTTCCCGGAACCGGTCGGGATCATTCCCAACGGGGTGGACGTGAACGTCCACCAGCGTTCCGAGCCGTTGCGGGCCCGGACGCGCCGGGAGCTGCGGCTGAGACCGGAGGCGGTGGTGTTCCTGGCGTTTTCTCGCCTCAGCCCGGGGACCAAGGGGGATCAGCTGGCCCTCCTGCTGCACTGGAAGCAGGTGATCGACCGGTTCCCGGAGGCGGTGCTGGTGCTGGCGGGCGCGGCGGTCGACGGCGCTTTCCTGCAGGAGCTGCGCACCAGCGCGCGCGCCATCGGGGTCGCCGAGCGGGTGCTGGTGCTGGACAATCCGTTCGAGGTGATGCCCGACGCGGGGCAGGCGCTGATGTCCGCGGCGGACGTGTTCGTGCACCTGTCCACGGGGATCGAGGAGACCTCCTCGCTGGTGGTGCACGAGGCCATGGCCCACGGGCTGCCGGTGCTGGTCGCCGACTGGGCCGGGCTGGGCGATGTGGTGGTGGACGGCGAGGACGGCTACGTGATCGAGACCCGCTGCGGGCCCGGCTCGGTCGCTGTCGACCAGACCTTCTTCGCGGCGTCGCCGCTGGATCTGGCGGTGGCGGCGAGCAAGCTGGTCTGCTGCGACTGGGAGCGGCTGGTGGCCCGGGTGGTCGACCTGCGCTCGCCCGCGCTGCGCGCGCGCCTGTCCCATGCCGCCCGGCGTAGCAGCGAGGAGCGTTCCATCGATCGTATCGCCCGCCGCTACCTGGATTTCTTCGACCAGGTGTCCGGGCGCGCGGAAAGACAATGGCCCGGCCAGCCGGTGGTGCGGCCGATGGTACCGCTGGACCGCGTGCTGGCCACCCAGGCCTCCCGCGCCCTCGGCGCTCACGAGCGCGTCCGCCTGGCCGACGCCCAGGCGCTCGAATGGCTGCACGCCGGCCGTCAGCCCGAGGACCCGCGCCGCCTGGAGGTGGTGGCGAGCCTTCTGGGTGACGGGCGCGCCCTGACCCTCGGGGACCTGGCCACTGCGCTGTCCGACGCGGATCGCGCCAGCCGGTCGCCAGACGATCCGGATTCCGAGGGGCCCTTCCGCAAGCTGGGCCGCTTCCTGCTGCGGCTGCTCAACCAGGGCGTGCTGCGGCTGGAGGCCTGATGGAGGCGATCAGACCTCTTCCGAGCCGCCCGCCGACTCGATGCCGTTGACCGCGGCCACGCCAGGCTGGCTGCGGGCGCGGCTCGCGGCGCGACCAGCGCGGCGTCGATACGGCGGCCAGCCAGCCGCGACATCCTCTTGGCCCAGATCCATAGCAGGTCGGCCGGCCTTCCACCCGCCTTCGTGCCCGGGAGCCTCATCCTTGAAACACCCCATCAGCGCACGGCCTTGGAAGCGCTGGACCGAAGCCGTCGACGTAGGGCTTGCCCAGCGGCCAACCATCCTGAACGTTTCGGATGTCTCCACCGATCTCGTTGCGAACTTCTGCGGGCGGCCCCATGAGCCAGTGCCTGACCACTTCGACGCCAGTTTCAGTACAGTCTGGCCAGAGCCTGGTGCTCGCGTGTGCTCGAGCGAGGACCACCGCGGGCGACAGTCGGAACATCGCGCACATCGAGCGTTGGAGGACGCGTGCCGGCGGGTGTGGCAACGGCGTCAGCGGCCGGAGTGCCTGCGTCCCGGGATATTTCGAGATCGGCGCCGTGGGGAGGCCGCAGCGGGGGATGATGGAGAGCGGAAGGCAGCAACGGAGGGCAGCTGTCGATCGCCTTCGCGCGCACAGACGAGACGCGTGCGGGCTTGGTTCTGACGCCTATCTACCCGTGCCTGGAGCCGCCGTTGCTGCTGGGCGGCTGCCCGATGTATCTGACCAGCACAACGAGCGGCCTGACGGTCAGCGGGGACTGACCCACCCAGGTCTGGGCGGAAATCTCCGCCCAGCGGACGCGGCCGCAGCTCCGACGTACCAACAACGGAGCCCAGCTGTTTCTCAACGATCGCAATCCAGATGGCGCGGATAGGTCAGATGCTGTCGGGCAACATGCCCCCAGGTCGCAGGTGCGCGTCCCAATTCGCTAGGCGATGTCGAAAGGTTTTCGCGTGCGCGCGTTACAATTGGGCGACCATCGCTCCGACGCGAACTCCCCCAACTGGCCGTCCTTGTTATTCTCCAACGTCGTCGACTACGCTCAATTCTCGAAGGAAACATCATGCCTTTGCCCGCTCATCTACTAGTCCCGAAGACCACGTTTCCCGCACCATCGTTTCAGCACATTGTGCTCGCGCTGGCACAGAACAAAGAATTCGCCCACCACTTTGAGAAAGACCCCATTGCGGCGCTCCAAGAGATTGGCATCAGCGTCCCCCTGGGCATCAAGTTTCCAACGACTAACCCGTTTCGGGCACCTCGCAATCCCGACAACCCAGTGGACCCCCCTGACGGCGGCGGGGGGCCAGGACATGGCATTCCCGCTCTCACGTCTGGCGATGTTGTGGCCGGTGCGAATGGATGGGGCATCGTATTCACGCTCTCGCACAACGCGGCCGAGGCGGTGTCAACTTCCCTAGAGATCGTCGCACAGTTCCTGAGCATCGCCGGCGACCTTTTTCCGCCCGCGGCTTTCGCAATCGGGCTCGTGTCCACCTTCCTCAGCCTCAACGCTTGGCTGATTCAGAAGGTGGACATCGGAAATGGAGTGTACTTGACCGTGCCGTGGCTCTTACCCGGGGTCGTAGTGCCGGGCTCCCGATAACGTCCTCCGCGTCTCCATCTGCGCCCGCGAAGGGCTTGAGGTGTCGAAAAGTCGACGATTTCCACAGCGCACCACGAGCTGGCGGAGCCGTCCAGCCGCCATGTTTGTGACGGACCGGGGTATGTGTCCAGGGGTGGGGGGCCAAGCTGTCCATCGCCGGGCCCGCCTGCTGGGGCTGAGCCGCACGACCGAGCGACAGTACGGGACCGTGCTGGAAGCGGCCGGGCTGCTGCGCGGCTCTGCCGACGAGCTGCCGGCCCTGGAGACGTGGGGCATGGGCTCGGCCCCCGCGCTATCTACGAGCGCAGACCGAAGCGCATTCTTGATCTGGTCGGCTGTCGCAGTCAGGGGGGCTCAGGCCTTGGCTTGGTTCTGCGGAGAATCGCCCAGGCTCATCGCCATGTAGTGCGTCGGGCGCGTCAGCCGTGGCGGGCGTAGGCGGCGGCGCGGTCGAGGAACAGCGCGCGCTCGCGGGAGTTGCGGGTCAGTGCGGCGGCCAGTTCGACCTCCTGGCGGGCTTCGCGGAAGCGACCGAGATGGGCCAGGAGGTCCGCGCGCACGCTGGGCAGGAAGGGATAGTCGCGCAGCGCCGGGTCGTCCGACACCGCGTCGACGATGGCCAGCCCGGCCTCGGGCCCCAGCGCCTTGCCCACGGCGACGGCGCGGTTGAGCTCCACGATCGGCGACGGGGCGATCTGAGCGAGCGCCTGGTAGAGGGCAGCGATGCGCGGCCAGTCAGTGTCCTCTGCACTCGGCGCCCGCACGTGACAGGCGGCGATGGCGGCCTGGAGGAAATACGGTCCGGGGCGAGCGCGCACCACGACGTCGGCGCGCGCCAGCGCTGCCAGGCCGCGATGAACCAGCAGCGCGTCCCAGCGGGTCCGGTCCTGTTCGGCCAGCAGGACCGGCTCGCCGCCGGGCCCCACCCGCGCCCGCGTGCGCGAGGCCTGGATCTCCATCAGCGCGACCAGGCCGTGAACCTCGGCCTCTCCGGGCACCAGCTGGGCCAGGACGCGCCCCAGGCGGAGGGCGTCCTCGCACAGGGCCGGGCGCATCCAGTCCTCGCCCGCGGTGGCGGAATAGCCTTCGTTGAACACCAGGTAGATCACCTCCAGCACGGACTCCAGGCGCTCGGCCAGGTCCTCGGGCCGGGGAAGCTCGAAGGGGATGTTCCGTTCCGCCAGCGTTCGCTTGGCCCGGGTAATCCGCTGGGCGATGGTCGGCTCGGGCACCAGGAAGGCGCGAGCGATCTCGCCCGTGGTCAGTCCCCCCAGCAGGCGCAGGGTCAGCGCCACGCGTGCTTCCGGCGACAGCACCGGATGGCAGGCGACGAACATCAGGCGAAGCAGATCGTCGCCCACGACGTCGTCGATCGCCTCGTCGAAGCGCGCCGGCTCGGCGGGGTCCAGCTCGCGCGCCAGCTGATCGTGCTTTCGTTCGACCCGGCGGGTGTGTCGGAGGATGTCCAGGGCGCGGTGCTTGGCGGCGGTCCTGAGCCAGCCGGCCGGGTTGTCCGGAACGCCTCCACGTTCCCAGCGCTCCAGCGCCTCGACGAATGCCTCCTGCGCCGTCTCCTCCGCCAGGGCGACGTTGCCCAGCAGCCGCGCCAGCATGGCGATGAGCCTGGGCGACTCGATACGCCAGATGGCGGCCGCCACAGCGTGCGGATCGGGAGCCGGCATGGCCCCCGATCACAGCACTTCCGGACGCGCGTCAGCCAGGAATTTCTGCCACCTCCCGGACCTCGGCGTAACTCCAGGCACCGAGCTGCGCCGCCGGACATCGAGCAGCCCATTCCAGCGCCTCTTCCTTCGACTTGGCCTCGATCAGGAAGAAGCCACCGATGATCTCCTTGGACTCGCTGAACGGCCCATCGACCACCTTACGCTTGCCCCCCTCGACCTGGACGCGGGATCCCCGGGCACTCGGCTGAAGCGCCTCGCCCCCCAGCAGCACCCCCGCCTTGCTCAGCTCATCCTGGTACCTCTTGAAAGCGCGGGACAGATCCCCGTACTGCTCCTTGGTCAGCTTCTGCCCGGCCACCTCGTCGTGGCCGATCAACACGATGTAACGCATGAATCACTCCTTTTGCTCTGTATCCGTTTCACGGTCCATCGGTATGGCGCCCCAGCGCCCCCGGAATCGACAAGGCGACGATCCTTTTTTCTTTTTCCGGTGCTCAAGCGCTGCCGCCATGGCGCGGACTGTCGGATGGGAACCGTGCGAAACCTCTGGCTGGCCGCGAACGCGGTCGTGGGGCGGGCGTGGGATGCAGCGTTGAAACCGCCCCGCCGGGTCCGAGGCCAAGGCGCGGATCACGTACCTGCGGGTGGGCAATCCTGACGGGGCGCAAAGACGACGCCTTCTTCCGCCAATCCCTGCGGGCCGACCTGAACACACCGCCCAAGGTGGCGTCCAGCGTGAGCCTGCGTGTCCCCGTTCCTGGCG
>JBKPRZ010000219.1:0-20627 GCA_046734815.1 Myxococcota bacterium | reverse complement strand
CACGTAGCGTTCCAGCAAGGTGGGCGACAGGGTGCCGACGGTGACGTTGTCGAACCCGTGGCTGGGCTCGTCGTTGGGCAACAGCGTGGTGGGGTCGATCTCCAGCGCCAGCAGATCGCGGATGGCGTAGCCGTATTCGGTGCGGGTCAGCCGGCGGAACGCATCGGTGTGCCCGGCGAACGGCTGCGCCTCGGCCTGCCGGTCCAGCGCCGCCTCGATCCGCGCCGTCACCGCCTCGTACGTCGCCTCGTCGGGCCGCTCCTGCCCGGGCGGCGGCATCTGCCGGTGCCTCAGCTTGCGGACCACCCGCTCGCGCAGCTCGGGCGCCGTCCCGGCGGCGGTCAGATCCACCGCCGCCAGGCTGATCCCGCCCTTCTTCGACGCCTCGTCGTGGCAGTCGAGGCAATAGCGCTGGACCAGCCCCTCGGGCGTGGTCGCCGCCGCCTGCCCCGGAAGCCCCCCGCCGGTGGTGGCCCGGCAGGACGCCCCCGTCCCCGCCACCAGCGCGGCGATCGCCAGACGCAGCACCGCCTTCGATCCAGGCGCGGTCGGTCTGTCGCTGCCGGGCGCTGCTTCCAGGGAAAGGCTCATGCCACCGCCGTCCTCGAATAGCGGGCCAGGTCCGGCAGCCTACCAGCACTGGCCGTCTTTCGGTGAACCCCCTCGCTCGAACGCTGCGTCGCAGGTTCGCGGCGGCCGCTGCTCTAGCCTTCGGCGGCGGCGCGGCTGTAGTGCAGCCCCACGACGCCGCTGGGGTACGTGTTCACGCCGGTCAGGGCAAAACGGGTCTGGACCCCCTCGGGAAACAGGCGCTTTCCTCCGCCGAGCGCCAGCGGGTACAGCAGCAGGTGCACCTCGTCGACCAGGTCGTTCTGCAGCAGCGTGTGCACCAGCTGGCTGCTGCCGTCGCTGGCGATGTTCCTTCCCGGCTGCGCCTTCAGCGCGCGGATCGCCTGCACCACGTTGTCGCGGATGATGGTGGTGTTGCGCCAGGTCGGTTTTTCCAGGGTCCTCGACACCACGTATTTGGCGGGGGTGTTCATCAGGTCGCCGAACGGATCGCCGGCGGCCATCGGCTCGAAGGCGGCCGCGTGGGTGACGTACGTGCGCCGGCCCAGCAGCAGCGCATCGACCCCCTGCATGAGGGCGAAGAAGTGCTGGCCGATGTCGTCGTGCCAGTAGGGCATAGTCCAGCCGCCGTGGGCGAACCCGCCGTCGCGGTCCTCGTCCGGTCCGCCCGGGGCCTGGATGACACCGTCGAGGCTGATGAACTGCGAAACGATGAGCTTTCTCATTGTGGTCTCCTTTGCTGTCAACGGGTCGACGAACGAAGCCGCACCCGATCGACAAACCGGAATGCCTTTTCTTCCGGACAGCGATCGGTGTCATTCCGGATGTTTGAAGATCGCGAGGGAATCATGGCCCCCGCGATCGTTATGAGGGCGGTCGACCCGAACCATGCCCTCCTCCCGCGCACCCGCCAGCAGCTCGGCCGAACGATGTGCCTCCCTCCTGCGCGGGACGCTCGAGGCGACCTCGGACGGGATCCTGGTGGTCGATCGCGAGGGAGGTCTGGTCACCTTCAACGACCGGTTCCTCCAGCTGTGGAACATCCCCGCGGACCTGGCACGCAGCAGTGGCAATCAGGCGCTGATCCAATACGTGGCCGACCAGGTGTCCGATCCGGAGAAGTTCGTGGACTTGACCCGCGAGAACCAGGCGCACCCCGACCGCGAATGCTTCGCCGAGATCCGATTCCGGGACGGCCGCGTGGTCGAACGGCTGTGCCGGCCCCAGCGGATCGATAGCGAGATCGTGGGGCGGGTCCTCGCCTTCACCGACGTCAGCGAGCGCGAGCGGCTGCTGGTCGAGGCCCGGCAGGCCGCGCGCGAACGGATCGAGACCCTGTCCATCGCCGCGCACGAGATCCGCGGGCCCATCAGCTCGATGCGCCTGGCGGTGCAGTGCCTGCGGGACGGCCGCTGGGTGTCCGGGCTGAGTCCGCAGGCGCTGGACATCATCGATCGCAGCCAGCGCAGGGTGGCCGCCCTGGTCGAGAAGTTGCTGGACCTGGGCCGCTTGCAGGCTGGCCCGATGGACCTGGACCTCGAACCCATCGATCTGGTCGAGGTGGTGCGCGAGGCGATCGCGCGCCAGCAGGCCGAGCTGCAGAGCTCGGGCTCGAACCTGTGGCTGCAGACCGACCAGCCGGTGGTGGGGCTGTGGGACCGGCTGCGGCTGGATCAGGTGGTCACCAACCTGCTGTCGAACGCGATCAAGTTCGGCTGGGGCAAGCCCATCCGGGTGGAGGTGCGCGCGACGCCCGGGCGGGCGGTGCTGGAGGTCCAGGACCAGGGTATGGGCATCCCGCTGGACGTCCAGTGCCGCATCTTCGAGGCCTTCGCGCGGGCCACCGCGGCTCGCCCGTACAGCGGCACCGGCCTGGGACTGTACGTCGTCCGGACCATCGTCGAGGCCATGGGCGGGACGGTGCGGGTGGCCAGCGAGCCCGGCGCCGGCGCCACCTTCCGGGTCGAGCTCCCCCGGACCGCACGCTAGCGGTCCGGGGGGGATCCCGGGCACATCAGTTGATCGCGAAGCAGTAGATGCGGCCCGCACCGCCGCGCGGGGCGGTGTCGTTGCAGCCGCCGTTGTCATGGGCTGAGTTCCAGGAGGGCAGGTTGTTGGGGCTGGTGGCGGTGTTGCAGTTGACGCCGAAGCCATCGGTGTGACCGACCCGGAAGCGGTCAGAGGGTCCGCTCGAGCACGTCCAGGATGCGCGTGTAGGCGTACTGTTCTGCCAGCCCACGGAGGGCCACGGCGCCGGTGGCGTCGTAAGACTTCGCCTCGTCGGCCAGCGCGAGGAGCTGATCGAGGTCGGCGCTCACCGTCGCCTGGCGTAGCTTCCGGCGCAGCACCCGGGGTAATCGGGATGTCATTTCCGGGGTCAGCACGGGCATCGCCGGCGTCGGCGTCCGCTCGCGCCCGCGCTCGCCCTCGTAGCTCACCCCCAGGAGGGTCCGAACGCGGGCGAACAGCTCGGCGTCGCGGATCGGCTTGCGGATGAACCCGTCGGCACCGGCCTCCCGCGCCGCCCGCTGCTTGTCCTCGAGCGCGCCCGCGGTCACGCAGATGATCTTGACCGCCCGGCCCTCGGGATCGGCCCGGATCAGCCGGATGCACGCCAGGCCGTCGAGCACGGGCATGCGGACATCCATCAGGATGAGGTCCGGTTTCCAGGCCTGGAACACGGCCAGCGCCTCGGCGCCGTCGGCGCACGAACGGGTCTCGAAGCCCGCCGCGGACAGCAGCTCGCCCAGCAGCTCGCGGTTGTCCTCCACGTCGTCGGCCACCAGCACCCGCCGGGCGGGCGTACCCGCGGCCAGTCGGGGCAGCTGTCGCGAGGGGGGCGTGGGCGCGACCTCCTCGGATCCGGCCGTCTGGATCGGCACCTCGAAGCGGAACACGGTCCCCCGGCCGCGCTGGCTGCTGACCCCGATCTCGCCGCCCATCAGGCGGACCAGCTGGCGGCTGATGGCCAGCCCCAGCCCGGTGCCCTGGCCGCTGGCGCGTCCGGTCTCGGTCTGCTCGAACTTCTCGAACACGCGCGGCATCTCGTCGGGGCCGATACCGGGGCCGGTGTCCGTGACCTCGACGATCAGGCAGCGAGCCAGCGGCGCACTGACCGTCAGCCGCACCTGCACCCCGCCGTGCACCGTGAACTTGAGGGCGTTGCTCAGAAGGTTGGTCAGCACCTGGCGCAGCTTGCCCGCGTCGGCGCGCACGAAGCGCGGCACCCTCTCATCGCGCTCGAACGCCAGGCGCAGGTCCTTGTCGTGCGCGCGCGGCTGGAACAGGTCCTCGACGTCGTCCAGCAGGGCCCACAGATCGAAGGCGGCGTCGGCCAGGCTCTGGTGACCGGCCTCGATCTTGGCCAGCTGGAGCACGCCATCGATCAGCGACAGCAGGTGATCGCCCGCGTGGTCGATGGTCTCGACCTGGCGCCGCTGCTGCTCGGTCAGATGGTCGTCTCGCAGCAGCAGCTGCGCGAACCCCAGCACCGCATTGAGCGGCGTGCGGATCTCGTGGCTCATGTTGGTCAGAAACACGGTCTTGGCCCGGTTGGCCTGATCGGCCGCGTCTTTGGCCCGGCGGAGCTCGTCGGTCCGCTGCTCGACCAGGTCCTCCAGGCGCCGGCGGTGGCGGTCCAGCTCCGCCACCAGCCGTTCGCGCTCCAGCTCGGCCTGCCGCCGCTCGGTCACGTCGCTGACCATGCCCACCGAACCTTCCGGCCGCCCCTCGGCGTCGACGATCGCCGAGGCACACACCTCCATGTAGCGCTGCACCCCGTCGGTCCGGCGGTAGCGGTAGGCCGTCCGCACCCGGCTCTCGCCCCGCTGGAGAGCGGCGGCGGCTGCGGCGATGTGCGGTCGATCCTCGGGATCGATCCTCTCCCACCAGGTTTCGGTGGGGAACAGCCGGTCGGCCGGCATGGGCAGCCCGAACAGCTCGAAGGCGCGCGCGTCTCCGTAGTTCCGTCCGGTGCGCGGGTCCAGCTCCCAGACCCCGATGTTGCCCGACTCGAGGGTCAGCTCCAGCCGGCGTTCCAGCTTGCGGTGCCGGGTCAGCGCCGTCTCGCTGCGGGCCAGGGCCTCCTTCAAGGTCCGCATGCCCAGCCGCAGCGACAGCAGAAAACACGAGACGTACATGGCGTTGATGGTCCACAGCGCCCAGGCGTTGTGGTGCACCGTTGGCCTGGGGAGGTGGCTGTCGGCGATGGCCAGGCCCAGGGTGATGAGCACGCAGGCCAGCCCCGCCAGCAACCCGGCGCGCTCGCCCAGCACCAGCGCCGCCACCATGGCGAGGACGAAGAAGAACTGCACCCCCGGGCTGCGGATGCCGCCCGCGTCGAGCGCCAGCAAGGTCATCACCACCAGCGGCCCCGCCACCAGCACCGCTGCCGCCGCCGTCTGATGGCCCTTGCGGTTCAGCAGCAGGACCGTCGAGAAGACCAGCGCCGCCGGGGTGACTGCCATCACCGTGCGATCCAGCAGCTCGTGATCGACGAAGATGATCAGCAGGAAGGAGGCGAAGCAAAGCGCCAGGATGCCGATGGCGAAGGTGTGGATCAGCCGGGCCTGTCGGGATCGCGCCTCGCTGTCGTACACGGGGGGCTTCCAGAACGGCCAGAGCGTGTGACGGACGACGGGGGCCCCCGATCGGTGAGTCATGAAACCGCTGGGACTTTACGCGAGCATATGAGGGCACTCGGGGGCCAGGTTGTCGGGCGTTCTCTGATTCTCCGCACGACCTCGATCCGCCGCCGTGGGTGTCATGACGACCTTCATCCACTCCGGTACAGTGCTTCTCACCTTGAACGGCACGCGCTGTCCGGACCGGCACACGGGAACTGACGGCGGGGGCACCGCCCGCGCGCCGAACATCCTGGTGGTGGACGACACCCCGTCCAATCTCGCGCTCCTGACCTGCACCTTGAGGGACAGGGGATACGTCGTGCGGCCGGTACCCAACGGGGCGCTGGCGTTTCGCGCGGCCGTGGCCCAGCCGCCCGACCTGGTCCTCCTGGACGTCGCCATGCCGGGCCTCGACGGCTTCGAGGTCTGTGCCCTCCTCAAGGCCGACCCGCGGCTCAGCGACATCCCGGTGATCTTCCTGACCGCGCACACCGACACCGCCGAGAAGGTACGGGCCTTCGAGGTCGGTGGCATCGACTACGTCACCAAACCGTTCCGCTGCGAAGAGGTCGTCGCCCGGGTGGAGACCCACCTCGAGCTGCGGCGCCAGAAGCGCGAGCTGCGCGATAGCTACGACCGTCTGGCCGAGCTCGAGCGGCTGCGCGACAGCCTGGTGCACATGGTCGTCCATGACCTGCGCTCGCCGCTGACCGCCCTGGGCGGGCTGCTGAGCATGATTGGCTATCGCGTGGGCGAGCAGGACCCGCAGACCCGGCGCGACGTCGAGACGTGCATGAGCATCTCCAGCCGGATCGTGGACATGCTCACGGCGGTGCTCGACGCCAGCAAGCTGGAGGCGGGGGCCATGCAGGTGGACCTGTGCCTGTGCGATCTCGCCCAGATCACCACCCACGTCATCGCCGAGATGAGGGGGCTGGCGCTGGACCGGAACGTCCTGTTCGGATCCCCACCCGTGCCGGCGGTGGCCGACCCGCAGCTGATCACGCGGGTGGTGCAGAACCTCCTCGGCAACGCCCTGCGCTTCACCCCGCGGCAGGGGACCATCCGCATCGAGATCGCGGTCACCGAGGAATCGATCCGGTTCGCCATGACTGACGAGGGCAAGCAGGTTCCGCGCGAGCTCAAGCCGCGGATCTTCGAGAAATACGGGGCGGTGCAGGCGGGCGGGGGCAAGGGGATCTTCTCGACCGGGCTGGGGCTGCCCTTCTGCCGGATGGCGGTCGAGGCCCACGGCGGCGCCATCGGCGTCGACGATCGCCCGGACCAGCCCGGCAGCACCTTCTGGTTCACCTTGCCCCGCCGGCTGCCCCGCGCCGACGCGGGCCGGGCGCCGGCGTCGAACGGGTTTCGCGCCGCCTGACGTGGCATAACTGGCGGCGATGTCGTCGCCGGCCTCTCCGCGACCGGTGTACGAGCACCGGCTGGCCCGCTGGGAGGCGACCGGCCGTCGCGCCCGGCGGATCCACGATCTGCTGGCCTGGGCCCGGGTGGCCGCGCTGCTGGCCCTGGTGGCCACCGCCTACCAGCGCTGCGGCTCGCGGGGCGGATCCAGCCTGGTGGTCCTGGGCGCGCTGGCGCTGGTGGTCGCCCTGTCGGTGGCGGTCGGGCGCGCGGCGGCCGCGGTGGCCCGCGCCGGCGAGGCCGCGCGCTACTTCCAGGCCGGCCTGGCCCGGCTGTCGGGGCAATGGCAGGAGGTGGTCTCCGACGGCCGCCTGTTCGAGCCGGCCGACCACCCCTACGCCGCCGACCTGGATCTGTTCGGTCCGCAGTCGCTGTTCGCCCTGCTGTGCACCGCCCGTACGTCGCTGGGCCAGCGCACCCTGGCCGACTGGCTCTGCGCCCCGGCGGGTGTCGAGGAGGTGCGCGCCCGACAGCAGGCGGTCGCCGAGCTACGCGACCGCCCCGACCTGCGCGAGGAGCTGTGGCGCGCGGCCGGAACGGTCAGCCAGCAGGTGCGGCCCGAGCCGCTGGAGAGCTGGCTGGCGGGTCCCGCCCGACCGGTGGCGGCCTGGTTGCGCCTGCTGACGCCGGTGGTCGCCGCCGTCGCCACCGGATCGGTGGCGGCGCTGGGGCTGGATCTGGGTCGGCCCCTGTGGTGGATCGCGGCGCTGGTGCTCGCGTTCCTGTTCGCCAGCCGGCACCGGCGGCTGGTGGCGGAGGTGGGTCGCGCGGTCCAGCACCGCGCCGACGACCTGAAGGCGCTGGCCGCGCTGACCACGCTCATCGAGCAGCAGCGCTTCGAATCGGCGCCGCTGCGCGCGCTGCAGGCGGACCTGCGCTCGGAGGGCGCGGCCGCGCGCCGGCGGGTGGCGCAGCTGTCGGTGCGGGTGGACTGGTTCGAGTCGCGGCGCAACGGATTTTATGCCCTGCTGTCCGCGCCGCTGCTGGTGACCACCCAGCTGGCCTTCGCCATCGAGTCCTGGCGCAGCCATCACGGACCGGCGGCGATCGGCTGGTTGCGGGCGGTGGGGAAGCTGGAGGCGCTGGCCTCGCTGGCAACGTATGCCTTCGAACATCCCGAGCAGCCCTTTCCGGAGCTGACCTCGGACGACGAGGGACCGCTGTTCGAGGGCGCGGCGCTGTCACACCCGCTGTTGCCCGCCGCCAGCCGCGTGGGCAACGACGTCGCGCTCGAGCGCCAGACGCGGCTGTGGCTGGTCACCGGATCGAACATGTCGGGCAAGAGCACGCTTCTGCGTACGGTGGGAACCGCGACGGTGATGGCACTGGCGGGCGCGCCCGTGGTGGCCCAGCGGCTGCGCCTGTCTCACCTGCAGGTGGGGGCCAGCTTGCGCACGTCCGATTCGCTGCAGGCGGGGGTCTCGCGTTTCTTCGCCGAGATCCAGCGGTTGCGCAGCATCGTCGCGCTGGGCGAACGGTCGCCGCTGACCCTGTTTCTGCTCGACGAGATCCTGCACGGGACCAACTCGCAGGACCGCCTGGCCGGGGCCAGCGCCATCGTGCGGGCGCTGGTGGCCCGCGGAGCCATCGGGCTGGTCACCACCCACGACCTGGCGCTGGCCCGCATCGCGGACGAGCTTGCTCCGGCGGCGCGCAACGTCCACTTCGAGGACGTGGTCGAGGAGGACCAGCTGAGGTTCGACTACCGCTTGCGTCCCGGCGTGGTCGCGCGCGGCAACGCCATCGCCCTGATGAAGCTGGTCGGCCTGCCGGTCTGATCGAATATTTCGATCGGGTTACCACCGGGTTTGAAGCCGGGATCCAGCCGCTGCTGAAACCGTTCGCTGCCTCACGGTCGCCAGGCGCTGTCGAATCTGGTTCGAAACGGCATCGCAAGGATGATCACCGATTCTGACGGCCGAGAAACGACTGTGTGGCGCGTGCGTGATCGCGCGATCGAGATATACGCGATCGCGCCGACGTCGACGGAGCGCGGGAACGGCCCGCGCGCAGGAAGTGGTCCAGGAGACATCTACAAACGCGATGTACAGAGCGTCGACGGAGCTGACCGAAGCGCTGATCGCGATCGCTCGCGCGCAACCGAATCCATCGAAGGGAATTTTCCGTCTGGTCGGTAATGTTCGTATTCGAAGTTCTCCCGGAATTGTCGTAGAGACACAACCGCGCTGGGGGGCTATACGAACTTCTGCTCGGATTCGCGTCTTCGGGGGAAAAGAGGTGAGACATGCGCGTGGTCCTGGTAACCAGTCAGCCCTTGTTCACGCTTGGATTCAGAAGCCTGGTCGAGTCAGCGCCAGATCTGCAATTGGTTGGGCAGGCGCCAGACGCACGTTCGGGATTTTCTCTGGTCGACACCCACAAGCCCGACGTCCTGGTCATGGACGTCGTCTTGCCGGGGATGAGCGGGATCCACGCCGTTCCAGAAGTGAGACGAAGGGCGGGCCGGACGAGGGTGTTACTGGTCGCGGACTGGGCACGCGAGCGTGACGTGCTGGAAGGCCTGGCCGCCGGTGCCCACGGATTCGCCTCGAAAAATGACGACACCGAGGAACTGCTGGGCGCAATCCGTGCAGTTCATTGCGGTCAGTCCTACGTCGCGCCGGCTTTCCGCCAGTTCCCGGCCCTGGATCCGGCGCGCCTGCGCCGGCACGCGCCGCGGCCATCGCCCGACGTCCTCAAGCTGCTGTCGCCGCGCGAGCGCGAAGTGCTGGATCTGATTGTGCGTGGCTGGCGCAGCCGGGCCATCGCTCGCGAGCTGTGCGTGTCGATCAAGACCATCGACACCCACCGCACGCGCATCAACCGCAAGCTCGGTTGTAATGGGGCATCCGAACTGATCCGGTTCGCGGCGGAGAACGATCTGATCCGGCGTCCACCGGGGGCTCCGGCGACCCGGACGGAGCGGATCTTGCTTTTGATGATGGACGACGATCCCCAGGTCCGCGCCCAGCTGTGCGAGGAGCTGATGGGTGGCGGTGCCCGTCAGATCCGCACCTCGGATGCCTCGCAGGCGGTCGCGGAGATGCATGCGGACAAGGGCGCTTCGCTGGTGCTGATGGAGGGGGGTGGCGACCAGCCGGCCGCCGAGATGTACCGGCACTTGCTCAGCGACGATCCCTTCCTGGCTCGCAACCCGGTGGCGGCCATGTTCGAGAACCCCAGTCGCAAACCGGCGGTGCGGGCGGCGCTCTCGTTGCCGCGGCTGCGTTCCGAAGACGAAACGTTGCTGAGCACGCCCGCGTTCGAACCGACCACCGTCGACGGCGCCGCCGCCCTGTCCACCTAGGCCCCCACCGTCCGGAAGGCCCCCGTCTGGCCTGCGCTCCCGACTGACTTACTGGGCGGTCACCGTCGCGCCTCGCTGGCGCCGGCGACCGCCCCCGGGCTGCGTCGCGCGTCAGATGTCCGAGAACGGGACAGTCGGAACCGGCACCCGTATCTCGTTGACCACGCGCTCGACGCCCATGACCCGGCCGACCACCCAGGCGGCCTCCGACCGCTTGGCCGGTGAGGTCAACCAGCCAGCCAGCGCGACCTCGCCGTCCTTGACCGTCACCGCCAGGTGATGGCAGCGCGGGCCCACCGCCCACTTCAGCTGCTCGATGACGTCGCGCTCGATCTGGTCGTCGTCACGCTTCTCTCTCACCATGTCCCGCTCCCTTTTGCCGGTCGGTCCCGCGTCTCTGTTGCGTGCCAGTGTTTGACTGACAGGGATGGAAGGCTTTGCCTTACAAGCGGCCTATTCGGTCAGCTCGCGCCGGGCGCGGCGGATGAGGCCGTGGGTGGCGGCGTATTGCAGCAGGTCCCGCGCGTTGTGCAACCCGAGTTTCTTCTGCAGGCGGTACTTGTGTGTCTCCACGGTTTTTCGAGAAATGCACAGCTCGCGGGCAATCTCCATGTTGGCCAGCCCGCGCGCGGCCAGGTGGAACACCTCCCGCTCGCGCAGGGACAGCGCCGACAGGCCCGAGCTGTCGCTGCCGTCGGGGGGCGCGCCGCCGTTGAGGCCGGCCAGGGCGGGCGACAGGTAACGTTCGCCGCTGAACACGGCGCGCAGCGCCTCCTGCAACACCGGAATGGGATCGGACTTCAGCACATACCCCAGCACGCCGGCACCCAACGCCTCGAACACCTCCTCCGGTGAGTCGCGCGCCGTCAACACCATCAGCCTCGCTTCCGGAAGCCGCCGCGCCAGCTCGCGGGCTGCTGCGCAGCCGTCCATGCCGGGCAACAACATGTCCAGAACGACGACGTCCGGTCGTTCGGCGTCGATGATGGGAAAGGCGGTGCGGGCAGTGCCGGCCTCACCCACCACCGTGCAGTCGGGCAGGGCCGCCAGCACTTGCTTGAGTCCTCGGCGGAACACGGCATGGTCGTCCACTATCACGATCTTCATCGAACGCAGGGACCAACGTGCGTTGTTCCCGACGGAGTGCCAGTGAAATACGCGGGCGACCGACACTCCGTCGGCAACACTCGCAAACGGTCTGTCCCCGGCGCGGGACCGCTGTCCTGGCACGACCCTGGCTCCGCGAAACAGCGGTGGGCGGGCAGCGGACAGTGTGGGCGCGATCAGGCGGCGCAGGCCGAGGGACCACGGGCGCGATTCTCATTTCCTTGCTGCTGTTGCAGACACCGCAGGTCCGCGCTCAGTTACTGGAGGGCGCGACAACGGTGACATCGACCGAGCCGGCGCGGGCGCGGCACAGCACGCGGGCGCTGCTGGAGACGTCGGCGCTGATGCTGGGCGGCGCAGTCTGGTACTGGCGCAATCTCGATTTCAATGCCCGCGACTGGGATCTGACCTGGAATGCCGACAGCTGGAGGCGCAAGCTGACCTTCCAGGCATTTCGCTTCGACCAGAACCTGTTCGACACCAACTCGATCCGTCACGGGTTGGCAGGCGTGGTTCATTACCAGGTCGCGCGCGGCAACGGGTTCGGCGTGGCGGGTTCGATAGCCACCGCCCTGGCCACGTCCCTGTTCTGGGAATACACGGTCGAATTCAAGGAATACCCCTCCGCCAATGACGTGATGACCAACACGATTGCCGGGCTGGCTGTTGGCGAGCCGCTGTACCGGCTGGGACAGCTGCTCGTCAGCGAACGCCGCAGCCCGCTGGCGCGGAGCCTGGCGGCGGTGGTGTCGCCGGTGACGGCGTTCAACGATTGGGTGGATGGCCGGCGCAGCTACCCCTCGGTCGCGCCGCCGTGGTGCAAACGGTTCTCGCTGACCGCGGCGTTGACCCGCCGGCCCGACCGCCCGGGCGAGGGAGTGACCGAGCCGATGGGGTTTGCCGGCGCGCTGGACGCCGACCTGGTGACCGTGCCCGGCTACCAGCGGCCCGGGCGGGTGGCCCGCAACATCAAGCCGGGCTCCTGGAGCGCCCTGCACCTGCGCGGGGAGGTGGGCCTGGAGGGCTGGCAGAGCTTCAACCTGCGCAGCAGGACCGCTCTGCTGGGCCGCTATCGCCAGAATCTGATCCCGGACGGCCCGGGAGCCCTGGCGGGCAGCAGCAGCTTCCTGGGGCTCGGCAGCGCGCTGGAATACGACACCCGGGTGGCGGCATCGGTGAAGGACTACATGGCCGGATTGGACCTGCTGGGACCTGTGTTCCAGCTGACGACCCGCCGGCGGGGACTGGCCTTCCGCTGGACCGGGGAGCTTTACCCGGCCTTCGCCATGGTCAAGGCGCTGGCCTTCACCGGCCTTGTGGCACCGATCCACGAGGGCGTGTTTCGACCCGGCGAGCACGGCGGACGGATCGCCGGCGTGCTGGGCGCGCGCGGTTATTACTACGGCCTGGGAGTGGCCGGGGGCACGCGCGCCGAGCTGCAGGTCCACCGCTGGGACCTCGGCGCCGAGCTGCGCGCCGACGACTACCATTCCATCTCCGGTCACGACCGGTTCCAGGAAGAGGTGCGGCAGGACGAATACCGTCTGACCGACCAGACACAGGAGGCGCGTGTGTGGCTGGGTGTGCGACCGTGGCAGACCGATGCGCGGCTGTCGGCGGGGGTCTCGTGGCGCCGTCGGGAAGGCCAGGCCGAGGAGCTGTCGGCCAGCTACCAGGACCGGCGGCTGGAGGCCGGTCTTTCGCTGCTTTTTTGACCGGCGCCGTCGGTCGCTCCTGGATTTCGGAAAAAACAAAACCTCGGGTGGGCTGGCGGTCAGGTCAGTCGCTTCTGTATTCGAGCGGCTGTACGTCGTTGTTGTCGACCGCCGCGCAGGAATCCGCCTATATCCGGAATACCGGAACCGTCGTGTTACCCCGGGAAGAAAGAGGTGGGCAATGCGAATTGCGCTGATATCCAGTGAGTCCGTATTTCGGTTGGGATTCAAAAAGCTCATCGAATCCAAGAGCGAGTTCGAGGTGGTGTTCGAGGCCGACGATGCCCGGACGGGGCTGAACCAGATTGCCAATCACTCACCAGACATCGTGCTGATGGACCTTTTCCTGCGGGGGATGAACGGCATCCACGCCACGCGCGAGGCCAAGCGTCGCTGCCCCAACGCACGGGTCCTGCTGGTGACGGACTGGGCACGCGAGCGCGACGCGGTGGACGCGCTGGAAGCGCGGGCCAGCGGACTGGTGCTCAAGACCGACGGGGAGGCCGAGCTGCTGGACGCCCTTCGACGGGTGCAGGCCGGCCAGGTCTACGTGGCCCCAACCTTCCGACGATTCGGCCTGCTGGATCCGGTGGCCGGGTCGCGCGGCAACCTCAAGAAGGCGGGCGGCGACGTGCTGAAGGACCTGTCGCCGCGCGAGCGCGAGGTGCTGGACCTGGTGGTCCGGGGCTGGCGCAACGACGCCATCTCGCACGAGCTGCGGATCTCGGTCAAGACCGTGGATACGTTCCGGACACGCATCTATCGCAAGCTGGGCTGCCACAACGCCACGGAACTGGTGCGCTTTGCGGCCGAGAACGACCTGCTGGATCGGCCGGTGGGCGCGCGCGACGGCAAGAACGGCCGCACCGTGGTGCTGCTGGTCGACGATGATCCGCAGGTGCGTGCGCAGATCCTGCAGGAGCTGGAGGGCAGTGACCTGCGGCAGGTGCACGCCTCCGACGTATCGCAGGCGCTGGCCCAGCTGCGCGCCAGCCAGGCTGCGTCGCTGTTCGTGGTGGATGGGGAGGGTCCGGCGCCCGGGCTGCTTCCGGACGCGGGCGTGGCGGTGGCCGACCACGTGTAGGACCCGCCCGCCATAAAGGGCGCCGGCTCCACCCTGGCCGGCGCCCGGCGCCACATTTTGAGGCGAGTGAGTGGCGGGAGGTGAGCGCATGGGGGGCAAAAAAGGGGTGTTCTCGCGCTGGTGGCGGTGGCCGATCCTGCTCGCGTGGTTGCCGGTGATCCCGGCGGCGCGCGCGCAGGAGCCGGCCCGCTGCTTGCGTTGCTGGCAGCGCCTGGAGCTCAGTGAGACCCGGAACCTGCCCTCGCCGTGGCCGGCCGATGCGCCCGAGCTGCGGCTGCGCTGGTTCGGCGCTCCGCTGCCGGTCGATGCGGCTCCCGGTCGTGTCTGGCCGACCTTGCGGCTGAGCGAGCGGCCCTGGGACGCCTCCTGGGACGCGGACCGGCGGTTCAGCCTGGTTCCCGGCCAGTTCACGGTCGGCAACGGCCCGCAGGGCAGCTTCGAGGCGCCGGTGCAGATCGCGCCGCTGACGACCGGCGGGCTGGGCGGGCGCGGGCTGGAGCTGCCCGCCAGCCCCTCGATCAGCCTGCCCAGCTACAGCGGCTGGACGAGTTCGGGCTTCGGCTTCTGACCCGGCTTCTGAGCCAGTCTGGCCAGCAGCGCCTCCGGCTCGATCGGCTTGACCAGGTGGTCGTCGCAGCCGGACTCCAGCGAGCGCTGGCGCTCCTGCTCGGACCGGTGACCGGACAGGGCGAAGAGCGCGCAATCGTGGCCCCAGGGCTGCGCGCGCAGCCGCCGGGCCAGGTCGTGGCCATCCATCCCCGGCAGGCCGATGTCCAGCAACACCACGTGTGGGCGGAAGCGTTCGCCCAGGTCCAGGGCGCTGGGGCCGTCGGCGGCCAGCTGCACGTCGTGGCCGTGGTCGGCCAGATACAGCGCCAGGGCCTCGCCCACGTCGCGCTCGTCGTCGACCACCAGGACGCGGTAGCGGGGCGGTCGCACCGGCTCGGGCTCGGGCGTGCGCTCGCGCTCGTCGGGCGGCGGGGCCAGCGGCAACCGCACCTCGAACTCGCTGCCCAGCCCCGCGCCGCGGCTGCGCGCGGCGATGGAGCCGCCGTGAGCCCGCACCATCTGCTGCACCAGCGAAAGGCCCAGGCCCAGGCCCATGGTGGGCAGCCGCTCGGCCGCGGGGCTGCGGGCGAACAGATCGAACACCCGGGGCAAGAACTCGGCGTCGATGCCGATCCCGTCGTCCTCCACCGTCACCAGCGCCTCGCCGGCCTGCTGGCTGATTGTCAGCCGGATGTGGCCGCCGGGGGGCGTGTATTTGGCGGCGTTGTCGAGCAGGTTGTGGAACACCTCGCCCAGGCGGGCCAGGTCGCCGCGCACCCACAGCGAGGGCGCGCTCGAGGCCACCGCCAGCTTCTGCTGGCGCTCGTCGATCAGCGGCTTGACCATCTGCACCGCCAGCTCGATGGCCTCGGTCAGCAAGGTGGGCTCCTGGCGCAGGGCCAGGTTGTCGCGCACCGCTCGCGAGACGTCCAGCAGATCCTCGACCAGGCGGCTGAGGTGGCGCACCTGGCGCGTCAGCACCTGGCTGGCCTGCCGGACCAGCGGCGACGCCTCGTCGCTGTCGAGCAGCCGCTGCGTCCAGATGCGGATGGGCGCCAGCGGGTTGCGCATCTCGTGGGCCAGCTGGGCCAGGAACTCGTCCTTGCGCTGGTTGGCCAGCGACAGGCTCACCCCCGCCGCCTCCAGCTCGGCCGCACGCGCGCGCGCCTGCTCCTCGCTGCTGCGCAGGGTGCGGACCTCGGCCAGCAGGTCGTCGGTGGTCAATGAGCGACCGGGTTCGGCGCCGGGCACGGCCGGCCGCATGAACGCGCAGTAGATCAGCGGGCGGGTCCGCATCTTGACCCGGCAGGCCCAGGCCTGGATCCGGTAATCGGCGTCGGCGGGCGCGCGCGAGCGGAACTCGAACTGCGTGGTTTCGTACCACTCGATGCGGGTCAGCCGCTGCAGCAGATCGGTGCCGTCGCCCGCCACCACCTCGGCAAACGACGTGTGCACGCCGGCGGTCAGCCCCAGCAGGCGTTCGGCGGCGCGGTTGCACTCGAGGATCGCGCCGTGGACGCCGTCGATCACCGCCAGCCCGAACGGGGGATCGCCCAGCAGGCCCTCGGCCAGCCCCAGCTCCTGGTCGCAGCTGCGAACCAGCGCCGCGCCATCTCCCGCCCAGACGTCGCCGTCGAGCGGGTGGTGTGCGGGGCGAGCAGCGTCGAGGGGGGAAAGCCGCATGTCCGTCTCCTGGGCTGGGGTCTGCCAGTCGATGCGAGGCCGCGATCGTGACCCATGGCTCTTACCGCCGTCGGAGACGATTTGCTCCGCTGCAAACACGGCGCGGTGGCAAATCAGCAGGCAACGTACACAGCGACGGGGGGCATCGACCCGGCGCTCAGGCCCCCGGTCGGAGACGGACCGGGGCCTTGGTGTAAAGAAATGTCTGCAACGCTGCCAGCGAGAGCGACCAGACCCCCGACGAGCTTCGCCCGATCTTCACGGCCACAGCTGCCGCCCCGGAGGCAGATAGAGGTCGTGCTCCACCCGGAACGCGATCGATGTCTCCAGCTCGCGCGGCAGCCCCAGCGTGCGGGCCAGGTCCGGCTTGTGGTGCTGGGGCAGCCGCACCCGGAAGCCCCCGGTCAGCGGTTGCGGCGTGCGGGCCAGGTTGACCCGGGCTGCGCAATGGACCAGCGACTGGTGGCAGGCCAGTTCCGGCGCGCTGGCGTCACGGAACTGTTTCAGAAATACGAACGGCATCCCGAAGCTGGGCCGCGGCTGCAGACGCGCCAGCGCGCGCGCCAGCGGCGGCAACAGCCGCCCCAGGGCCGGACGGCGGGTGCGCTCGCGATCGGGCCTCACCTCCAGCACCACCTCCTGGCGCACGCGCCCGGCGACCAGCACGTCGGCGCGCACGGTGATGCTGGCCGGATCGCCCGGCGCCATCTCGATCCGGGCCAGCAGCTTGGAAAAGCCGTAGATCTCGCGGCCGGCGCACAGACCGATGGGGCTGTCCACGAACAGATACGGCGCCAGCAGCGCCACCCCGTTGCGGACGTTCTGCCCGGCCAGCGCCACCGGCACGAAGAAGCCCACGTCCTGCTCCTCGAAGGAGCCCAGCCCGGCGTCCTGCGGATCGGCGCTGCCCACCCGGCCCAGACGCGAGCCCATCAACAGCACCAGACCGGCGCCCGAGGGCCACGGGCGGGCGCTCACCCGACCGCCGCTGGGCCCGTCCACCTCGGCGGCGCAGACCGCCGACAGCGCTTCCGGGTCCCCGCGCAGCAGGAACATCGAGCTGGCGATCTGCTGGGCCTGCACCGGCGCGCGCCGGACCCAGTCGCCGTCGCGATCGACATAGGGCCGCAGCTGCTGGGCCGGCGGATGCACCGCCGGTGGACGTGCCGAGGGCGTCCGCACCAGCTCGCCGGGCCGGCCGTGGATGGCGCGGGCGGCGTCCACCCCGGCCATGGCCGCCGCTTCCAGGCAGCCGGCGTTCAGATCGGTCCGCACCCAGTCACCGGCCAGAAACAGATTGTCGAACCCCGATCGATCGGCGGGCAGGCGGAAGCGCAGGCTGCCCGGCACCGCCAGCACGTACCGTTCCGCCGGGGCGCTGTTGGCCCGCCAGTACTGGGCGGCGAAGCGCTGCTCGCCGCGGCCGCCGGGCGCGCAGGCGCGGTCCCAGCTCCAGCCCGGCAGCAGCCCGGGCAGGCGACTCTGCAGCCAGTCGATGGCCTCGCGCCGGACCACCTGGTCGGGAGCGCCCGCTCCCTCCGGCTCGCCCACCCCGCAGAAGTAGTGCACCCCGCGTACGGGGGTCTGCTCCCAGCTCTCGCGGGGCAACACCTGGGTCATGTCCGCCCACGATCCGAAAGGCCCCTCATAGGCTCCCAGCATGGCCGCCTGCCCCTGCCAGCCCAGCGAGCGGGCGTCGCGGTCGGTCCAGATCTGGAACGCGCGGGTGGGCGCGGTGGCGATGCCGCTCACCATCCGCGCAAAGGGCGGGTGGGCGGCGCGCAGCTCGTCCACCAGGTCGGGCTCGTGCTGGAAGCTGCCCAGGGGCATTCCCAGGACCACCACGTCGAAGTCGCGCCCGCGGCGCAGCTGGTACACCGGCCCGGTCGGCTCGCTCCCGCTCTCCAGGTCGGGCTGCTCGCGGGCCAGGCGCTTCTGCTCGCGGGCGGGCAGCCGCTCGGCCAGCGGCGCGTTCGGCCAGCAGGCCCGCCCCCCCGCCGAGAACAGCGGATCGTAGTCGTCCCCGTCCAGGTTCAGCTGCCGCTCGACGGAGATGGACCCGATCCGGGGCGCGCCCGCTTCCAGGTGCAGCTGGCGGACGCGCTGGAAGAACCGGAACTGCACCCCGTGGCGGCGCAACCAGAGGTAAAGCGGCGTGAACACCACGTCGCCCATGCCGCCGTTCATCCGGTAATACAGGTGGCCCGGGTAGCTGAGCAACATCAGCAGGCTGTCGTAAAGCGCGGTGCCCGCCCCGAATCCGGTCTGCTGGCTGAAGATCAGGTCGTAGATGGACTGGACCAGCGCCGAGTTCCAGGCCAGCTCGGGCCAGTCTGCGCCGATGGGATGCGCCTGCTGGCGCAGCCATTCGCGGTAGTCCAGGTGATCGACCCGTTCGGCATGGCGGAGGAAGTCGGCCTTGGTCCACAGGCCGTTGTTCAGGATGCCCAGCAGGTTGGCGCCCACGAAGTAGGCGGCCATGGCCTGACGCCGGCGCTCGACGCTGATGGGGTCGCGCCGCTCGGGGTCGCCCAGCCGCCGGAAGGCCTGCCCCAGCGCCCAGCGCAGGCTGGCCCGGGTCACGTGGCTCAGCAGCTGCGCGCGCACCCGGGCCGGACCGCCCTCGCGGCTGGCCAGCCCGCGCACCAGCTGCTGCAGCCAGCCCAGCGCCTGATTGTCGTCGCCCGCCCGCTCACCGTCCTGCTGGACCAGGTGGTAGATGAACGACAGCCCGTCGATCATCCAGCTGGTCACGTCGGGATCGCGAGGGGGAGCGCCACCGGGCAGCTTCTGGTCGTGCGTCGGCAGCTGCAGCTCCCAGATCGAGCGCTCGCCGTTGCGGTAACGGTCGCAGATGTGCAGATGGTCGGACCCGGTCAGCGCCTCGCCCCAGCTGCCGATCCCCCCGTGGGCGCTGTCGGCGGGCGCGGGACCCAGCTCTTCGTAACAGGTGCGCAAGATGTGAAAGACGTGGTCGTAAAAGCCCATCAGGATGTGCAGCCCGTGCTCCTCGATGCGCAGGCCCTGGCCGGGCGCCCGGTTACGACCGCTGGCGCCCTTGCCCCCGAGGCGCCAGCCTCGTTGATATACCGTGATCCGGTACCTCCCCGGGTCCAGGCGCATCAGTTGCCAGGCGGCAGCCATTGCGCCCATCCCTCCGCCGAGCACCGCTACCTGGATCTTCCTCGTCTGGTCCTCGTCGCGGCTCACCCCCGTTGCATGGGAACGCGATGCCGCTGCGGCCAGTGCGAAATTCCCGTCAAATGATCGGCGGCGCGACCGCCAGGCCCAGAGCGCTGGCCCGCCGTACAGCGTGAGCCTGCAGGCGCTCGGCCCGATCGGGGTCGCCCGTGCGACGGGCGATCGCTGCGCGCACCGCCAGCGCCGCCGGACGGGCCAGCGGGAACAGCGTGGCGAAACGGTCCAGCCGCCGGCTGGCCACCCGGGCGGTCCGCTCGATCTCGGGATCGGGCGCCTGCTCCAGCGGCCAGTCGGCCAGCGCCACCTCGGCGGCGCCCAGGTAGGCGTGCAGGCAAGGGGCCAGCGCCAGCACCGGACCGCGCAGGCGCGGCTCGAGCGCGGCGGCCAGGGCCCGGGCCTCGTCGGCGCGTCCGGTGGCCAGGTAGGCGCTGGCCAGCAGCCCCTCGCACATGGCGATGGACATGCCGTCGGCCAGCGGCTGCAGGCGCAGGCGCGCCTCCTCCAGCAGCGGCAGCGCCTCGTGGGCCCGATCGGAGGCCAGCAGCGCGCGGCCGTGCAGGGCCAGACCCCAGCCGACGTGTTGCCCGTTGCCGCGGCGGCGGGCCGACTGGCCCAGGGCCGCGTACCAGCGGGCGGTGTCCTCGATGCGGCCCTGGAAGAACAGGGCGTGGCCCACGATGGTGCGGGCGATGTCGCCCGACTGGACGTCGCCCACCTGTTCCAGCAGCTGCACCGCCTGCATCCCCACCGCCTCGGCGGCGGCGAGCCGCCCCTGGCCCAGGTCGTGGAACGCGCGCAGGTACAGGGTCAAGGCCAGGGCAGGCACGTCGCGGCGGGCGCTGGCCAGGCGCAGGGCCCGGCCGAAGAACAGCCCCGCCGGCCCGGGACCGGCCACCAGACCGACGATGTACCCCAGCCGCGCGAAGGCGCCGATGATCTCGGGCGGGTGCTGGGCGCGCTCGGCCAGGTTGGCCTCCAGAAGCAGGCTCACCAGCATGGGCAACGCCTGTCCGCTGAAGTAGTGCACCGAGGCCAGCACGCCCGCCGCCGTGGCCGCCTCGGCGTGGTCGGCGCGGGATCGCTGCGGGCTGCGCAGCCAGCGCGCCGGCAGCAGCCGGCGCAGCAGCTGCTGGGCCATCTGTCCCAGCAGCAGGCGCAGCCACTGCCCCGGCGTGGACGGCATCGACCCGCGCACCAGGCGCAGCACCGCGGTGGCGTCCGCCTCGCAGGCGGGCAGGTCGGCCAGGGCGAAGGAGGCCTCCGCGCGCAGCCGGTAGAGACGCGTGGGGGGCGGCAGCCCGGCGCGCGTGCACAGCTCCAGCGCCCGCGTGCACAGCGCCTGGGCGTCGCGGGCGCTGCCCGAC
>JBKPRZ010000218.1:0-5257 GCA_046734815.1 Myxococcota bacterium | reverse complement strand
CCCCGCCGCTGGCGAGCAGCGGCCTCGCCCAGAAGCTGCTGGGCGGGAGCATCGGCCTCGGCTACTACACCGCCTGCCACGTCCTGCCCGACCAGAGCGTGCGTTGCTTCGGCGACCGCCACCCGCGCACGATGCCGCCCGGGGGGCTGCGCACCACCCAGGTCACCTGCGCGCACGACGGCTGCTGCGCCCTGCAACCGAAGGAGGCCGGGGCGCGGGTGCGCTGCTGGAGCGACAAGCGCACGATCTTCCCGCCCGACGCGGTCGCGCGCGCGGTGGATCCGGTGCAGATCGTGATCGGCTACCAGCACGGCTGCGCGCTGAACGCCGACAGCAGCGTGACCTGCTGGGGCCAGCCCGGCACCATGAACGCGCCGCCGCCCGGCCTGCGCGCGAAGTCGCTGCACGCGGCGGCGTTCTTCACCTGCGCGGTGAAGATGGACGATTCGGTCGCTTGCTGGGGCGTCAACCCGCCGCCGCCCCCGCCGGACCTCAAGGCCAAGCTGGTGAGCGCGATCGTGCACACCGGCGGGCACCTGGACGAGGCGCCCGGCCTGACCCGCCACGCGTGCGCCATCCGCCTGGACGACACGCTGGTCTGCTGGGGCGACGACGTCGACGGCACCACCGACGTGCCTGCCGGCCTGGGGCCGGTGCGCGACGTGGGCGTCGACAGCTACAGCACCTGCGCGCTGAAGCCCGACGGCCAGATGGTCTGCTGGGGAACGCGCAAGCTGTTCCCCGAGCGCTACAAGGATCCGCCCCCGGATCTGAGGCTGAAGGCGATCAAGGGGCAGTTCGGGGCCTACTGCGGGATGCGGCTGGACGACACGCTGGTGTGCTGGGGGGAGGAGAAGACGACCCACCTCGATGTTCCGCCCGGCGTGAAGCTGCTGGTGCCCGCCGGCAGCTAGGCCGTTCGCAGGTAGGCGCACTACCCCGGCGACGGGGAACGGGGGGCGGCTGGACGCGGGCGGGTGTGTGCTAGACTGAACGCCTGTTCAGACGGGGTGCGGCATGAACGAGCGGCGGGCGAGACATCCGGAGTCGCGGAAGGGGCGGGGGGCGAACCGCAATCCAGCGCCTCGCTACCTGCCGGTGGTGCGGGCGGAGCTGGATCCTACGGACGACGGCTGGGGCGTGGGTGACGAGGTGCCGCCGCCGCTCAAGACCACCATCACCCCCGAGGCGACCAGGGGGATCATCAGCCACAACGATTCGCCCGACGTGCCGTTCGACAGCTCGATCAACCCGTACAAGGGCTGCGAGCACGGCTGCGTGTACTGCTTCGCCCGGCCGACCCACGCGTACCTGGACCTGTCGCCCGGGCTGGATTTCGAGAGTCGCATCTTCTCCAAGCCGCGGGCGGCGGTGCTGCTGCGGGAGGCGTTCCGCAAGGCCGGCTACCGCCCGGAGGTGATCGCGCTGGGCGTGAACACCGATGCCTACCAGCCGGCCGAGCGCACGCTGGGCATCACCCGCGCGCTGCTGGAGGTGTTCGTCGAGTTCCAGCACCCGGTCAGTCTGGTCACCAAGAGCGCCCTCATCCTGCGGGACCTGGATCTGCTGGGCGCGCTGGCGGCGCAGGGGCTGGTCAATGTGGCGGTGTCGCTGACCACTCTGGACCGCAAGCTGGCCCGCACCATGGAGCCGCGGGCGGCGGCGCCGGAGCGGCGGCTGGAGGCGATCGCGGGTCTGGCGGGGGCGGGGGTGCCCGTCACGGCGCTGATCGCCCCGACCATCCCGGCGATCAACGACCACGAGCTCGAGCGGATCTTGCAGGCGGCGCACGAGGCGGGCGCGCAGGACGCGGGCTACGTGTTCGTGCGGCTGCCGCTGGAGATCAAGGAGCTGTTCGAGGGCTGGCTGGAGGAGCACTTCCCCGACCGCAAGGCGCACGTGCTGTCGCTGATCCGCGATGCGCGCGGAGGCCAGCTGTACGACGCGCGCTGGGGGGTGCGCATGCGCGGCACCGGTCCCTACGCCGCGCTGCTGGAGCAACGGTTCGCGGCGGCCAGCGCACGCCTGGGGTTCGGGCGGCGTTCACACGAGCTGCGCACCGACCTGTTCCGGGTGCCGCCCGCGCCCGGTGACCAGCTGAGGCTGTTCTGACCGGGACCGTGGTCGGGTTATGGTCGTCTCTTCCTGGGAGACGAGCCAATGAACACACGCAGGACGCTTCTGACCGGTGGCGGCGGGGTGCTGGCGGTGGCGGCGGGCGGGCTGGCGGCCCGGGCCTGGCAGACGGGGTTGATCGGCGACAGCGGCGAGGCCCGCCGGCTGTGGCAGCAGTGGTTCGCCCTGCCGCCGCCGATGTCGGTGGTGGCCGCCGGCGTGCTGGCGGCCAGCCCGCACAACAGCCAGCCCTGGCAGTTCCAGATCAACGACGAGTCCATCGACCTGGAGATCGACCCGCGGCGCGACCTGGGCCCGGTGGACCCGTACCGACGGCAGATGTGGATCGGTGCCGGCTGCGCGATCGAAAACATGGTCAGCGCGGGCGAGGGGCTGGGACGGGCGGTTAGGGTCACGGCCGCGCCCGACCCGGGGCACGACACCCTGGCGGCGCGGCTGGAGATCGGGCTGCCCGCCAATCCGCCGCGTCCGGCGCTGATGACGGCGATCTCGAACCGCCACACAAACCGCGGGCGCTACCACCGCGACCGGGCGCTCGAACGTTCGCTGCTGGACGAGCTCACCAGCAAGAGCCGCGATCCCGACGTGCGGGTGGACCTGTTCGCGCGGGGCGAGCCGCGCGGGCGGCGCTTCGAGGCCGGGATCATCGAGGCCACCCGCTCGCTGATCGCCCAGCCCGAGTTCATGCGCGCCAGCGACGCCTGGTTCCGAAACACCCCGCGCGAGGAGAGCCACCACCGCGACGGCCCCTCCCTGCGCTGCTCGGGGGCGCCGGCGTGGAAGCGGGCGCTGGGGATGCTGGCGCCGCGGGCCAGCGACGAGGTGTCGCACCGGAGCTGGCTGGGCATGACCATCGACCAGCAGTGCGGGACCGCCCCGGCCTTCGGGGCCATCAGCCTGCGCCAGCCGTCGGACCGCCGACAGCTGCTGGAGGGCGGCCGGCTGTGGCAACGCCTGATGCTCGAGGGGGCGACGCGGGGCCTGGCCTTCCAGCCGCTGGATCAGCTGCTGGAGCTGGACGACCGCGAGCACCACCTGGGCCGCCCGCGCTCGGTGCAGCCGCTGCTGGCCGGGCTGACCGAGGCGGGCTGGTTCCCGGTGATGACCTTCCGCCTGGGCTGGCCGCAGGCGTCCGCGCCCGCCAGCAGCCGGCGGGCGCTGGACACCTTCGTCAGCGCGATGGCCTGACCGCGGCGGTCAGGGCTTCCTCAGCTGGCAGTTGAACATCCAGCGGATGTTGAAGGCATCGGTCAACATGCCGAAGCGGGCGCCCCAGAAGGTGTCGTTGAGCGGCATGGTGACCTTGCCGCCGACGGCCAGGGCGTCGAACTTGCGGTTCATCTCGTTGGCGTCGTCGAAGTCCATCACGATCTGGACGTTGCTGTCCCGGGCGACCGGCGAGTTGGGCTGGGTGTCGCTGATCATGATGGTGCCGCCGCCGATGTGCAGGACGGCGTGCATCACCCGGTTCTTGTGCTCGGGGGCGACGTCGCCGCCGGGCATGTCGCCGAAGCGCTGGACGGTCTCGGCCTTCGCGCCCAGCGCGCTCTCGTACAGCTTGATTGCCTTGTCGGCGGTGCCATCGAAGTTCAGATAGGGGTTCAGCTGCTTGATCGCCATGATGTCCTCCTCGCCCGGGGGTGGTGGTTCAGCTGCGCAAGGTGCGCACGGCGCGCAGGGCGTGGTCGTAACGGCGGTTCACCTCTTCCCAGCGGACGTTGGCGAAGAAGGCATCGACGTATTTCGCGGCCGCGGCGCCGTAGTCCAGGTGATAGGCGTGCTCGTACATGTCCAGCACCAGCAGGGGCGCACCGAACGCCAGCGACTGGGTGTGGTTCCCCGACCAGCCGATGCGCAGGTCGCCGCTGCCGAAGGCCAGGTACAGGATCGCCCAGCCGCTGCCGCCGGCCAGGCTCATCCCGGTCGAGCGGAGAGCCTCTTCCCAGCGGCCCGCCCCGCCGAAGCCGTCGGCCAGCGCCTTCTCGATCGGGCCCGAGACCTTGCCGTTGCCGCCCAGGTTGCCGAAGTAGTGCTCGTGCAGCACCACCGAGTTGTAAAACTGCAGCTCCCGTTCGCGCAGCCCGGACACCATGTAGCCGGGTGTGTCCTTGTTGACGGTGATCAGGTCCAGCTCGACCTTGTTCAGGTTCTTCAGCGCGCCCCCGTAGTTGTTCTCGTGGTGGGACACCAGCAGCCGCTCGGACAGGCCTTTGAGCTTCTTGGGATCGAAGGGCAGCGGGACCAGCTGGTGCTTGCCCGGTTTGACCGGGACGGCGGCGGAGTCTTCGGCGCGGGCCATCGTCGAGGGAGCGGCGACCGCGGTGGCGGCGGCCGCCAGCGCTTGCCGGCGTGATAGCTTCATCGCGGCGGCAGCATACCCGATCGCACGCGCGCGGAGGTGGCCACCAGGGCCAGATGGACCAGGCGGGTCCAGCGCCCGTCGGTGCGCAGGGCCTGCACACAGGCCACCACCGTCCGGTTTTCCCTGGGGAGGACCAGCATGGATGCGCGGCCGCGCGCGCGGCGCACGCGTCCCGGTCCCGCGCACATCGTGACCTCGGAGAAGGGGCTGCCGGGCTGGTTGCGCATCCGCTCGCGCAGCGCCTTGAGCAGCCGCTGCTCGGAGACGGTGAGGCTGGCATCGGGCAGCAGCTGAGGGCGCGACGGGTGGCGCAGCCAATCGAAGCCGGCCGCCAGCGCGCGCCCGCCCCGGTGCAGCCAGCGGCGGGCGGTGGCGGCCAGCGAGCGCGAGGACTCGCGGGCGCTCGGCGTCCGGAAGCGCACGCCCAGGACGTCCGACAGCAGGCTGCGCTCGGCCTCGTCGGCGACCAGCACCGAATCGGTGCCCAGGGCGTACCCCTCGGGGCGCTGATCCGAGGTGAGCGCGGGCAGCGAACGCGCCGGATCGGTGGCGGCCCACAGGCGCAAGGTGGCCAGGTCCACCGACCCGGGCCCGCCCTGACCGATGCTGCGGAAGACGGGCAGCCTTTCGATCTCCTCGGGGCGCAGGTGGCGGCGGGCGGCCTGCAGGGCCAGCCGGGCCAGCCGGGCGCGGGCCGGCTCGGGCCAGCCGGAGACCTGCGCGCCGGCGCGGGCGATGAGGGCGACCGCCTGATCGATG
>JBKPRZ010000217.1:0-6360 GCA_046734815.1 Myxococcota bacterium | reverse complement strand
GACATGAGGGATGGCGAGCTGGACGGGTACAAGGGGACCGGCCGCGGCGGGCGGGGCGAGGGCGCGGAGCACGGGCACGGCGCCCACGGCGCCCACGGCGCGGACGGCGCCCATGGCGCGGATGGAGCGGACCGGGCCGAGGGCGGGCGTGGCAAGAAGGAGCCCCACAACGTCGACTTCAACGGGAAGACCTACAACCTCAACAACCCGAAGGAGGAAGAGTCCTTCCGCTCGGAGCTGATGAAGGACATGAACGTCACCTACGACCCGAAGTCGAACACCGTCCTGGTGGGCGAGGGGAAGAACGCCAAGGAGTACAACCTCGACGACGCCAAGGGTCTGCATGCCTTCCGTCAGGACCTGCGTGACGGGAAGCTCGACGGCACCAACTACCAGCCGAAGCACGACGGCTTCCTCGGCGACCTCATCTCCCACATCGTCGACCCGTTCGGACTCGGCAAGGGGATCCTGAACATCTTCAAGGGCTGATAGGGAATCCGATTTGACGAGCGCCCGCTCGCACCTGGTCCGGGAGCCAGGTTGCAGCGGGCGTTCGTCATTTTCGCGGGCGAAGACCGATAACCGTCGCGGCGTTTTGAGGCCATGGGCCCCAAAAGAAAAAACCCCGGAGGGCTGCTCCGGGGTTCTCGCGGGCGGCGGTGCCGCGGCAATCAGCAGGCGAAGATGCGGTTCAGCTTCTCCTCGATCTTGCCTTCCTTGGACTTGGTGGCGACGGCGATTTCCTTCACCAGCAGGGTGCGCGCCGTGTCGAGCATCTTGCGCTCGCCGAACGACAGCTCCTTGTCGCCCTTGAGACGCTGCAGGTCGCGGAGCACCTCGGCGATCTCGAAGACCGAGCCGGTCTTGATCTTTTCCATGTACTCGCGGTAGCGGCGGTTCCAGGTCTGGCCCTCGACGGCAACTTCACGGCTCTTCAGGATCTCGAAGACCTCGTCGACCTCCTCCTCGCGGATCAGCTCACGCAGGCCGACGGCGGCCGCGTTCTTGGTCGGGATCATGATCTTCATCCCGTTGTCCAGGATCTTGAGGATGTAGAAGGTCTGCTTGCTGGACGAGATCTCGCGCGTTTCGACGCCGATGATTTGTGCCACTCCGTGTGCCGGATAGACGGCTAGGTCCCCCACGCGGAAAGTCGGCTCCATGTACCTGTCTCCTGGGGCGCTTGCCCCGAAGGTGATGTCGTTGCAAAAAAACGGCCTCTGTGTCGAGGCGCGCGAACTCTACCACCCCTATATTGCTACGGTCAAGGCTATAGCGCTCGTATTAGGACTATTTGCGGCGCTTTTTGGCCTCGAATCGTAGGTTACCTCACGGTAAGTTCTGGGTGCTTCAGGCAGTAGCAACCCTACGTAAGTATTCTACTATCGTCGCGACAGGAAAGCCGGTGCCACCTTTCGACACGTCGCCTCCCTCCTTGTCGGCGGTGGATGGGCCCGCGATGTCGACGTGGACCCAGGGCGTGTCGCCGACGAACTCGCGCAGGAACAGACCCGCGGTCAACGCGCCGCCCCAGCGCTCGCCGGTGTTCTTCATGTCGGCCACGTCCGATTTCAGCTGCTCGGCCAGCTTCTCGGTGAGCGGCAGCCGCCACATGTCGTCGCCGGAGGTACGGGCCGCGTCGAGGAAGGCGGTGGCCAGAGCGTCGTTGTTGCTCATGACGCCGGCGGTGTGCGGGCCCAGCGCGACGATGCAGGCGCCGGTCAAGGTGGCGAAGTCCAGGATGACGTCGGGCTTGAGGTCCAGCGCGTAGCTGATGGCGTCGGCGAGGGTGAGGCGGCCCTCGGCGTCGGTGTTGTTGATCTCGACGGTCTTGCCGGCCTTCGAGCGCAGCACGTCGCCCAGCTTGTACGCGTGGCCTGAGGGCATGTTCTCGGTGCAGGCGGCGATGGCGTGCACCTCGAGGGGCAACTGCTCGCCGGCGACCGGGCCCATGGCGGTGATGACGGCGGCGGCGCCGGCCATGTCCGTCTTCATGTCGAGCATGTTGTCGTTGGATTTCAGCGACAGGCCGCCCGAGTCGAAGGTGACGCCCTTGCCGATGAGGACGATGCGCTTGCGCGGGTGAGAGGGCTTCCAGGCCAGGTGGATGAAGCGGGGCTCCTGATTGCTGCCCTGGGCGACGGCGAGAAACAGGCCCATCCCCCGCTGCCGGCACTCGTCGGGGCCCAGCACCGTGCAGCTGAGTCCGTGCGTGCTGGCGACGGCCTGCGCCTCCTCGGCCATGCGCGTGGGGGTCATGTAGCAGGCGGGCTCGTTGACGAGATCGCGGGCGCGGGCGACGGCGCGAGCGAGGCGCTCGGCGCGCGGCAGGGCGTCGGCCAGCGACGGGCTCTGCGGGCTGCCGAGAAGCAGCGAGACCTCGGTCACGCTGATGGGGGTGCGGCGGTCCTCGGACAGGTACTTGTCGAAGCGGTAGGTGCCGAGGGACACGCCCTCGACCAGGCGCTCGGCCACGGCGGAGAGCTCGGGCTGCGGGCCGAGAAAGCCGAGCGGCGGCAGGATGGCCAGGCGGCGGGCGCCCGCGCCGTGGGCCAGGCGAGCGGCCCGGCCGGCAAAGGCGCGCAGGGCGGAAACGGTGATGGCGGTGCGCTTGCCGAGGCCCAGCAGGGCCAGGCGGGTGCACGGCAGGCGGCCGTGGGTAGGGAGAACCAGGGACTGGCCGGATTTGGCCTTGAAACGCTCGTCGCGGATCGACGCGCGCAAGAACCCCCCGAGCGCGGCGTCCAACGAATCGAGGAGAGCGTTGTCATCCAGGGTGTCTTCGCCACATCCAACCGCGAGAAGGTCCGCCTTTTCGTCTGCAGGGGCGGCGGCGGAAAGGTCGATCTTCATGATGGTGACGGGCAGAGCCGGTTAGGGCAGCACACGATGTCGAAAGCACCACCATGGCGGGGCCGGACGATCGTGCCGAAGACGGCTCGGCGACGGGGGATGCTAAGCGGCAAGATCCTTGAATTCAAGCCGTTTCTGTTGACACATCGGTTCTCCCGACAGTAGGGTGGGAGCGAACTTTTGGGTATGGCCGCGTCGAAGAAGAAGAAGACTGCACGGGCGAGGGCTGGCGAGAGAGGCCGGTCGCTCGGCGGGCGCGCGCAGACGCGGGCCAAGGCGCGCAAGGCCTCCCCGGAGAGCAAGCGCACGCCGCGGGCGGGGAAGTCCCACGCGGTCCCCCGTCCAGCGAAGACGAAGTCGCCCTCCAATAGATCGACGAAGTCGACCAGGGGGCGGGCGTCGGAGGCTATTTCGGAACGGTCCAGGTCGGCGGGGGAAGCGGGCGACGCGGGCGCGATCAGCGCGGGAAGTGGCGGGACGAGAGACTCGGCGGGGCGGGATGCGGCGGCGCAACTCGAGGACACCAAGCCAACGCCAAGGCCAAGGACCGCGACGGGAGAAACGGTCGTGCGTGGAGCCCCACCCGCGCTGCCGACCCCGATAGCGACGTTTACGATTTGACCAAGCCTGGAGGCGTTATGAGCGAGAGCTCTGCATTGGCGAACCTGCGAGAAAAGGCGGCCGACGTTCTGCGAAACGTTCTTGAGCGGATGGGGGTGGAGGCGGAGGTGAGCGCCTTTGACGACGGCGAGCGCATCATCCTGGACGCCCACGGGGCCGAGTCGGGACTGGTGATCGGCAAGAAGGGCTCGACCCTGGATGCCCTGCAGTACCTGGTGAACAGGATCGTCTTCAAGCAGCCGGGCGAGCGGCCGCTGGTGGTGGTGGACGCCGAGGGATACCGGGGGCGGCGCGAGGACTCGCTGGTGGACCTGGCCAAGCGGCTGGCCGAAAAGGCTCAGCGTTCCGGACGGCCGGTGCCGGTGGAACCGATGAGCCCGCATGACCGGCGGGTCGTGCACATGGCGCTGGCGGATCATCCCGGCGTCACGACCGAATCCGAGGGTGAGGGGCCGGCGCGGCGGGTGGTGATCTTCCCGAAGCGGCGGTCGGCGCAGGCGTCACCCTGACGGGTGGCCACCGACTGCGGCGGTCGTCCAGAGGGTCTACGCGCGCGGACGGCGGTCGCGCTGGGCCGCCACCCGGTCGTCAGAGGATCGGCGTGCGCAGGCGGCGCTCGAGCTGGGCCGCCACCCGGTCGGGTGTGGGACGGCGCAAATGCGGGAGCACCGCCAGCGGTGCGATGCCGGTCAGGCGGGTGAGGAGCTCGGCGTTTCTTTCGCGAGCGGTGCCTGCGCCCGGGACGGTGGTCACGAGGATGTAGCCGGCGAGCGGCAGGCCGCGGCGACGGATCTCGGCCAGCGCGAGGGCGGTGTGATTGATGGTGCCCAGGGCGTGTCGCGCGACCAGCAGAAGCGGCAAACCCAGCCGTGCGGCCAGGTCGGCGGCGGTGAAGCGCGGGCCATAGGGAGACAGGAGGCCGCCGGCGCTCTCGACGATGAGAGGGCCGCCCCGACGGGACAGGCGGCGGGCGGCGGCGAGGAGGGCGGCCGGACGGATGGGCCGGCGGTGTGCCAGGGCCGCGGCGGCGGGAGCAACCGGTTCAGGAAACGTAATAGGGCACACGTCTGATATGGCGAGATCGGTGCGGAGCGACGCTTCCAGGAGGAGGGTCGCGTCCGCGGGGACGCCGCGGCGGCATCCGGTCTCGACGGGCTTGAAGGGAACCGGTCGGTCACCGCGGCGGGCGAGCAGACGGAGGAGGCCGGAGCTGACGACGGTCTTGCCGACGCCGGTGTCCGTGCCGGTCACGAAGAGGCCATGTTTCACGGTCGCGCCAGGAGATCGGTCAAGGCGTCCGCGAGGCGCTGGACCTCGGTCGGGGTGTGCGCGGCCGAGAGGGTGAGGCGGAGGCGGGAGGTTCCCTCGGGTACGGTGGGGGGGCGGATGGCCTGCACGAAGAAGCCGCGGTCGAGCAGGGCGCGGCTGGCGTCGAGCGCGCGGCGATCGTCGCCGAGGAGGATCGGGAGGATGGCTGACCGGTGGGTGGCCCGGACGTGGGAAGGCAAGCGCTCGACCAGGGCGGTGATGTGTTCGGCGAGGTGGGAGCGCCGGCGGTCGCCGTCTGACCCGGCGGCGAGCTCCAGGCCGGCGGCGGCGGCGGCGGCGACCGGTGGCGGGGACGCCGTGGTGAAGATGAAGGTGCGGGCGCGGTTCTGCAGGACGGAGCGCAGCTCGGGCGAGCCCGCGACGAATCCGCCCGAAGACCCGAACGCTTTTCCCAGCGTGCCGACCAGGGCGTCGGGAACCACGCCGGCGGCCGCGCAGAGCCCGCGACCGCCCGGACCGAGGACACCCAGCGCGTGGGCCTCGTCCACCACGAGGACGGTGTCGGTGGCCCGGGCGAGCTCGGCAAGATCGGCGAGCGGAGCGAAGTCGCCGTCCATGCTGAAGAGGGATTCGGTCAGGAGGATCTTGCGTCGGTACTGGGACGAGCGGTCGGTGAGCGCCGCCCGCGCGGCGTCGAGGTCACAGTGCGGGTAGACGCGGATGGTGGCGCGCGACAGTCGACATCCATCGATGAGGCTGGCGTGGTTCGCGGCGTCCGAAACGACGAGGTCGCTGCCATTGACCAGCGTGGTGACCACGCCGAGGTTTGCCTGGTACCCGGTCGGAAAGAGCAGCGCGGAGGGCAGCCCGACGTACGCCGCCAGCTGTTGCTCGAGAAGGCGGTGCTCCTGCTGCTCGCCGGACACCAGGCGGGAGGCGGAAGCGCCGAAGCCGGACCTACGGCTGGAGGTGGTCGCGGCCTCCGCCAGCGCCGGGTGGCAGGCCAGGCCGAGGTAGTCATTGGAGCAGAAGTTCACGATCTCTTGCCCCTGCAGCAGGTCGTGCGTGCGGCTGGGACCGTCGGCCGTGCCCCCATGAAAGGGAGGACTCTGCCGGAAGCGCTCCCGCCCGCTCAGGACGGAGAGCTCCTGGGCCAGCGAGTCGACGAGACTGGGTAACACCCGCGGAAGATACGCCACGCTCCGTTCCACGTGGAACATCTCCCCCGGGGGGAGGGCGCCGGAGAGAGAAGGATGCTGCGACCCGCAGCGGTGCACCGAAGTGAACGAGTCGGAGGGCGGGTTCCAGCAATGGGGAGCCGTGGCCAGAACACTGCGGTCGGTCGGAACAAGCAGGGTGGCCGGCTGGGTTCGGGAGGAAGGGCCACGACGGGCCTCTAGCCCGTGGTGGCAGCAGGCGCGTGTCGCGCGGTGGGTGGTTGAAGCGGCAGGGCGGGGTGGCGGGCCCTGGCGCGTGTGACATAGGGAGCCAGGGCGAGGCGGAGAGGGGCGCAGACGGGGACAGAAGGACGGGCGGAGGGGGACAGAAGGACGGGCGGAGGGAGGACAGAAGGACGGACGGAGGGGGACAGAAGGACGGGCGGAGGGAGGACAGAAG
>JBKPRZ010000216.1:0-5212 GCA_046734815.1 Myxococcota bacterium | reverse complement strand
CCTCTGGGTCTGGCGGTCCTGGCGGGCTTCGAGGGGATCGGCTACAGCACGGCCGAGGGTCTGTTGCTCTTTCCCCGCGTGGAGGTGATAGCCCGCAAGCGGGTGAGCGAGCGGGTCCGCCTGGGCCTGTTCACCGGCGCTCACGCGGTCATCACCGACCGCCGTCACCAGGTGGCCCTGAACGCGGGCGCCGGCGTGGTCGTGCAGACCACCGACCGGCTGGCGCTGGACCTGGACGTCAGCGAGTGGTTCGAGCCCGCCGGTCTGCGCTCGACGTCCAGCGTGAGCGTACACGAGGTCACGCTGGGGCCGGGGCTGGCTTACCGGCCGTGGCACTGGTTGACCCTGGGCCTGGACGTGAACCTGCTGTGGAGATTCGAACCGCGCATGGAGATCGAGCTGACGCCGGACATGCCGGTGCCGCGGCCGATGAAGGGAGCGCAGCCGCAGCTGTGGGGCGTGCTGTCCACGACCTTCCACTGGTAGGGCGGGCGGCCCGGTCAGGCCCGTAGCTCTTCGCCGCGGAACAGGCGCTTGATGTTCTCGGCGTGGCGGATGATGACCAGCAGGGCGGCGGCGATGCCGAAGGCGTAGTAGGCGGGCAGGCGCGGACCCAGCAGCCACACCAGCAGCGGGAAGGCGAGCACGCCCACCATCGAGCCCACCGAGGAGATGCGCAGCACCGCCACCAGGAGCACATAGATGGCAAAGCAGCCCAGCGCGGCCAGCGGGGACATGGCCAGGGCGGCGCCCAGGGAGGTGGCGACGCTCTTGCCGCCGGAAAAACGCAGGAACACGCTGAACGAGTGGCCCAGCAGCGCGGCCAGCCCCACCGCCGCCAGCACCCAGCTGGACTGCCCCAGCAGCTTCGCCACCCACACCGGCAGGAAGCCCTTGGCCGCGTCGATGATCAGCACCACCACGCCCCAGCGGCGGCCCAGCGCCCGGCCGACGTTGGTGGCGCCGATGTTGCCGCTGCCCACCTTGCGCAGGTCCACCCCGCGCGCCTTGGCCAGCAGGACGCCGGTGGGAAAAGATCCGCACAGGTAAGCCAGCAGGATCAGCAACGCGGGGACCAGCACGCTCATCAGCCCCTCCGGACCCGCACTCTAACGCGATTTGCGGCAGCCGGCGCCCCTGACGCGGACGTTCGTCGGGCGGGTGGCTATTGCCAACGTCCGGCGGCGCTCCTACGCTCGCGGCCATGCGGAACAGCGTGCGTGCTGCGTTGGTGCTGGTGGCCGGGGCCTCGGTGCTGGCGGCCGGCCCGCCGAGGGCGCGCGCCGCGGGCCCCGACTTCGATCTGCTGGTCCGTCACGGGCGCATCGTCGATGGGACCGGCAACCCGTCGTTCATGGGCGACCTGGGCATCCGCGGCGGGCGCGTGGTGGCGCTGGGCCACCTGCCCGGACGGACCGCCACCCGCACCCTGGACGCGCGCGGGCTGGTGGTGGCGCCCGGCTTCGTCGACATGCACAACCATTCCGACAACAGCCTGCTGGTCGACGGCGACGCGTACAGCATGATCTACCAGGGCGTCACCTCGGTGATCCTGGGCGAGGGCGGCTCGGCCGCGCCCAGCGCGGAGTTCGCCACCTTCCGTGACTACTTCGCCAAGCTGATGGCCCAGGGCATCTCGCTCAACGTCGGCACCTACGTCGGCTCGTCGCAGATCTGGACCCGGGTGCACGGCGACCGCGGCGGACCGCCCAGCAGGACCGAGCTCGACAAGATGCGGGCAGCCGTCAAGCAGGCGATGCTCGACGGCGCGCTGGGCGTGGCCAGCTCGCTGTCCGGCCCGCCCGGGTCCTGGATCGACACCGACACCCTGGTCGCCATGTGCGAGGCGGCGGCGCCCTACGGCGGGATCTACTCGACCCACATGCGCCACGAGGGCCTGGAGGTGTTCAAGGCCGCCGACGAGGCGATGGAGATCGGCCGTCGCGCCGGCGTCCCGGTGGACATCATCCACATCAAGATCTCCGAGCACACCCTGTGGGGGCAGATGCCGCGCCTGATCGAGAAGCTGGCCCAGGCCCGGGCCCGCGGCGCGCTGGTCGAGGCCAACGTCTATCCCTACATCGCCGGGCAGAACGACCTGGGCACCATCGTGCCGCCCTGGGCACACGAGGGCGGCGACGGGGCCCTGGTGGCGCGGCTGAAGGACCCCGCCCAGCGCGCCCGCATCCAGAAGGAGATCGAGAGCGGGCTGCCGGGCTGGTACGACCACTACACCGCCACCGGCTCGTGGCAGGGCATGATGCTGGTGTCGCTGCGCAACCCCGCCTACAAGCGCTTCGAGGGCAAGCGCATGAACGAGGTCATCGACGCCCTGGGGGGCAAGCCGTTCGACGTGTTCTTCCGGCTGCTGATCGACAACGGCGGGTCGATCCCCACCGTCTACTTTCACCACGCCGAGCCGGACATGCGCTACGCCCTGGCGCAGCCGTTCGTGTCGATCGGGTCGGACGGCGGCGCGCTGAAGACCGAGGGGCCGCTGGCGGCGGGGCATCCGCACCCGCGTTTTTACGGCACCTTCCCGCGCGTGCTGGGCCGCTACGTGCGCGACGAGAAGGTGCTGACTCTGGAAGAGGCGATCCGCAAGATGACCTCCGCCAACACCGCCAAGGTCCACATCCACGACCGCGGGCTGCTGCGGCCCGGGCAGGCGGGCGACGTCACCGTGTTCGATCCCGGCAAGATCATCGATCGCGCCACCTTCGAGAAGCCGCACCAGTACGCCGCCGGCGTGGTGTACGTGGTGGTGGCCGGCCAGGTGGTGCTCGACCGGGGCAAACACACCGGCGCGCGGCCGGGCCAGATCCTGTACGGCCCCGGCTACCGCGGCGCCGACGACAAGACGCCCGCCCGGATCTTGCTGCTCCCGCTCACGCGATCACGTGCGCAGTAGCGGGCGCAGCAGCAGCGCGCCCAGCAGCAGCCCGATCACCGACAGGCCCCCGTGGGCCAGGCTGACGTGAAAGCCGCTGCCGATGCCGCAGACGAAGTGCAGGCACAGCCCGGCCAGCGCACCGCCGGCCGCGCCGATGCCCGCACCCACCCGGCCGCTGCCCACCGGATGCAGCCGGCGCAGCACCAGCGCGCCCACCGCCAGCACGGGTAACACCACCTGCAAGCCGATGGCGGTGCAGCGCCACCACTCGCGCAGGAAGGTGGGCCAGCTGGTGGCGCCTGGCTCCTCGGAGGTGGCCACCAGCCCCAGCAGCACCAGGGCGGCGGCGGTCCAGCCGGCGGTCTGCCCCACCCGCAGCGAATCGGGCAACACCTCGCCCGGCGGCGGCAGAACCGACCGTACCAGCAGCAGCGCGGTGGCCGCCGCCCAGGCGACCGCGGTGCCCACCACCCAGGCCACCGACAGCGAGCCCAGGTCCGCGCGCGTGCCCAGGGTGGCCAGCAGGTACAGCGGGTACAGCACCGAGACCGCGACGATGATGGCCAGCGCCTGACGGGGCGAACGGGGGCGCACGGCGCTCATGCCGTCCAGCGCGGCCATCAGCACCGGGCCGGGCGGCGGCGCGACCGACTCGGCGCTGCCGAGCCGCCCGTCGGGTCGTTTCACCGGGCTTTCTCCGCCGGCGCGAGGGCGGCGTTGTGCCGTTCCGGTCGCTGGTGCAGCAGAGCCGGCGGCACGAACGCGCGCTCGGGCTGGCGGGCGCGCAGGGACTTCTGTCGTTGCAGGAAACAGGCGTGGGCCAGGGTGGAGATCCACGGCACCGGGTTGGCGCCGCGCACGTAGCGGGCGCGGCTGGCGTGCAGGCGCAGGAACGTCTCCTGCAGCAGCTCGCGGGCCATCGCCTGATCGGCGGTCAACGTGGCCAGGTAGGTGAGGATGCGGGGCGCGGTGCCTTCGTAAAGACGCAGGAATGCACTCAACTCGCCATTGCAATAGCGAGCCATGAGCTCGGCCTGCTCGACCTCAGCTTCCGACCTCAAGGATGGGAGGGCTTTTTACGCCCACGCGGCCCGAACAGCAAGCGACAGCTGGACTGAGGTCCGTCCCCGTCATTGTTGCCCGGAACTCTCGGAGGGTCCCGGACCTCCGACGACGAGCTGCGCGCGGCAAAGCCGCGCCACGCTCACGCGAGATGCCGGCGCCGACGCGCCCCGATGGGCAGGCGCCGCGCGCCCTTTCAGCGATCAGTGGCGCTGCGCGCGTGCCGCCATGCCATCACGTCGGCGGTCAGCTGCTTTCTGACCTGCTCCCACGAGAACGTGCAGCGAGCTGGCATCGGCTGCCGATCGGCATCGGCGAAATACGTCAGCGCGAGCGCGATCTGATCGGGCTGCAACGGCAATGAGGCGGCCGCGTGCTCGATGAACCGACCCACCGACCACCCCGGCTGCTTGCAGATGGCGTACACGTCGATGAAGTCGCGCTTGGTTCCGCGATCGTGGACCGCAGCGGCCTTCATCAGGGCCAGGAGCTCGAGGGTGGCCACCGGTACCGAAACACCGTCGCCGACCGGAACCTCCTCGATCGGCGCAGTCACCTGGCCAAAGCGGATGAAGCTAGTCTCCAGCCCGCCGTAATAGGCCCGCACGGTCTGGGGACTCTGCTGCTCGATGGAAGTCGGTCTCTCCGCGGCGTGCTCCAGCGCCTGACGGAGCTTTTCCGTATCGAAGCGTTCCGCGGTGAACCAGTCGAGGTCGTTGGATACGCGGTGATGCAGCCGAACGGCGAGGCCGGTGCCGCCGGCGAGAAAAAACGAACCGTCGCGCACGGCTTTCGATTGCGTCTGGATGATGCGGATCTTCAGCGTGTCGAGGGCCGGGTTTCGTTTCACGACTGTGATCCGTCACCCCAGTCCATTCCGAGGAACGGCCGCCGGGGAATGTCGTTCTCGTCGAGCGAGAGCTCGGCCCGCAAGCGCGCGCGCTCGGGTTCGTTGAGGCCGGCGCCCTGGAACCGACGGGCCAGCTCGCGGATCTCCTCGCGGGCGAGCTTGCTGGACAGCCACTGCCGGGCCTCGGCCGAGCCGCGCACCAGGACCTCGGAGACGATGGCCCAGCGATCGGCGGGTTCGTCCCAGCGCAGCCGTGACGGGTCGTAGGTCTTCAGCAGGCGCACCACCGCGGTGGGAAACGCCGCCACCGAGGGGGTCGTCGGGCTGTCCCCCCAGCGGGCCGCTGCCGCCGCGCGGGCGATCTGCCGCCGCCGCTCGGGCGTGAGGGCCCGCGCGCGCGCCAGACC
>JBKPRZ010000215.1:0-8831 GCA_046734815.1 Myxococcota bacterium | reverse complement strand
GGGTTGCCGTCGCCGTTCGGACGCGATCGCTCCTCGACCAAGCGGACCGCGGCCGAGGGCCCGGGCCCCACCACCAGCAGCGGCGCCACGCTGGTCAGCGAGGCACGGCTGGGGCCGCTGGCGATTCGCAAGTGGCGCCTGCCCAACGGCCTGGAGGTGATCCTGTTGCCCGACCCGGCCGCCACCAGCGTGGCCTACATGACCTGGTTCCGGGTGGGCTCGCGCCACGAGGACGCCGACGCCGGCGAGACCGGGCTGGCCCACCTGTTCGAGCACCTGATGTTCACCCAGACCCAGAAGGCCAGCGCGCCCGGCGAGTTCGACCGCCGCATGGAGGAGGCCGGCGCCCACACCAACGCCATGACCTACTACGACTTCACTGCCTACATCGACGAGCTGCCCCCGGGGGCGGTGCCGCTGGCGGTCGAGATGGAAGCCGACCGCATGGTCAACCTGGCGCTGACCGAGCAGCAGGTCCGCACCGAGCGCGACGTGGTGGCCGAGGAGCGGCTGGGCACGGTGGAGGACAGCGTGGACGGCATCCTCGACGAGACCCTGTACGGGCAGGCCTTCCGCCGCCACCCTTACCGTTTCCCGGTGATCGGGCGCATGCGCGACATAAAGGCGGTCACCAAGGACAAGGCCACCCATTTTTACCGGACCTTCTACGCGCCCAACAACGCGGTGGTGGTGGTGGCCGGCCGTTTCGAGCCCGAGCCGGTGCTGGACGCGATCGAGCGCGGCTACGGCCCGCTGGCCCCCTCGGACAACCTGCCCACCGAACCGATCGCGCCCGAACAGGCGCCGGCGGCCGAGAGCCGCGAGGAGATGCGCCGCCCGGTGGCCGCCGACCGCTTCGTCATCGGCTGCGCCGCCCCCGCGCTGGCCGCCCCGGATCGGGCCGCCTTCGAGGTCCTGGACGAGGTGCTGACCGGCGGACCGTCGGCGCGGCTGTACCGCCGCCTGGTGGTGACCGAGGAGATCGCCTCCTCGGTCGACGGCTCGCCCGCGCCCACCCGCGATCCGGGCCTGTACGCGCTCTGGGTGCAGATGCGCAAGGGCCACCGGGCCGAGGAAGCCGAGGCGGTCATCGTCGAGGAGATGGAGGCGCTGTCCCGCCAGCCGCCCTCGGAGGTCGACCTGGCCAAGGCCAAGAACCGCATCGAGACCGCCTTCTGGCGCGGCCTCGCCTCCAGCGAGGGCAAGGCCTCGCAGCTGGGCGAGTTCGAGGTGGTGGCCGGCGACTATCGCAAGCTGCTCGAGCGGGCGGCCGAGATCGCCCGGGTGACTGCGGCCGACGTGCAGCGCGCGGCCGCCAACTATCTGACCGGGCGCCCGCGCGCGGTGGTGATCGCCCGGCCCGGTCCGGCCTCGCGGTCATGATGGCGCCCGCTCTCCGCCGCTCGCTGACGGTGCTGCTGATGGCCACTTCCACTCTCGCCGCCAACGCCGCCCACGCCGGGGCCGAACGGGGCCCCGGCCCTGCCGGTTCGCTGGTGATGGTGGATCAGGCGCCCGCCCTCCCGCTGGTCTGGGTCGTCCTGGCCGCGCGCACCGGCTCGGCCGCCGACCCGCGCAGCCGCGAGGGGCTGGCCCACTTTGCCGCCGAGCTGGCCCGCCGCGGGGCCGCGGGCCGTCCCCGCGCCGCCATGGACAGCGCCCTCGACGCCCTGGGCGCCACCTTGACCGTCGAGGTGGATCCGGACTCGGTCCGCTTCTCGGGCCAGGTGCTGCTGCGCAACCTGGACCCGCTGCTGGACCTGCTGGCCGACGTGGTCCTGCGCCCCGACTTCGAGCCGGGCGAGTTCTCGCGCACCCGCAAGGAGATCCTCGCCCACATCGACGAGTCGCGAAACGACGACCAGGCGCTGTGCGGCCGTTTCTTCGAGAGGCGCCTGTACGGCGAGCACCCGTACGGGCGAGCCCCCGAGGGGACTGCCCGCAGCCTGTCGCGCATCCGCCGCGACGACATCGTCCGCCAGCACCGGCGCGTCTTCGTGGGGCCCAACCTGGTGTTCGCCGCCGCCGGCGGCATCACCCTGGCCGACTTCACCCGGCGGCTGCAGGCGCGCTTCGGCGACCTGCCCGCCGACGCGGCCCCGCCTCCGCCCGATCTCCCCGCCCCCACCCGGCCGGACGGCTGGCGGCTGCAGATCGTCGACAAGCCCGACCGGCAGCAGACCCAGATCATGTTCGGCCACCCCTCGCTGTCCGCCACCAGCCCCGACCGCATCCCGCTGGCCCTGGCCATGGCCAGCTTCGGGGGCCGCGGCATGACCTCCACCCTCATGGACGAGGTGCGGACCAAGCGCGGGCTGGCCTACGGCGCGTACATGAACCTCGCCACCCGGCGCGGCCCCGGCGCTGTCCGCGGCTGGGTCTTCACTGCCACCAAGCGCACGGTCACGACCTTGAAGCTGGTGCTGCGCCTGTACCGCCGCCTGAGCAAGGAGGGCATCAGCGACGAGCGCCTGCGCTTCTTCCAGGGCTTCGTGGCCGGGTCGTACGCTTCGGAGATGGACGATCCGGGTCGGCGGCTGGACGCGCGCGTGACCGACGAGATGCGCGGGCTGCCACCCGACGACATCGACACCTTCGCCGATCGGATCCGGGCGGTGACCCCGGCCCAGGTCAAGGCGGCGCTGGAGCACAACCTCGATCCCGAGAACCTGGCCATCACGCTGGTGGCGACCGCCAGCGTGGTCAAGCCGCTGCTGCTCCGCTCGGGCATCGACGAACGCGCGATCGACGTGGTGCCCTTCGACAGTTACTGACCGTAGTCACTGACCGGCGGACAGGGCGGCGCGGGTGGCGGCCGGATGGTTGGTGATGATCCCGTCCAGCCCCATCGCCGCCAGCTCGCGCAGCCGGGCCGGATCGTCGACGGTCCAGGTGTTCACGGCGTAACCGACCTGGTGCCAGCGCGACACCAGGTCGGGGCGGCACAGCGACGCCTCGGGGTGGGCAGCGGTGGGATGGAGGAAAGGCAGCGCCAGCGCCTTGGCGATCGCCGCCACGCCGCCGGCCTCGAACAGGAAGGCGCTGGGTAGGTCGGGACGCGACTGCTGCCACAGCCGCACCGCCACCGGATCGAACGAGGAGATGATCACCCGCGCTTCCACCCCGCAACGCTCGATCGAGCGCACCACCCCCTGGACCAGCCGCCGCAGGTCCCGGTCGAAAGGACCCGCGCTCTTCAGCTCGACGTTGACCAGCAGGTCGGGGCCGCAGGCCTCGAAGGCCTCGTCCAGCAGCGGGATGTGATGGCCGCCGGGCAGCTCGATCGCGCGCAGGGCCCGCCACGGCAGGGCCGCCACCCGGTGCGGGCGGCCGGCCAGGCGCACGAGATCATCGTCGTGGAACACCACCACCTCGCCGCTTCCGCAGCACAGGACATCCAGCTCCACACCGTCGGCGCCATCGCGCGCTGCGCGTTCGAAGGCGGCGGCGGTGTTCTCGGTGCAAAGAGCGCTGGCGCCCCGGTGTCCGATGACCAGCGGACCGGCCTGGCCGGTGCGCCGGCGCCAGCCCCTCGGCCCCTCGGGGCGGGACCCAGCCGACGTGGGTGCCATCGGTACGGCTTCGGCCCGATCCATGGGCGGGCTTATATAGCGTCCGCGCAGTGCCGGCGATAAACTTCTGGCCATGTTCAGCTCGCAGAGAGTGTGGGTGATCGGCGCCCTCGTCCCCACGCTGCTCGCCGGCGTCTCGGGGTGCGCGGGGCAGCTGCGGTCGGGCGCCACCACCGAGCCGGCCCGACGCCTGGGCGCCGAGGCGGTGGCGCTGCGGACGGTGACCTGCGAGGAAGACTTCGTCGACGCACGCCAGGTGTATCGGGCCCTGGGCCCGGCCGCGCCCGAGCGCCCCCTGCTGCGCCGGCAGATGATCACGTACCTCCTGGGACCGCTGTCGACCATCGACGCCGAGGACTTCAAGCGGCGGTCCGGCGAACCGGGCGCCAACGACGACCTCGACCGCATCTGGGCCTCCCTGCGGGACGCGCTCGAGCTCTACAGCTCCGACGATCTGTGGGCCAGCGGCCTGGGCATGCGGCCCGAGGAAAAGACGCTTCTGCGCAAGGCGGCCGAGCTGGTCGATTCGCTGTTCGCCGCGCGCGGCTCGGAGACCGAGGTGGCCACCGCGCTGCTGGTCCTGCACACGCTGGACCCGAGCAACCGGACCTATGTCACCCGCCTGAACGAGCTTCTGCCCTGGCTGGACACCGGCAGCCAGCTGGCCCTCACCGGGGGTGGCCTGCGACATCTGCCCACCGTGACCGAGGTGCTGGAGAGCGCGGCCACGGTCTGGCCGTCGCCCGCAGTCGTCGAGCGCCTGTCCGAAACATACATCCAGCGCCAGGAACGGCTGTCCACCCTGCTCCGCCGCCCCCTGGGCGCGGTCCCCTCGCGCAACGCCATCGGCGAGATGTTGCTGGAGGGCGAGACGGTCCAGAACACCGCGGTCAGCGTCGCCACCCTGTACCTGCGCGCCGGTCAGATCGACCGCGCCGCCGCCGCGCTCAGTCGGGTGAGCGGCCGGCCCGGCGACGACCCCGAGCTGCGGCAGCTGGTGGGCAACGCCGCCCGCAGCCGGCCGACCCGCGACGACTATCTGGTCCTGGCCCGGCGGTTCCTGCCCCGGATCAAGCCGCTGCTCGGCACCTCCAACGACCGCATCGACGTGGTGGCCGCCCGCGAGGTGCTGATGCGGGCTGCGACCCGCTGGCCGGACGACCCCGAGATCCGGATCTTGCTTTCGCGGGTGTCGGCCATCATGGGCGACGTCTACCTGTCGCTGCGCCTGCTGGAAGAGGCGCAGCCGCTGCTGGAGAGGTCGCGCGCCAACAAGGACGAGCAGGCCACGGTCGCCGCCGAGATGCTCGAGCGCTCGTTCGAGAAGCTGCGCCAGCGCATGATCGACAACGAGCACCTGGAGCCGGCCACCCGCGAGGCCGAAGCCCTGCGGCGCCGCTTCGCCGAGAGCCGGCAGCGCTTCGGCGAGGACCGCCTGAACGCGAAGGCCACCGACATCGACTACGAGGTCGCGCGCGGGCTGCTGAACGCCGGCCTGGTGGACCGGGCCGAATCGCTGCTGATGAGCGCTTCGAAGACCGACGAACCGCGCGCCGAGATCGCGCTCGAGCTGGCCAAGCTGGCCACCAAGCGCGGCAACGCCCACCGCGCCGCCGAGATCCTGGAGAACGCGCTCGAGCAGCACCGCGCCTCGGCCCCCGCCCAGGAGACCATCTCCTACGTCGAGACCCAGTCCCGGCTGGCCTACGCCCTGGGCAATGCCCACGAGGTGGCGGGTCGGCTCGAGCAAGCGCGCCAGGCCTGGCGGACCGCTCTGCGCGGCTGGGAGCGGCTGATGGCCGAATACCTGCGCCGCAAGGACAACGCGGCCGCTTCGGCGGAGGCCACCATGGAGGTGGGCCGGCTGACCTACCTGCTCGGCCGCCACGAGGAGGGGGTGGCCAAGTTCCTGGACGCCATCGAGCAGAACGAGGCCCGCGACCAGAGCTACATCGATGCCCTGTCGTTCCTCGTTCAGCACGGCGACGTGGACGCGGCCCTGGACGTCTACCGGCGCACCCTCTCGCGTCCGAGCAAGGTCGTCTCCGAATACGTGAAGGTCTACGCCTCGCTGTGGATGGTGGACCTGCTGCGCCGGGCCGGCCGCAGCCCGGAGCCCAGCGCCGAGACCTTCCTGCGCACACTCGCCTCGCGCCGCACGCACCTGCGCCCGCAGCGGGTGGTGGCCTGGTATGTCCAGCTGGCCCGCTACACGCTGGGGATCATCAGCTACGACCAGCTGCTGGGGCAGGCGGATACCGCCGGCAAGAAGGCGGAGATCTATTTTTACGAGGCCATGCGCCGGCTGGCCGAGGGCCACAGCGACGACGCGCATGCGCTGTGGAACAAGGTGCTGGAGACGCGCATGTTCGAGTTCCTGGAGTACGACATGGCGTCGCGCTATCTGCGCACGGGCGCGCCCACGCAGGCCACCGCCGATGCCACCGACTCCGAAACGATCTAGTCCCCGGTGGGCCGGTTCTCGAAGGTGTAACTGAAGATGTGGGCCGCGATGGAAATTTCGTGGTACACAGTGCCTCTCAGACAGGTCGGTGCCGTGGCCAAGTGGTAAGGCAAGGGTCTGCAAAACCCTCATTCCCCGGTTCAAATCCGGGCGGCACCTCTCGATAGCTCAGACGTCCGGATCCAGCTCCCACGCCTCGACCAGGCGTGAGGGATCGCCACCCAGCCGCTGGAAGTCGGCCAGCAGATCGTCGGCGGGCGTGCGGCCCGCGCGCGCGTAGTCGAGCAGCGGCGCCAGCAGCGGGCGGTCCTCCGCGCCGCCGGGCAGCCGGCTCAGCCCCGCCCCGGCGATCTCGCACAGCTCGATCGCCAGCGGGCCGATCGGCCGCTTGCCCAGCCGCGCGGACAGCCCTGCCCGGGGCACGTCCCGACGCAACGCCTCGCGCTCGGCCAGGGTGGCGCCGGCGACCAGCGCCCAGGCAGTCCGGCGGGCCTCGACGTCGTCGAGCAGACCCCGCCACAGCGCCGGCAGCGCGCTGGCGAAGGCCATCTGGGAGGCGTCGGCCCCACGCAGCTCGATGGTCTTCTTCAGCCGGACCTCGGGAAAGACGGTGGACAGGTGCAGGACCCAGTCGGCCAGGGTGGCGCGCTCGCCCTGCCAGCCCTCCCGCCAGAACCGGCGGAAGGTCACCCCCTCGAGCGGCGTGTACCGCCCCCCGCGGTTGAGGAAGAACATCGGGACATCCAGCGCCCATTCGACGTACGACCGGAAGCCGAAGCCCGCCTCGAACACGAAGGGCAGCAGGCCGCAGCGGTCCTCGTCCATGTCCAGCCAGACCGCCGCACGGTAGCTCTGGTAGCCGTTGGGCCGGCCTTCGCTGATCGGCGAGGCGGCATACAGCGCGGTGACAATCGAGGTCAGACCGGCGGCGGTGCGGATCTTGTCCGCAGCATCCGCCTCGCTTGCAAAGTCCATGTTCACCTGCACGGTGGCGGTCCGCTTCATCATCTCGTGACCGAGCCGACCGTGCCGGGGCAGGTACTCCCGCATGATCTCGTAGCGCCGTTTGGGCAGCCAGGGGACGTCGTCCAACGATCCGAACGGACGAAAGCCGCCGGCGATGAAGCGCATCCCTTGCGCGCGCGCCAGGCGGGACAGGTCCCGTACGTGTCGGCGCAGCAGGGCGCTACAGGCGCAGGCGCTGGCCAGCGGCGGGCCCGACAGCTCCACCTGCATCCCCGGTTCGAGGGTGATCTCCTCGCCGTTGCGGCCCGCGCCGATGAGGTTCTCGCCCTCGTAGGTGCCGCGCCACCCACCCTCGTTCACCAGCCGGCCCAGCAGCTGCGCCAGGCCGCCCTCGCCGTGATAGGGGACCGCGGACCCGTCCGCGCGGACGCCAATCTTCTCGTGCTCCAGCCCCAGCAGCCATTGTTCTTTGGGCCGGGCTGCCTCCGCGAAGTACGCGATCAGCTGGTCGATGCTCTCGAGGGGCGAGGAGGAGTCGGACGGGTTGTTCATCGAGGCAGCTTCAGCAAGCGGACCGGCGAAAGGCTTTGTATCTTAGGCGGGCTTCCTTCGCCGCGCCATGCCGGACTGACAGAAGGCGCGCGGGGGTAGACGGAGCTCGCTTATACTCAGGGGATCCCTTCCTGATGAAGGCCGTCATGCCTCGCCTCACCCATGTGCTCATCCACGACAACGACCTCCGGGGACGGGAGACTCTGGTCTATGGGTTCGAAGGCGACGGGATCAAGGCCGCCGCCGCATCCGAGTCCGACGATCTGGCGGCGCTGATCCGCGCCCAGCCGCCCCAGGTGGTTATCTTTGCCGCGCGCGCGGACGATCCCGCGGTGCTGGAAGCGGTCAAGACCCGCGCCGGATCCGAAGCGATCGGCCACATCCCCCGCCTGGTGCTGGCTCCGTCCCGGCAGGCGGCCGAGCAGCTGCGCAGCGGCGACGGCGTCAGCTCCCTGTCGCTGCCCACCTTCGTGCGCGACGTGATCACCGCCGCGAAGTTGCTGATCGGCGGCGCGGCGGCCGCAGGCCCCTCCTCGACCGAAGACAAGGGCGGCAGCGCGCAGAGCGAGCTTTCCGGAGCGCTGTCCGAATACGGGCTCTATTTCATCGTCCGGACCATGGTCGGTCTGGGCCGGTCCGGCATCGTCCAGGTCGAGCGCGGTGGCCGCAAGGGCGAGATCCGCTTCTCCGAAGGTGAGGTCGTCTCCGCCCAGGTGGGGCCGCTGCAGGGGCACGCGGCGCTGCACCAGCTGCTGCTGTGGGAGGAGGCCACCCTGGAGATCAAGTTCCGGCCGGTGGTGCGCCTGGGCCAGTCGCTGCCCAGCGGGGAGGACCTGCTGGAGGACTGTGAACGCTTCCTGCGCGACTTCGCCCACGCCACCAAGAACATCGGACACGCCCAGTCGCTGTTCGTGCAGGACGCCGAACGGGTGGCCCGTCTGCTCGAGTCGATCCCGCCCGAGGTGGTCCCGGTCATGCGCCTGTTCGACGGCCAGCGCAGCCTGGGAGACGTGCTGGAGGACAGCCCGTTCCGGGTGTTCGATACCCTGCGCACCATCACCCGCCTGCTGGACATGGGCATCATCCGGCGCAAGGCCATCGAGCGCCCCACCACCGGTTTTCCCGGTCTGCGCCGCCCCCGCGCCGACGAGTGGATCCGCCCGGCCGACGCCGGCGGCCGCAGCGCCCCCCCCACCCTGCCGACCGCCCCGCCCGAGGCGCCCAGCCCGCCGCCGCCCGCCGCCGCGGAAGAGTCCGAGAAGGTCGGTCTGTTCACC
>JBKPRZ010000214.1:0-12241 GCA_046734815.1 Myxococcota bacterium | reverse complement strand
CGGTGGTGGTGGTGGCGGCGGTGGCGGCGGTGCCGGCGGTGGCGGTGGTGGTGGCGGTGGTGGCGGTGCCGGCGGTGGCGGTGGCGGTGGCGGCGGTGGCGGCGGTGGGGGTGGTGGCGGGGGTGGGCCCGGCGGGGGCTTCTTGCAGATCTTCAGGTTTCCGGTGGCAACCGCAAGGCGGCCGTCCAGCGACCACGCCAGCAGCTTGCCGTCGAACTCGACCGCGAGCACGTCGGCGTGTTTGCCGCGCGTGAAGTCCGTCGGCTGGCCTCGATTCGCCGGCGCGGGTGTGAACTCATTCTGTCCCCCGATGGGGATGGTGACCGGCTCCTTGCCGGTGCTCTGGTACCCGAAATGGGCGATGAAGCGATTGCTTCCGATCTTGTCGACACATTCGAAGATCGGACGGACGTGGACCTTGGGCGGCTTGGGCGGTTTTCCGGGCTTGGCTGCCGGCACCGCTATCCTGGCCCACGGGTCGACCGATTCGGCCCGGTGATCGGTGGCCTGCTCCGCGTTCAGCGCGCGATCCGCTGGTAGCTCCGGCTGCTCGTCCGGTTCCGCGGCCGAACAGCCGGCGAGCGTCGCCAGCAACAACGTCTCCACAAACCAGCGCCTGCAAGGCTCGAGCGGCCGGCCGATCATTTCGAGCTCCTTCGGTGAAGGACGTCGCAACGACTCAACGGCCGCAAATTACCGGGACCGCCCACCGATCGAAGCGAACACTTGGCGAATCAGCGGCGACGTCCGCCGAACACGAATGTGCTCGTTCGGTGTCATCCCGGAGACGCTTCCCGGACGGCGCGCATTTCTTGCGCCGGCGTCACTGCCCGCTGTCCGCGGGCCCGGTCAGGTGCGGGCGCCGAGCTCGCGTGCGGGCGCCGATGGGAGCGGTTCAGGCGTCGGTGTTTGCACCGCCAGCTCCGGCTGGCGCCGCCCGCGTACGCGGGTGACCACCCGGTCGGCGACGACGTAGAACGCCGGCACCACGATCAGGCTGAGCGCCGTCGACACCACCAGGCCGCCGATCACCGCGATGGCCATCGGCGCGCGCACCTCCGAGCCCGGCCCCAGGCCCAGCGAGGAGGGCAGGGCGGCCATCAAGGTGGCGACCGAGGTCATCAGGATCGGGCGCAGACGCACCGGACCCGCCCGGCGCATGGCCGTCAGGGCGTCGGCGCCCTGGTCGCGCAGCTGGTTGGCGTAGTCGACCAGGATGATCGAGTTCTTCTTCACGATCCCCATCAGCAGCAGGAGGCCGATCATGCTGAAGATGTTCAGGGTGATGCCAGCCATCTTCATGGCGAAGATTGCCCCCGCCGCCGACAGCGGCAGCACCGTCAAGATGGTCACCGGGTGCAGCATGGAGTTGAACTGGGAGGCCAGCACCATGAAGGCGACCACGATCCCCAGCATCAGCGCGAACAGCAAGCTGCTCATCGACTCCTGGAAGGTCACGCTGGCCCCGCCGGGAACCACCCGGTAGCCCGCCGGAAGCGTGGGGGCGATCTTCTCCACCACGGCCAGCGCCTCGCTCTGCGAGTGTCCGGGCGCCACGTTGCCGAAGACGGTGATGGCCCGCTCGCGGTCGCGGCGGGTGACCGCCTGCAGGGCGGGCTTCTCCTCCAGGGTGGTCAGCGCCGAAAGCGGGATCAGCTCGCCGCTGCGCGAGCGCACCTTGAGCCGGGACAGGTCCTCGGGCCGGCTGCGCTGGCCCGCCAGCAGGCGCAGCCGCACGTCCACCCGCCGGCCGGCGCTGTTGTACTTTCCGACCCGCAGCCCGCCCACCAGGGCGTTGATGGTGGTCGCCACCTCCTCGACCGAGACGCCCAGGTCGGCCACCCGGGCGCGGTCGGGTGTGATGCGCAGCTCGGGCATGCCCACCTGGTAGTCGGTGTCGATGTCGACGACCGTTCCCGAGCGCTGCAACTTGTCCCGCAGCTCGGCCGAGACGTTCACCAGCTTGTCCCAGTCGGGACCGCGCACCGACAGCTCGACCGGGAAGCCCCGTGCGGCGGTGAATCCGCTCTGGGACAGGTCCTGCACCACCGCCCGCAGGCCCGGGATGGTGTTCAGCTCCTTGCGCAGCACCGCCATGAAGGAGGCCTGGCTCATGCGCTGGTCGGGCGGCTTCAGGGTCAACATCATCATCCCCGAGTTGATGTTGCCGCCGCGGAAGCTGCCGGACACGGTGAACATCCGCTCGACCTCGGGCCGGCTCTGCACGATGGCTTCGGCCCGCATGACCAGCCGGTCGGTCTCCTCCATGTCCGATCCCACCGCGGTCTGCAGGCGCAGGTTCAGGCGGCTCTGGTCCTGCGAAGGGACGAACTCGCTGGGCATGTGGGCGAGCACGTAGCCCGCGCCGACGAGCAACAACGCCGCCGCCGCCAGCACCAGCCCGGGCCGGCGCAGCCCGCGGCCCAGCAACGCCGAGTAGGCGCGCGACAGCGCATCGAAGCTGCGATCGGCCGCCCGGCCGACCACGCTGCGGCTCTCGTGGGCCGGCCGCAGGATCTGGGCGGAGCGGGCCGGGGCGAGGGTGACCGCTTCCAGGTAAGACAGCAACACAGCCACGCACAGGGTGACCCCGAACTGCAGGAAGAACTTGCCGGTGACCCCCTTCATGAACACGACCGGCAGGAAGATGGCCACCACCGCCAGGGTGGCGGCCAGCGCGGCGAAGGTGATCTCGTGGGTGCCCTCGCGGGCGGCCCGCACCCGGTCCTTGCCGGCCTTGAAGTGCCGGAAGATGTTCTCCAGCACCATGATGGCGTCGTCGACGACGATCCCGACCGCCAGTGACATGGCCAGCAGGGTGAAGGTGTTGAGCGTGTAGCCCAGGAAGTAGATGACCGCCACCGTCCCCAGCAGCGACATGGGGATGGCCAGCACGACGTTCATGGTGCTGGACCAGGAACCGAGGAACAGCCAGCAGACCATCGCCGTCAGCAGCACCGCCAGCAGCAGCTCGAACTGCACCTCGTGGACCGACTCCTCGACGAACTGGGTGCTGTCGAAGTTGAGCCCCAGCTCCATGCCCGGCGGCAACGTCTTCTGGACGTCGGCCAGCGCCTGCCGGACGTCGTGGGCCACCTGGACCGCGTTGGCGCCGCGCTGCTTGCGGATGGCCAGCCCCTGCGCGGGCGTGCCGTCGACGCGCGAGCGGCGCCGCACGTCCTCGAAGCCGTCCTCCACCAGAGCCACGTCCTCGAGGTACACCGGCGCTCCCGCCACCTCACGCACGACGATCCGGCGCAGGGTCTGCAGGTCCAGCGCCTCGCCCAGCAGGCGCACGCTGATCTCGCGGCCCTCGGCGTCCAGCCGCCCGGCCGGCACCTCGACGTGCTGGCGCTGCAGCGCCGTGATCACGTCCTGCACAGTCAGGCCGCGCTCGTCGAGGTGCACGGCATCCACCCAGATCCGGATGTTGCGGTCCACGCCCCCCTGGCCCACCTCGCCCACGCCGGGGATGGTCTGCAGCTTCTCCTTGACCCGGTAGCGGGCCACGTCCGCCAGCAGCTGCGGCGAATAGGGCCCCGAGACGCCGATCCACATGATCGGCTGGTCTTCGGGGTTGGTCTTGGAGACCACGGGCGGGTCCATGTCGCGGGGCAGGCGGCGCACCGCCTGGGCCAGCTTGGTCTGCACGTCCTGCAGGGCCACGTCGACGTTGCGGTCCAGGTTCAGCTCCACCGTGATGGAACCGTTGCCTTCGCGCGAGCTGGAGGAGATCGCGGTGATCCCCTCCACCTGAACCAGCGCCTCCTCGATCACCTCCACGACGTCGTTCTCGATGGCCTCGGGCGAGGCGCCCTCCCAGGTGACCTGCACCTCGATGCTGGGAAAATCGACGTCGGGGAACTGGCTGATCCCGATCCGACTGGCCGCCACCGCGCCGAACACGACGGTGGCGAGCATGATCATCCAGGCCAGGGTCGGCCGTCGGATGCATACGTCGGTGATCTTCATGGCATCAGGCTCTCGGCCTCGGCGCGCGGCGGGTCCATGGTCTTGGACACCTCGACCGGCACGCCGTCGCGCAGGGCCTCGCCCCCGCGCACCACCGCCAGCTCGCCAGGCCGGATGCCGCTCTTCACCTCCACCGCGCCGTCGGCGGTTCGCATGCCCAGGGTCAAGACCCGCTCGCGGGCGACGTTCTTCTCGACCACGTAGGCCACGAACCCGCGCTCGGTGGGGCGGACCGCCGTCTGTGGCAGCACCGGGGCCGCCCTCGCGTCGCCGATCGGCACCGTCACCTCGGCGAACGCCCCCGGGCGCAGGTTGGCGCGGTCCGAGCCGGTCACCTCCGCCACCACCGTCACCATGCGGCTGGCCGGATCGGCGGCGTGGCCGACGTGGGTGATGCGGGCCTCGTAGGTGGTGCGGTCGTCGCGCAACTTGAAGCGGCAGGTCTGCCGCGCGTTCAGCGCCGCCGCCTCGGGGGCCGGCACGTTGAACCGCAGCAGCAGCGGCTCGCGCTGGACCAGGGTCGCCAGCACCGTCCCGGGCTGGGCGTATTGCCCGGTCTGCACCCGGCGGGTCTCGATCACCCCGGCCACCGGCGCGCGCACGTAGGCCTCGTGCAGGTTCAGCTCGGCCTGGGCCACTGCGGCCCTCTTCTCGGCGGCGTCCGCCTCGGCGGTCAGCTGCCGCGTGCGCCAGATGGCGAGCTCCTCGCCCGGGATGAGCCCCGGGGTGGCCGCCACCGCCTGCTCGCGACGCTGCAGGCCGGCCTTGGCGGCGTTCTCCTCGGCCTTCGACTTCTCCAGCGCGGCCCGGGCCGCCTCGACCGCCAGCTTGTACCGCTGCGGCTCGATCTCGACCAGCACCGCACCGGCGGCGACCTTCTCGCCCTCGCGGAAGCGCACCCGTTCCACCACCCCTTGCACCCGCGCGGTCGCTTGCACGGTCTCGAAGGCGTCAATGGATCCGACGGCGTTGACGGCGTATTCGACAACCCGCGGGGTCACCGGCTGGACCTCCACCGGGAACTTCAGCGGGCGCCGGCCGCCGCCCGGGGCACCCGAGGCGCGGGCGGCGCCGTCCGGCTTGCCCCCGTTGCAGCCCGCCAGCGCGCAGGCCGCGAGCAGCCCCCAGACCACCGCGATTCGTTTCGTCCTCATCGGCTCACAATTGTCGGCTCACTTGGTCGGCTCACTTGCGCCCCGTTTGCGTACCGGTCTGCGGCTCGGGGCGCGCGCCGGGCGGGTCCTCGCCCGCCGCGGCCCGCAGCCCCAGGTAGGCCAGCGCCAGCGCGTACCGCTCGCGGGCCAGCGCCACCTCGGCCTCGAACAGGCGCAGGTTCGAGTCGGCCACCTCCAGCGCGCGGCCCAGGCCCTGGCGGTACAGCGCCGCCGTCTCCTCGACGTTGCGCTGGGCCACCTCGCGCGCGTGCGCGGCCACCCGCTGGGTGGATTGCGCGTTCTCGAGGCTGACCAGGGCCGTCCGCACATCCAGAGCCACGGCGCGCACGCGGGCATCCTGTTCCGCTGATCCCGCCTGCGCCAGCGCTTCTCGCTCGCGGCGGTCGGCGCTGCGCTCGCCGCCGTCGAACAGCGGCCAGATCAGGGTCAGCCCGGCGAACCCGTCGCCGATGCGGCCCGAGAACCCGCCCTCGTTGGTCACGCGGTACTGCGCCACACCGGCCAGGGCGGGGATGATCCGGCGGGCCGGCTCCAGCGCCGCCATCCGCAGCGCCTGGACGCGGGCCTTGCCCGACTGCAGGTCCAGCCGCTTCTCCAGCCCGGCCGCGATCAGCTCGGCAGCCTGCCGGGCCGGCTGGCTGGCGTCGGCCAGCAGCGCCTCGGGCGAGGCCAGCTCGCCGACCACCTCGATGTCGATCAGGTTGCCCAGCTGCAGGCGCGCGGTGGCTGCGTTGGCCTGGGCGGTGGCCATCTCGCGCTCGGCGGTGACCGCCTCCAGCTCGCCTCGCGTCACGTCGTTGGAGGACACCAGCCCGGCCTGCACCCGCGCCTGGGCGTCGCGCAGGGTCACGCGCGAGAACTCCAGCCGGCGCGCCGCCGCTTGCGCCACGTGCTGCTGGCTCAGGACCATGAGGAAAGCATCGGCCGCCTCGTACCCCAGCGTGCGGCGCTCGGCGGCGGCAGCCAGGCTGGCCGACAGCCCTTCCAGCTTGGCCGCGCGGTACAGCGGAAACAGCCGCGCGTCGAACAGCGGCACGGTCAGGTTCGCCTGCGCCGAGAGCGCGTCGTGTCGCTGGATGGTGACGCGCCCATCACCGACGTTGCGGACGGTCTCGTACAGCCGCCGCGTGTACGCCCCCGCGATGGTGAGGTCGGGGAAGAAGAACGAACGCGAGCGCGAGACGCGCGCTTCGGCGGCGTCCGCCTGGGCAGCGGTGGCCCGCGCCCGCTCGTTGCGTTCGGCCGCCAGCCGGACGGCCGTCTCCAGGGTGAAGCGGGGCTGCGCGCTCGCCGGCCGGGCGGCGGCGAGCGCCAGGGTCAGCACGGCGCCGCGCAGGGCCGTCCGTGCGTGTCGACGGGGCAGAGATCGGGAGGTTGGTCGCACGGCGGCTCGTCTAGATACAGGGGAGGGGCGCCCGGCGTCGGACCGGGGCTTGCAAAATAAACGGCATGTCTTGACGGGGCAACAGCATGTCGGGCGGGTCGGCCAGGGACGTCAAGCGGGAACTTTCGCTGCACGCGCTCGGCCGACACTTTCGGCATGACACCGGCGCCCGGGTGGGCGTTAAGCTCGCCCTTTCGATGATGTGGCAAACCCGTGAGCGGTATTTCGGTCTGGCCCTCTCGACCCTCCTCGCCCTGGCCTGCGCCAGCCAGGAAGCAGCCAAGCGCGATCAGGTGCAGATGCTCCAGCGGATCGCCCTGGAAGAAGCCAAGTCCGGGCAGGCGACCTCGGCCCGCAGCCTGCTGCTCGAGGCGGAACGACTGGGCCTGGAGGCCGGTCTCGAGACCGACCCGCTGGTGACCCGGACCCGCATGGCGCTGGGGGCCATCTACGCCAACAACTTCAAGGACGAGGGCCGCGGCGTCGCCTACATGCGCGAGGCGCTGTCGAAGAACCCCGAGGCCAAGCTGCCCACCGGCATGGCCAGTCCGCGCGCGCGCCGGGCCCTGGCCATCGCCCGCGGCCGCAACCCCGACGCCGCCAACGATGCCTCCGCCGTCGAGCCGGTGTCGGGCTCGGGCTTCGCCGACGAGGTCGGGGCCGGGACCAGCGAGACCACCAAGGTGGCCAAGGAGGAGGCGCCCCCGGCCCCGAAGAAGGAGCACGCGCCGGACGCCAAGACGGTGATGAAAGACGAGCTGCTCGCCGCCGCCGGTCCGCCGCCGCCCCCCGAGGAGCCGGCGGTCGAGACGGTGGCCGAGGCCGAGCCGATCCACTGCCCGATCCCGCTGGAGGCGCCGCCCGATCACGATGTGGTGCTCAAGTGCACCATCGGCGGTGCCAGTGTGCGCTCGACCCGCCTGGTCCTGTATTACCGCCCCGCCGGCACCGAGCGGTTCACCCAGGTGCCGATGCCCCGGCTGGGGCAGGGCCGCTCGTTCCAGGGCGTGATCCCGTCGGGCGCCACCAAGGGCAAGTCGCTGCAGTTCTACGTCGAGACCCGCGGCACCATGAAGGTGAACTACGGCAGCTCGGAGAGCCCGAACCTGCTGATCGTGCGCGAGGGCGCGCCCCCGGTGGGCGGTGAAGCGGTCGTGGCCAGCGCCGCCGCCTCCGAGAGCAGCAGCAGCAGCAGCGAGAGCTCCCCGCCGGCCGACGAGGTGGTCAAGAGCAGCCGCGACCGCGACGACAACCCGCTGGCGGCGCTGGACGCCGCCCGCCATCTGTCGATGCTCGAGCGGCGGCCGGCCGGGCACTTCTGGGCGGCCTTCGGGCTGGGCAAGGGCTACGGCTGGCAGCCGGGCGGCAAGCTCGAGTTCCGGAACGAGCGGGAGATCACCGCCGGCTCGCTGCCGGGCGGGCTGCTGCAGGTCCTGCCCGAGGTCGGTTACCAGCTGATGGACCGCCTGTCGGTGTCGGCGCAGCTGCGCATCGAATACGTGCCCACCACCGGCTCGGGCGACCCGCGCGGCGGGTCGCCGGCGAACCGGGCCACCTCCATCCTGTTCCGGGGCGCCTACACCTTCAGCGACAAGAAGCTGCAGCCGCTGGCCACCGCCTGCATCGGCGGCGGCGACGGCTTCCGGCTGCGCGTCCCCAACGACCGTGGCGTCGAGCTGGTCCGCAGCGACACCGTCCGCGGCGGCCCGCTGGTGGCGGGCGTGGGCGGCGGCATCATCTACAACTTCAACCAGCGCATGGCCCTGCCGGCCGAGGCGCGGCTGCTGGTCGGCTTCCCCTCCAGCGCGATCGTGATGGAGATCGGGACCAGCTTCGCCTACACGTTCTGACCGCCGGCGGGCCGACCAGACCAGACGACAGCCCGGCTAGTCCACCGAGGCCTTGGTGGCGCCGGTGGAGATGCCGCCGTCGACCAGCAGGGTCTGGCCGGTGACGTATTCGCTGGCCTCGGAAGCCAGGAAGATCACCGCCCCGTCGAGGTCGTTGGGCTTGCCCGGGCGGCCAACCGGGATGCGGTCGCAGATGTATTCCACCCACTTCTTGTTCTCGTACAGCACCTTGTTCTGCTCGGTGCGGAACCAGCCGGGGGCCAGACAGTTGACGGTGATGCCGTGCTTGCCGAACTCGTCGGCCAGGCTCATGGTCAGCTGCTTGACGCCGCCGCGGCTGGCGCAGTAGGGGGCGATGTTGGCGTAGCCCATCACCGAGGTGACCGAGCCGATGTTGATGATGCGCCCGTATTTGCGCGGCAACATGTGGCGGGCCACCGACTGGGCCACGAAGAAGGTGCCGCGCAGGTTGGTCTCAAGCACCTTGTTGTACTCGTCCCAGGTGATCTCCATGGTCGGCTTGCGCACGTTGCAGCCGGCGTTGTTCACCAGGATGTCGATCTTGCCCACCGCCGCGGCGGCGTCGTCGGCCATCTTGCGGATGCTGGCCTCGTCGCGCACGTCGAGCGGCAGGCAGGTCACCTTGCGCCCCAGCGCGCGGATCTCGGCGGCGAACGGCTCGGCGTCGGCCGCCTTGCGCGCGGTGACCACCAGGTCCGCGCCGGCCAGCGCCAGCGCCCGCCCGAAATATTGCCCCAGCCCGCGGCTGGCCCCGGTCACCAGGGCCGTCCGCCCCGTCAGATCGAAGAAGTTCTTCACCATGTCTTTGTTGGCTCCGGGTCTTGGTTGGTGTCGTCCAGAAGGACTTCAGACGACTGAGAAAAGTCTTTCACTTTCTGTGTTCGGAGGCGGGCTTTGCCTGCCGGAGAGATTCGACACTTGTCGGTGCCATTCACCTTCCCTCCCTCGGGGAGAGGGCTCGGGGGAGGGGGCGCGCAGCGCCCTCTTCCCCGCTCAGGAGTTTGGCTTGAGGACCACCTTCATCAGGCCTGGTTCGCGCTTGTAGAGGCGATCGAACCAGCTGCCGCCCTGGTCGAGCGGGGCGGTGGCGGAGATGAAGCGGTCCACGTCGACCTTGCCGGAGGCGATCAGGTCGAGGCACTCGGGGTATTCGCCGGCCGAGGCGCAGGAGCCCTGGAGGCGGATCTGGCGGGTCACCACCGCCTGCAGTGGGATGGAAACGTCCTTGGCCAGGTTGCCCACCAGGGTGACGGTGCCGCCCTTGCGCACGTTCGCGATGGCCGCGCGCACGGTGGCCTCGATGCCCACCGCCTCGAAGGCGATGTCGGCGCCGCGGCCCTGGGTCAGGTCCTTGACCGCCGCCGCCACGTCGGACTTGCCCGAATTGACGGCGTGGTGGGCGCCCACCTCGCGCGCCACCTTCAGCTTGTCCTCGTCGATGTCGATGGCGATGATCTGCTTGACCGCGGTGTTCTTCAGCACCTGCACGGTCATCAGGCCGATCAGCCCGGCGCCGATGACCAGGGCGGTGTCGCCGGGCTCGATGGGCGTCAGGTTGCGGGCGTGCACGGCGATCGACACCGGCTCGACCAGCGCGGCCTGCTCGAAGGTCATCCCCTCGGGCAGGGCGTACAGGATGTGCTGCGGAACCGCCACCAGCTCGGCGAAGGCGCCGTGCTGCCGGTAGTCCTCGCAGGAGACGCCCAGCACGCGGCGGTCGTCGCACAGGTTGATCATCCCGCGCTGCGAGAACCAGCTGCCGGGGTTGTAGATCGTCGAATCGAAGGTCACCCGGTCGCCCACCCGGTAGTCCTTCACCTCGGCGCCGGCGCGCTCGATGACCCCGGAGGCCTCGTGGCCCATCACGATGGGCGGCCGGCGGCGGCCGGTGCTGCCGTCCATCCCGTGCACGTCGCTGCCGCAGATCCCGCAGGCGGCCACCCGGATCAGCACGTCGCGCGGACCGATGGCCGGCTCGGGCACGTCTTGCAGCTGGAACTCCTTGTACGCGGTGAGGACGAGCGCTTTCATGCGCGCTTTCCTACCACGACTTGGGGTTGGGCCCGAGCCGGTTCGGGAAGGTCAGTTGCTGCCGGTCTTGATCTGGATGACCCGCGGCTTGACGGCCAGCGACTTGGGCAGGTGCACCTGCAGCACGCCCTGACTCAGCTCGGCGCTGATGCGCGCGGTATCGGTTCCACGGGGCACCACGAACGACCGCCGGTACTCCGACTCCCAGCGCCCACCGGCCAGCAGCTGGCCGTCGGCGTCGGGCTCACGCCGCGCGGTGATGTAAAGCTCGTCCTTTTCCACCTTGACGATCACCGAATCGGCCCGGGCCCCCGGCACGTCCGCCACCACCAGCACCTCGTCGTCGTTCTCGTACACGTCGACCGGCGGCGCGCTGGTCGAGTGGATGGGCCGGTACTCCCGCCCGCTGTCCTTGCCGTTGCTCTGCTGCGTGTTCATTCCGTTGTCCATGACGAATCTCCCGGTCGTCTCGATGTTCTCGTTCAGGTGGTCTTGATCGGAACCCGGCGCGGCTGCTCGTCGGGCACCTTGGGCAGGCGTACGGTCAGGATGCCGTCCTTGAGGTCAGCGGCAAGGCCGTCGGCGGCCACCCGGTAGGGCAGGGTGAAGCTGCGCGAGAAGCGCGCCGGCCGCCGCTCCTGGCGGTGCACCTGGAAGCCCGCCGGCACCGTCAGCTTGCGCTCGCCCGCCAGGGTCAGCACCTCTTCCTTGAGGGTGATCTCCAGCTCCTTCTCGGTCAGGCCGGGGACCTCGGCCACCAGCAGCAGGGCGTCGTTGGTTTCGTAGACGCTGGTGCGCGGCCAGCTGGTGTCCGGTGAAAACTCGCGCGCGTCGACGTCGCCGAAGACGCGACCCAGGCGCTGGCGCAGCTCGTCCATGGCGCTGAAGGTTCGTTCGAAATCCGAAAGTGGGTAGCCCAACATGGTGTCTCCTCCTCTGTTTTCCTCTCTCGTCGGGTGCTGGAGAGGTAACCACTGCGCACGCGCGGTCAAGCCGGTTGACGGCCGCGCGCCGGTGGTTAAAAAGAGGAGGATCCCGGCGCTGCCCGCTCGATCGCGATCGTCAGGTCGGCTCGGTCACGGTTGCTCGGTCATGGTTGCTCGGTCATGGCCCGCGGATCCAGCAGGCGATCGAGCTCGGCCTCGGGCAGCAGCTTCTTTTCCCGGCACAGCTCGCGCACGGTCTTGCCGGTGGCCACCGACTCGCGGGCGATCGCGGCGGAGGCGTCGTACCCCAGCCGCGGCACCAGCGCGGTGGCCAGCGCCAGGCTCTGCTCCACCAGCTGCGCGCAGCGCTCGACGTTGGCCTCCAGGCCGTCGATGGCCCGGGTGGCGAACAGGCGGGCGGCCCGCGCCAGCAGCTCCAGCGAGGCCAGCACGTTCCAGCCGATCACGGGGATGGTGGCGTTCAGCTCCAGGTTCCCCGAGGCGCCGGCCCAGGCGACGGTGGCGTCGTTGCCCACCACCTCCGCGCACACCATCAACACCATCTCGGGGATCACCGGGTTCACCTTGCCGGGCATGATCGAGCTGCCCGGCTGCAGCTCGGGCAGGCGCAGCTCGCCCAGCCCGCAGCGCGGGCCCGAGGCCAGCCAGCGCACGTCGTTGGCGATCTTGGTGAGGCTGACCGCCAGCCCGCGCAGGGCGGCCGACAGCTCGACCAGCCCGTCGCGGGTGGCCAGGGCCTCGCGCAGGTCGGGGGCCTGGGTCAGCGGCAGCCCGGTCTCGCCGCGCAGGCGATCGATCACCGCCGGGGCGAAGCCGGGCGTCGCGCCTAGGCCGGTGCCGACCGCGGTGCCGCCCAGGGCC
>JBKPRZ010000213.1:0-7602 GCA_046734815.1 Myxococcota bacterium | reverse complement strand
CCGCCCGGGCCCGGGCGTACGCCCCCTCGACCACCTCCGTCCCCAGCCCGCCACGCGCGCACCCCAGCGCCATCAGCGCCAGGGCCACCCCGCCCTGCCGGGTCACCCGCCCGCGTGCAGCCGACATGGTACGCGACCAGCCCGGTTCAGGCGCGCGCCTCGTCGTACTGAACGAAGACCACCAGGATCACCAGCTGGCCCCAGGCGGCGCCGGGGGGGCGGTGGTGGGTGACGCCGATTTCCAGGTGCAACGTCGGTTGGGCCAGCACCTCCTCCGGGATCTCCAGCGCGTCGAGCGAGGTGGTCTCCACCACGTAGCCGCGCATGTTCTGGCCGAACTTCAGCGCCCCTTCCTCCAGCACCGCCTGCAGCGCCTCCACCGGCTGGAGCTGACCGGCGTTCACCCGGGCCAGCTCCTCGCGCATGCGCACCTCGATGCCCAGCCGCTTGGGATCGGACAGCTTGCGCTGCCGGCGGGCCAGCACCGCGCGCAGCAACAGGCGGCGCACGTCCGCGCTGTGGTCGGCGCTGCGGTGGAAGCGGTAGCCGATGGCCAGCGCCCCGACCGCCTCGGGATCGGACAGCGTCACCGGGCCCAGCGCCAGCTCCTCGATCCCTTCGCTCAGCAGCGCCGAGCGCCCCAGCGGCGTCTCCAGGGTCGCGCTCAGCCAGCGGCCGACGTCGCGGGTGTGCGGCACCAGGGTCGATACGAAGTCCCCGTCGCGGATGGGCCCGGCGGTCACCTGCCAGCCCGCCAGCAGACCGAGCGCGATGGTGTCCATGTCCTGCGCCGACCCCTGCCCGTTGGCCGCCGCGAAGTAGTGCCCCGCCAGCCGGGCCGCGCTGGCCGACTGTGCCTCCGCCAGCCGCACCGCCGGCAGCCCCGCCTTCGCGCGCACGGCGTTCAGCGCCTCGACCGCCGCCCGCGCAAACGCGGGCGCGTCGGGCGCCTCCGCGGGCGGCGCGTACGAGACCTCGCGGTACTCGAGCCGGGTGACCCCTTCCCGCCGCGCCAGCAGCTGCGCGAACGGGACCGCCAGCACCCGTTGCGGCCGGGCATAGACCAGATCGATCCGCGCGGTCTCATCCTCGGCCGACACCTGACAGCTGATGCGGAAGCGCGGCCGCGGCACCGTCGGATCCACGAAACACGAGCCAACCTGGTATTGACCGTGGTTCACGTACCCGGCCACGTATTGCGCCCCTTCGCGCAGCCGGCCCTCCACCGTGATCTCGCCCGCCTGCCCCGCCGGGCCCACCACGTTCGAGAACGCCGCGATCTCCGCGGGCGAGATCGCGTAAGTCAGCAGGCCCAGCGCCGCCCGGCCCCGGCGCTGCAGAGAAAATCCCACCTCGGTCGCCTGCGCCGGCAACGGCTGGGCCAGCGCGGCCGCGATGCTGTTCTTCCAGTGGGCCAGCACCGCCTCGTCAGATGCGTCCGGCGGCACGTCCCCGTGCAGGCTGGCCACCCCCACGTCCGGCGCCAGGCCGCCGCACGCGCCGATCATGAAGGATCGCAGCCCGGTGGGTGGCGGCTTGCCGGTCTCCAGCAGATACCGCGCCAGCTCGCGCGACACGCAGGACAGCGACCGGCTCCAGCGCGGCTTCTTGCCCGCTCGCCCCAGGTTCGCCGCCACCTCCTGCTGCCAGGCCCCCGACGGAGCCGCGCCGTCCCCGTCCGTCGCCGCGGGCACCTCCACGGTCCAGCCCACCGCTGGCACCGGGCCGGCGTTCAGCGCGAAGCTCGCCGCGGGCCGCGCCTCGATGGCCGCCAGCGCCTCGGGTCGCGGAAACTCGGCCGCCGGCCTGGACGGCGGCGCCGCCGTCGCACAGCCGATCCCGGTTGCCACCACAAGCACGACCAGCACACCGTTCCGACGCTCCGGGCGATCCATGGCATCCATCTTCGCCCACCCGCACCAGCGCCCCCAAGCAGATTCCCGCAGGGGGCAGGTGGCTAGCCCTCGGCGCGGCGGCCCGCCCCTCACCAGTCGATGGGGCGTCCGTCGCGGAAGATGCTGCCGGTGGGACCGTCTGCCGGCAGCGTCGCCGCCCACACGATCCCGGCCGCCCCCTGCTGCAGCGAGCGCGGAGCCCCCGGCCCGCCCATGTCCGATCGAACCCAGCCGGGACAGACGGCGTTGATCAGCACCCCGCGCTCGCGCAGCGCGGGCGCCATCACCCGCACCAGCGCGTTCAGCCCCGCCTTCGACACGCTGTAGGCGTTGCCCGGCCAGCCCAGCCGCCGGTGCTCGCCGCGGCCGACCGCCTCGACGAACCCGCGAAGGAGCGCCTCGAGGCCGGCCCGGTCGAGCGCGGGATCGAGGAAACGCGCGCGCAGCGATTCACCGAACGCCGAGAGGTCGCCCATCCCGCTCGACACCATCACCACCCGCGCCCCGCGGGCCAGCAGCGGCAGCACCACGTCGGTGACCGCCGCCGCCCCGAACGTGTTGGTGGCCAGCGTGCCCTCGGCGACGCGGGCATCGAAGCCGTCCAGCGACACGCCGGCGTTGTTCACCAGCGCGTGGACCGGATCGCCCGCCGCGACCAGCGCCCGCCCGAAGGCGGCCACGGATGCGGGATCGGCCACGTCCAGCGGCCGCGCCTCGACGGCCAGCCCCTGCCGGGCCAGCCGCTCGGCCGCCTGCTGGCCGCGCAGGGCATCCCGGCTGGTCAGACAGACGCGCATCCCGCGCTGGGCGAGCTCGCGGCAGACCTCCAGCCCGATGCCCCGGTTCGCCCCGGTCACGATCGCCAGCTCGGCCGCCACACCGCAAACGTAGCAGCCTCGCGCGGCGGCAGCCCGCGCAAGCCGGTGGAGACCTGTTCAGGCGCCAGCGCCCGCGGTACCGTCGGCGGATGCTCGGAAACCCCGTCCTGCGCGTCCCGATGGGGACGCTCCCGATCGCCGCCGCGCTCGCCCTGTCCGCTGGTGGTTGCGCGGGCTCTCGCGTCGCCGCGCCGGCGGTCGCCACCCCACGCGCGCCGGGGGCGACGACGGCGACGACGACGACGACGGCAAGCGAACAGACCCTGATACCAGCCGAGCTGGATCCGGCGGCGGACAAGTATCCCGCCCCGCAGTTCGCCTATCTGGATCCCGCTGCCCCGCGCGCCTCGCACCTGGTGGTCTACCTGGTCGGCGCCGGCAACAAACCGGATCGCGGCCGCACCATGGCGCGCTTCCTGGCCGGCCTGGGCTTCCCGGTGGTCGTGCCCGGCTACGCCAACGACTACGACATCCGCGCGCTCTGCCAGCGCGCCGACACACCGGATCCGGAGTGCCACGGCAAGCTGCGCCTGGAAGCCTTCGAGGGCGTCGACCACAGCCCACACATCACGATCACCCCGCCCAACAGCCTGGAGACGCGGGTCGCGCGCATGCTCGCCGCGCTCGAAAAGCGACAGCCCGCCGCCGGATGGGGCAGGTTCCTCGACGGCGACCGGCCACGCTGGTCCGAGATCATCGTCGCCGGCCATTCCCACGGCGCCTCCAGCGCCGCTCTCATCGGCAAGGTCCGCCAGGTCCACCGGGTGGTGATGCTGTCCGGCCCCTTCGACAACCGCGCCGGGGACCCGGCCCCCTGGACCCGCCAGCCCCCCGCCACCCCCGCCGACCGCTTCTACGGCTTCTCCCACACCCAGGAAGAGCAACACACCGGCCACATCAAGGACTGGCAAGCCCTGGGCCTCCCCGCCTTCGGCCCACCGGTCCCCGTCGAGACCTCCGCCCCACCTTATGCCTCCTCCCACCAGCTGATCACCTCTTTGACCCCCGGCACCGGCACCAACTACCACGGCACCACCACCGCCGGAAACGCCTCCCCCCGCCTCCCCGACGGCCACTACCGCTTCCAGGACGCCTGGCGCTACCTGTTCGGGCTGTGAACCGCTCCGACCGCACGCACACACAGATAGCGAAACGCCACCAGATAGACGTTCCGCCCCTGGCTCGCGCGCAGCTGGCTCACCAGGGCGCCGACGCTGTCGAATCCAGCGCGCTTCGCGATCTTCGGCGTGATGTCAGCGACCGCGATGGGAACGACCGACTCCACTTCGATCTGCCCATGTGCCAGCGCGAACCGCTGCCCCACCGCCACCCGCGCCTGCCTCCACACGCGCACGGCACAGGTGATCTCCCCGCGACGGATCCCGTCCCGCACCCGGCGAGCAAACTGCATCCGGGAATTGTAGATACCCGCACAACGCCCGACCAGTAGCACCCTCGAACAGCGTCGAGGAAGAAGGCCGCTTGCGCGTCAGCGCCGCCGCCGCATGTCCGCGCTGACCGGCGATAGCCACTGTCGCGGGGGCGCGAGCGCCAGTCCCTCCTCTGAGATGCGCGTGATCCAGTCACACGAAGTGGGCAACGACCGCGCAGCGTTCTGTGATCACCCCGCGATGTTATCGCCGCTCCGCGGGCGCGAGCTTGTCACCTCCGAAACAACCCGATTGCGCTCCGGCGCGTTTGTTCCCATGACAATGCAGACGCAATGTCCAGCAACCGGGGCGGGCGAACTTTCCAGGTGCCTGCAGTTTCGACGGTGTTACCATGCCCCGACACGGCGCTCCTGGTCCCCGATGATCCGGGACATTCCTCGGCCCCACACCGAAGGGAGAAGCATGCCGATTGGGAGAATGGCGATAGCCGTATTGCTATCTGGCTTGGCCAGCGTCGGGACGGCGCAGGCCTCGAGAAGCTCTCGCTTTGCAGAAGCGCGCCGCGCTTGCGCTCTGGGACAGCTGGAAAAAGGCATCCACATCCTCGCTGATCTGATCGCGGAGAACAACGACGCCGCGGCCGTCTACCACCAGGCGCGCTGTTATCAGGACAATGGCCGGCCCGAGGAGGCACTGGCGCGCTTCCGCGAGTTCCTGCGCCTGTCACCCAATCTGACGGGACAGGGGCGCGACGAGGTGAACACGTTCATCGGCCGGCTGGAATCCGAGCTGGACGAGAAGGCGCGCCGGGAATCGTCGGGGTCGCGTGCGGCGACCACCAGCAGATCCGTGGGGCTCCTGTCCCGATCGGGATACTGGCGGGTCCCGACCCGCCGCGAGCTCACCGTGGCTACAGCTACCGCGGGCGTTGTCGCCATGGCGGGCAGCGTCTACTTCGGGCTACGCGCCAACCGGATCGAGCGCGAGATCGAGTCCCAGACCCGCTTTCAGCCGGTGGCCGACGCCGAGTTCCAGCGCCGCTACCGCGAGGGCAAGCGGGCCGCCACCTGGCAGGTGGTCAGCACGGTCGTCGCCGCGCTGGCCCTGGGTCAATCGGCGGTGCTGTATTTCCTGAACCGCCGCTCCCTCGACGAACCGCTGTCGCTCTCGCTCGCGCGCTTCTGAGGAGGAAACCATGAACAGACACACGTGGTTGATCTCCGGCGCCCTCTGCCTCGGCCTTTCGCTGCCGGGCGCCTGTCGCTTCGATCCCCAGGTCCCCGAGGCCAGCGTCACCTGTCTGCAGGACGACGGCTGTCCCGCCGGCTACTCCTGCCGCTACCTCGACCGCAACGCCGCCCGCGGCGTCTGCTGCCGCAACCAGAGCTGCGGCCTGGGGTTGCCCTCGGTCGACTCGCCCGGCTCGGGCGCCATGTCGGGACCGGTGTCGCCGATCGACACCCTGGTCAGCTGCCGCGAAGGCTACAACGCCATCCCGCTGGCCAGCGGGGAGATGATCGCCTGCACGATCTCGCTCCGCGATCAGACCACCTACCTGAACCTGGACGTGCTGTCTCGCAACGACCCGGTGGCCGTGCGCTCGGTCAGCTCCTGCTCGGCCCCCATCCCCGTCGCCGCCGAGGCGATCGATCCGGGCACCAGGGCGGCGCGCCCGCTGACCCCGGCGATGATCGACACCCTGGTGCGGGTGGCCGCGCGGATGAAGCAGCACTGTCAGGACGCGCGCGGCATGATGGTCGGCGCGGTGGCGGACCCGTGGGCGCGGCCGGTCCCGAACGCGCCGGACCTGATCGCGCGACTGCGCGACGAGGCCCAGCTGACCCTGCAGATCCCGAGCGAGGAGGAGGAGCTGGTGCAGGTCTACATCGGCCTCTCCCGCAACCGCCGCGGACGGCTGGTCTTCCAGGACCGCCCCACCCCGCGGCTGCTGTTCTGGCCGCAGAACGTGGGCGCCCCGCGCGTCGTCAACGTGCCGATCAACTACGCACAGGCGGGCGAGACCTATCTCGCCAACGTCACCTTCGGTGACTTCGCTGCCGCCCGCGCCGCCCTGCGGACGCGCCTGCAGAACGATCTGCGCGGGGCCCTGGCGGAGATTGGGACCCACTTCCAGCAAAAGACGCTGTCGGGGGCGGTCCCGGTCGGCCGCAGCGACGCCACCCTCCCGCTGGCGGTCAAGGGCAAGCTCCAGGACGCCACCCGCGTCTGGTTCGATCCCGACCGCTACAAGTCGGCCGTCAGCGCCGTCACGCCGTCGCTCAGCGCCTTCGGCATCGACTACGGCACCCTGCGGCCCGCCGACCTCGAGACCTTCCTGGCCGCCATCACCGCCCCTGAGTTCGCGCAGCTGCGCACCGACCCGATCCGCGGCGACCAGACCGAAGGCTACGGCGAATACATCTTCCTCAGCAGCGCGATCATGCAGCTGCTCGCCCAGACCGGCCCCATCACGGAGTTCGGCTTCCCCCAGACCGCCCCTCACCACGGCTACCTGCTCCAGCAACTGCTGCCGGAGCCATCGCTCGACTAAGGATTGTCGACGATCAGCTTCGTCCCCAGCGTGCGACCGATGCGGTCGACCTCGGCCTGGTTCTCCAGGTTCGCGGGGACCGCCGCCGCGGCGTTGAAGACCACGTAGGTGACGTTGTTGCCCTGGAGTCCGCCGCCGGTCGCGGGATCCGGATCGATTCCTATCTGCTCGGCGGCGGCCCACGACGCCGCTCCGATGCGTCCGGCATCGCCGACGTCGCCGAACACCGCGAACACCATCCGGTGGTTGAGGTTGTTGATCACCGCCACGACCGAGCCAGGACGGACCGACCCCGAGAAGCTGGATGGAATGACAACGTAGGGGGTGATGCTCGCGGACAGGGCCCGGTCGCCCTGGTGGACCTCGGTATCGGGGTTGTGGTCGAAGTCGCACTTGCCGGCCCGGTTGCCGTCGCGACCGTCGCAGGCCACGCGCAGGCCGGCGACCCAGTAAAAGCCACCCGTCAAGCGGCAGATCGTCGTCGTCTCGGCCATCCCCGCGTCGGAGGGACCGTTGAACCCGTCGGCGTTGTACACGCGGTCGGAGGCTCTGAGCTTGCAGGTACTCGGCGTCACATTCAGCAGCGCCTCGACCAGTTGCTCGGTGGTGAGCCCCGCATCGGGCATTGTGTCCGGCGGTCGGGCGTCGGGCATGCTGTCCGGAGCGGGCGCCGCCGCCGCGTCGGGCCTGGCATCCGGCGGCCGCGCGTCCATCCCACCGCGTGCCCCGGCGTCGCTGCTGGCATCGGGCCCACGCCCCCCTCCCCCGTCTTCGCGGCCCCCCGCCGGGCTCGCATCCACCGGCGGGGTGCTGACGACCTCAGGCCCGCTGTCCGTGGCGACCGGGCTGCCCGCGTCCGGCCCGGTCAGGCTCGGCCCGCTCAGGCT
>JBKPRZ010000212.1:0-5296 GCA_046734815.1 Myxococcota bacterium | reverse complement strand
CGCAGCGGCCGGTCTTGTTGCTCCACAGGTCCTCGCCGCTGTAGAGCAGGCCGCCGATCGCGCCCGGCAGCGTGTGGACGTTCGAGCCGGTCCCGGATCCGCCCGCCCGGGCGCCCTGCAGGGTGGTGCCGCCCAAATTGTTGCCCGCGGCGGCGGTGCCGGGGACGTTCGAGCCGGCCAGGTTGGTACCGGCCAGATTGCTGCCGGCAAGGCTGCTGCCGGCCAGGTTCTTGCCGGCGAGGTTGCTACCGCTGAGGGTGCTGCCGCCCAGGTTGCTGCCGGCGAGGTTGTTGCCCGCCAGGTTGGTGCCGGAGAGGTTGCTGCCGCTGAGGTTGCTGCCGGCCAGGTTGGTGCCCCCCAGGTTGATCCCGGCGAGGTTCACCCCGGCCATATTGCTGCCGGACAGGTTGCTGCCCGCCAGGTTCAGCCCGGCCTGGTTCTCGCCCGACAATGCCAGCCATTCGTCGTCAGCCACCCCGGGCGACGCTTCCGGCGCCGTTTGCGGCCCAGGCGCCGCCGGCTCGATTACCTCGCCCAGGGGCGCGCAGGCTGCGCCCAGCAGCCCCACCAGGGCCGGGCCCAGGATGCCGCTTGTGGTGAATCCGGTGCTGCGTGTCGACATGTCGCCCCCTCGGCGGGGGCCGACAATGCAGAACGCGTGCTAGCAACCAGTAATATTACTTACAATGTGGTAGGGGCAATGGATCCGGGCCCTTGGGCGTGGAGCGGAGCGTCCGGCGGGGTGGGAGGCGTTGTCCCGCCCGCAACGATGCCGTTGTCCGCCCGGCAACTGGGCGGCTGGGCGACATGTGAGTGGGCGCGGTGCCGCTGGCTCAATTACCGCCCGCGAGGTCCGCGCGGACGCGGGCGGGCCGCTCGCTGATGATGCGGACGACGGTCTGGTGAGTCGCCTCGAACTCCTCGTTGCTCCAGCTCTTGCGCTGATCGGCGTAGACGTACGGCTTGACCTGCTGGTGGTAGGTCTCGGCCAGGGTGTCCAGGTCCTGTGCCTCCAGCAGCCTGACCGCCTCGCCGACGGTGGCCATGTAGCGGCTGCGGCACGAGGGGCTGGCCAGGCAGCGCTGGAAGATCAGTCCGGCGCTCACCGGCTCCATCGGGTCGTCGCCCTCGTGGGCGACGGTCAGCATGGGCAGGTGGTCCTTGTCCTGGAACGGCTTCCAGGTCATGTCCATGCCCCACGGGATGAAGGTGAACTTGCCAGTGGAAGGGTCGTGATAGAGGTGAAAGTTGTTCGGGTAAAACCGGGTGTACCCGTACATGTCCCACTGACCCGCCAGGCCCTCGAGCGCGGTGAACCAGAGGAAGCGATCCCCGTCGAGAATCACGTCCATGTCGCCCAGGAACGAGGCGGCGCCGGCGGCGGTCAGGGTGTCGATCAGCCGCTTGAGATCGCTGCGGTCGTCGGCCGCCTCGTTGGTCTTGAGGACGAACGCCTCTTCGCTGCCGGCGACGAAATCGACCTCGCCCTCCTCGTACAGGTTGCCGGCGCTGCTGGCGAACCAGCGGTGCAACAGCGCCTTGTCCACCGATTCGACGTTGGCGTAAATGCCGTAATAAGCGCCGTTCACGTACAGGACCGCGTTGTTGGCGCGCGGGGCCGGCTGGTGAGCGGCCCGGTACAGGTGATAGGCCAGCCGCTCGGCCACCGCCGAGGGGTCCTCCATCAGGTTGTTGAGGGTCAACCGCTTGAGGCCGCGGAACCCTTGATTGGCAACGAACTCGTCGAATTTGATCTTGAAGGGCGGCTTCTGGTCGAAGGGCTGGCGGGTGGTCTCGCCCTTGATGCGCAGGCCGACGTCGTTCAGCGTCTCGCCGCCGTAGCGGAAGCGCGCCCGCACGTAGTGGTTGTGGTCCTCGGCCAGCTCGGCGGCCAGCAGCTCGTCGATGGCCGCCTGTTCGATCTCGATGTCGAAGCGGGGCACCCGCCCGGGATCGAAGATCTCGTCGCTGGCACCGGCGGCGGGCGACGGGGTGGGCGTCGCGCCTCCGTCGGGAGTGCCGGCGGGGGGCGCGCCGTCCGGGTTCGACGATCCTGGTGCGGGCGGCGTCCCCGCCTCGGTCGTGTCCGGCGGGGTGGGGGGCGGCGTTCCCGTCCCGTCGGGAGGGGGATCACCGGGCGGTGCCTCGGATTCGGACTGGCACCCCGAGGTCCCGAGGGCGGGGAGCGAGCAGCAGGCAAACCAGGCGACGATGAAGGAAAGCCAAGAATAACGTTGCATGAGATTAGGAGATGCTGAGTCTAGCCCAACCACCTTCCCGCGCCTGCACCGGAACCGCCCATCCTCCCCTTGCCGACAGGTGGGGTCCGGGCGGATCACACCACAGCGCCGCACGGTGCGAGTTGGCTGTGCACAGACGCGCCGCCAGCGGTCGCCAGGGCGCTCGGCGCGCGCCGCCTCCGTGCGGTTCTGGCAATCGCGCGCGCGCCACATGCACCACTGTCCTAACGCGTAGGCCGACCTATCTTTCGCCCGGGGCCGGGTTATCATGATGGCTCAAGGGTCGGGTTCCCTGGAAACGAGCTTACGTCTCGAAGTCCTCACGGGTGTCGCGGGCATCGATAGGCTGGCGGGCGACTGGCAGCGCCTGACGTCCGCGCTGCCGACGCGGAGCTACCTGCATCTTCAGGAGTGGCATCGGGCGTTCCTGACCACGCTGGTGCCCGACCCGGAGAGCGTCTCGTACGCCGCCATCCACGAGGGCGGGCGCTGCCGGGCGATCGTCCCGCTGATGCGGCGGCCGTCGGTGGTGGCGGGCATCCCGCTGACCGCGCTGGCGCTGCCGACGCACGAGCACATGTCTCACACCGACCTGGTCATCGAACCGGGCTTCGCCGGGCGGCTGTCGCTGGCCTGGCTGGCGCGCAACCTGGCGTCGAGCGTGCCTTCGTTCGACGTGCTCGAGCTGGACCCGGTGATGGAGGACAGCGGCGTCGAGGCGGTGCTGCGCGCGGGTCGGCCGTCGTTGCTGGTGACCGAGGCGTCGCGCCACTCGGACGCCCTGTCCACCCGGTCCTACGACGCCCTGCTGGAAAACGTGGGGCGCAACTTCAAGGGCAACCTGCGCAAGGCCCGCAACAAGCTGGAGAAGCACGGATCGAGGGTGCGCATGGTGTCGGCCACCACCCCCGAGGAGCTGGCCCCCGCCTTCGAGCACTTCCTGACGGTCGAGGCCTCGGGCTGGAAGGGCCGCGAGGGGACGGCCATCGGACAGGACGCGGCGCTGCGCGGCTTCTACAGCCAGCTGGTGCAGCGCCTGGGCGGCGCCGGCCTGTGCGCCATCCATCTGCTGATGCTGGACGACCAGCCCATCGCCTCCCAGTTCGCGATCATCGGCGGGGACCGCTGTTATCTGCTGAAGATCGGCTACGACGAGGCGCACGCGCCGCTGGCGCCGGGCAACCTGCTGCTCGAGCGGTTGCTGAAGAAATACGAGGGCGATCCGGTGATCCGGTACGTCGACCTGGTGTCCGATGCCGCCTGGCACAGCAGCTGGAAACCGGAGGTGCGCCAGCTGCGCCGGCACCTGCTGTTCCGGCCCACCCCGCGCGGGTTGCTGGCCTGGACGGCCCTGCAGGGCAAGCCGCCGCTGCGGCGGCTGCGCACCGGCCTGCGCTCGCGCTGGCGCAACGTGGTCGCGACCGTTCGCGGTCTGCCCTGGGGCACCGGTTTCTGAGCCGGCCCTGCGGCAAGTTGTCGCAGGGCGGGGATTGCGATTGGCAGCCGGACGGCCGGTGATAGCGTCTGGCGCCATGCGAACGATCATCGCTGTGTTTTTCCTGACCGGCCTGTGCGCCGGCTGCAGCAAGGACGAGGAGTCCCGCCCCGCCGAATGTGAGGAGATCGTGGAGTCCTGTCACGAGGTCGACCCGGGGTCGGGCGACATCCACGAGTGCCACGAGAACGCCGAGCAGACCTGGACCAAGGACCAGTGCGTGTCCAACGGCACCCGCTGCAAGAACCTGTGCAAGGCCGCCGTCGACGGCGGCGCCAGGGGCTAGACGACGACGGGCCAGATCAGGCGGCGGGCGGAGGGCCGGCGCAGCAGGTAGGCCATGGCGCCCACCGCCAGCAGGCCCAGCCCGCCGAACAGCCCCAGGGCGGCGGCGTGCCCGGGCAGCACCACGTACAGCCGCGAGACCAGGGCGGCGGTGACCAGGGCGGCCCCCGTGGCGATCAGGGCGCGCGCGCGCTGGAGCGCCGCCAGCGCCGCGGGGTCCACCGCCGCGAGCTTTTCCCAGAGCAGCTGCTCGTAGCGCCAGTAGGTCACCACCGCGGGGATGATCTCCAGGGTCAAGAACGCCGAGGTGACCAGGCCCCCCACCATCGGCGCGGCGATGCGTTTCATGACGTCGGCGCCCGAACTGGTGGCCCATAGCAGGGGGACCAGGCCCATCAGCATGGTGGCCACCGTCATCAGCTTGGGCCGCACCCGGGCGACGGTGCCCTCCATGTGCGCGGCGATGATGTCCTCCAGGGTGTGGATCCGACCGGCGCGCTTGTGTCGGTGGTAGGCGTTGTCGATGTACACGATCATGACGATGCCGGTCTGGGCGGCCAGCCCCACCAGCGCGATGATCCCGACCCAGACCGCCGTCGACAGCCGGTAGTCCAGCAGGTGCAGCAGCCACACGCTGCCCACCAGCGCGAAGGGGATCGACAGCAGCACGATCAGGACCTCGGGCAGGCTGCCGAACTGGAAGAACAGCAGCAGCACGACGATCCCCAGGGTCACCGGCACCACCACCTTCATGCGCCGGACCATCTGCTCGAGCTGCTCGTATTGCCCGGTCCACTTGAGGTAGTGGCCCTGGGGCAGGCGCAGCTCGCCGCGGGCGATGGCCGCCGCCACCGCGGCCCGGGCCTCGTCCACGTAGCCGCCGATGTCGCGCCGGGATTGGTCGATGTCCACGTAGACGTAGCCCACCAGCAGACCGGCCTCGTCGCGCACCATGGGCGGCCCGCCGGTGATCTGAAGGTCGGCCAGCTGCCCCAGCGGGATGAAGCTCTGCTCCCCGCGGGGCACCAGCAGCTGCCTCAGCTTGTCGACGTCGTTGCGCAGATCCTGGGGGTACCGCACGCTGATGCTGAAGCGATTGCGGCCCTCGATGGTGGTTCCGATCGGCGTGCCGCCGATGGCGCCCTCGATCACGTCCTGCAGGTCCCGCACCCGCAGCCCGTAGCGGGCCAGGGCCTCGGGGCGCGGGGTGATGTCCAGGTACAGCCCGCCCAGGTTGCGCTCGTACAGGACGCTGCGGGTGCCAGGCAGCGGGGCC
>JBKPRZ010000211.1:0-5226 GCA_046734815.1 Myxococcota bacterium | reverse complement strand
AAGTCGGTCTCCAGCTCGTCTTCCTGGGCCGGCGCCGCCCTGAGGGGGCGGGGGCTTCTGAGGGCGAGTTGACCGAAGTGGGTTTATCGGACGATTCTTGAAGCGAACGAAAAACGAACCTTGTACTCACTGCCCCCTTGCACGCTGGCGACGCCCTCTGGTCGCGCACGGTTCACTGTCAGTGCGGAGACGCTGCTTTCCGTTTGCACCTGATTTGCACGCCGACCCGGAATCCACCGGCCCCATCCAGCACCAACCGGCACGAGCCGGGGCGACCAGGATCTCTCCAACCACCCGGGGCCGACTCGGAAAACACGGCGAAGGCCGCGCCGCACTTCAGTTTCTCCGAACAACCCCGAGCAGGTTCGAATCCTGTGGCCCCGACCCGTTCTGGTTAGGTTGTCGCTACTTGCTGTTTAGTCGCCGGAGCCGTTTGCACCTGGTTTGCACGGCCGGCGGTGGCGTCTAGCGCTCCGATGAGCTCCCGGCCACCTCCGGGTGCCAGGTGGACGCTGGGTGGTCACGATGCTGGAGTGGCCGAGCCAGACCTGGACCTGGCGCAGGGGCACGCCCGCCATCGCGAGCTGGGAGCCGAAGGAGTGCCTCAAGTCATGCCACCGGAGCCGGCGAAGACCCGCCCGCCTGCACGCTGACCCGAGGGTGGCGAGCAGTTGCCGCAGGGTCAGCGGCAACCCGTCTTCCCTCAGAAAACCAGCTTCGACCGAAGGTGCCGGTGCGCTTTCAAGGCTGCCACCAGCTCATCGGTCAGAGGCACCCGCCGCTCCCTCCCGGACTTCGTCGGCACCACCTGACCGAGTGCCATCGACCGGCACAGAACCACCTGCTTGTTCGCGAAGTCGATGTCTCCCCATTCCAGCGCCAGCTGTTCCCCCGCCCTTGAGCCCGTCCGCAGGGCGAACAGGAGGAGCGTGCGCTTCTCCGGATCGCCCTCCGCCGCCAGGAGCTGCATGCTCTCGCCGGGCGACAGGAAGTCCCACTTCGGATCCGGCGCCTTCACCTTGGGAAGCCGTGGCGCAACCGGGCAGGTCACCTGGGCCCGCATCCGGCCCGGCACCCGCGTCCCGGTGATCGGTGCCTCGGCGCGGTTCGCCGACTTGCTCAGGCCATAAACGTGGCTGCCCTCCCGCGCGGACAAATCGCAGCGGTTTCTTCTTGCCGACCAAAACGGACCCGGCGGAAACGGCCGTGCCTGATCGGCGACCTTGTCGACGATCCGGATGCCCGGGCCATGGGTCGTCACGATGGGATCGGGTGTTGCCAGGATGACGGCCGGCCGCGAAACTCACGTGGGCTGGATGAAGCTGTGGCACTTCTCCGACGACCCGGATATCGCCGTCTTCCACCCGCACGTGGCCAGGACCAGCGCCATCCGGGATCAGGCGTACGTCTGGGCGATCGACCAGTGGCATGCGCCCATGTATTACCTGCCGCGCGACTGCCCACGGGCCTGCTTCTGGGCCGGGGAGCGTACGACGCCGCTGGACCGCGAGCGGTGGCTGCACGGCGGGCAGGCGCGGTTCGTGATGGCGGTGGAGGCCCGCTGGCTCGAGCGCATCCGCGAGGCGGTGCTCTACCGCTACCAGATGCCGCCGGACACGTTCGCGCCGCTGGCGGACGCGGAGGACAGCGGCCACTACGTCAGCCGACAGGCGGTGGTGCCGGCGGCGGTGCAACCCATGCGCGATCTGCTGAACACGATCCTGGGCGAGGGCGTCGAGCTGCGCGTCCTGGACCGACTGGGGCCGTTGTGGAGCCGCGTGCACCGGGATTCGACCCTCCACCACTCGGGCACCCGAGTTCGGGGTCGACTGAGTCACCACTTGCGGTAGGGCAGGAACTTGCCGTGCATCGCGGACGGGAGGGTAGTGAGTTCAGGTCCGGGGAGATAAGATCGTCCCTCTGCCCGCATGACGAACGCCGTCTTCACCCTGCACCGAGGTCACGCGCCCTTGCTGGTCAGCCTGCCGCACGTGGGTGTCGCCATCCCGGACGACCAGCGCGCCCGCTACGTCGAGCGGGCCCTGGCCGTCGAGGACACCGACTGGCACCTCGAGCTCGTCTATGGGTTCGTTCGCGACCTGGGGGCGAGCCTGATCGTGCCCCGCTTCTCGCGCTACCTCATCGATCTCAACCGACCACCCGAAGACACGCCGATGTACCCGGGTGCCCACAACACCGAGCTGTGCCCGACGCGCTTCTTCTCCGGCGACCCTCTTTACCGCCCGGGTCAGGCGCCGGACCAGGCCGAGATCGCGCGTCGGCGCGAGCGGTACTGGCAGCCGTACCACGGAGCGCTGGCCGACGAGCTGGCGCGCTTGAAGGCCAGCCAAGGGCACGCCGTCCTGTTCGACGGTCACAGCATCAAGTCGGTGGTGCCCTGGCTGTTCGTGGGCACTCTGCCCGACCTCAACCTGGGCACGGCCGGGGGCGCCAGCTGCGCCCCGTCGCTGCGCTCGGCTCTGGCCGCCGTGCTCGCGGCCCAGGCCGACTTCACCCATGTCGTCGACGGCCGTTTCAAGGGCGGTCACATCACCCGGCACTACGGGCGGCCCGAAAGCGCGGTGCACGCGGTCCAGCTGGAGATGGGCCTGCGCTGCTACATGGACGAGCAGCCGCCGTTCCGGATCGATCCGGCGCGCGTCGGCCGATTACAGGTGGCCTTGCGGGCCCTGATGCAGGTGCTGCTCGACTGGAGGCCCGGTGACTGAAGCGCAGCCCCTCCTCTGGGCGCCACGGGCCTGGATCGGCGGCCGCTGGGAGGAACGGGTGTTGTTTCGGGCCGACCGGGCGGGGTGCTGGGCCGAGATCAGCCCGGGGACGGCGGAGCCGCCGCCGGGGGCGGTGGTGATCGCGGGCCCGGCGCTGCCCGGGATGGTCAACGGCCACAGCCACGCCTTCCAGCGGGCCTTCGCCGGTCTGGCCGAGCGACGCCCGACCGGCGACCCCGACGACTTCTGGGCCTGGCGCGAGCGCATGTACGCCGTGGCGCTGCGCCTGCACCCGGACCAGTTGCGCGCGGTCGCCGCCCAGCTCGACCTCGAGCTCCTGCGCGGCGGTTACACCCAGGTGTGCGAGTTTCATTACCTGCACCACGACCGGGACGGCCACCCCTACGACGACCCGGCCGCGCTCAGCTGGGCTCTGGCCGACGGCGCCGCCGATGCCGGTATCGGGCTGACCCTGCTGCCGGTGCTGTACGAGCGGGCCGGCTTCGGCTCGACCGCTCTGCGCGAAGAGCAGCGCCGCTTCGCCGCCGACCCCGCCTTCGTGCACACGCTCCACCAGGCGGTCACGGCGGCGCGACGGCCCCTGCTGGACGCGGGGCTGGCGATTCACTCGCTGCGCGCGGCCTCCCCCGCGTCGATCCGCGCCCTGCTGCGGCAGCTGGGTGACGACCCGGGGCCGGTGCACATTCACGTGGCCGAGCAGACCCGGGAGGTGGACGACTGCCTGGCCGCCACCGGCGCCCGACCGATCGAATGGCTTCTCCGGGAGGTGCGGCCGGATGCGCGCTGGCAGCTTGTGCACGCCACCCACGCCAGCCCAGCCGAGATCGATGCCGTCGCGGCCAGCGGAGCCGGGCTGGTGTTGTGCCCGAGCACCGAGGCCAACCTCGGCGACGGGTTGCCCGATCTACCGCGCTGGCTGGCGGCGGGCGTGTCCCCAGCGGTCGGCTCCGACAGCCAGGTCGGGCGCAGCTGGCCCGAGGAGCTGCGCTGGCTCGAATACGGCCAGCGCCTGGTCCGGCGCGAGCGCAACGTGGCGGCCTCCCCCGAGCAGCCGGCCAGCGCCGCCCGACTGTTCGAGGCGGCGCTGGCAGGCGGCGCCCGCTGCGCCGGCCAGACCCGCTGGGGCCTGGTGGTGGGCGCTCGCGCGGATCTGGTCGGCCTCGACCCGCAAGCCGCGGGTTTGGTGGGCGCGCCGCCGTCCCACCTGCTCGACGCGCTGGTGTTCGCCAACGACGGGCCGGCGGCGTGCGACGTGTGGGTGGCCGGTCAGCGCGTCCTCGCCGATGGCCGCCATGCCGGCGCAGCCCGGATCGCGGCCCGCTTTGCCGAGGCGATGACGGCGCTCACCGCCCCTTACTGACCCGCCCTCCTGTTTCCACTTGCTGCGAGATCCATCATCTCGATGCTGCAAGCGACCTAGAGGTCCGGATCGACCAGGCGTAGCGATCCGTGACCAACGCCGCCCGCGGCGGGAGGAACGCCGCCCCGACGTGACCGGCGCTCCCCCGCGCGCAGATTTGGTACGCTCGGGAGATGGCGATGTCGGGAGTGCCTCCCACGTTGTGGCAGCTCGTTGTGATCGCGATCATGGCCACCGCGGGAATCGGCTGCGGTTCGCGGGACAGCTGTGGTGACACGCGTGCGGAAGATTGGCTCGTTGATGTCTGCGTGAGACCGCCCTTGCCGAGGGTCGGCAAGGTCACCCTTTCGGGAATGGTGACCAGCGTCGACGTCCCCGACGACTATTGCGGGTACGTCCCGGGTATGCCCCCGGAAAGTCGGAAACGCGTCCAGCTCACCGACGGCCAAGGCAAGAGCTGGTCGATCGATCTGCGGCTACCAGGGCTGGAGCTACCGGTGCGGGTCGGCGACGCCGTCACCGCCATCTACGACAACAAGCGCCAGTTCGCTTACTACTTCCTCGGCTACTCCTTCACGCTGCTGCGGCAAGAGGCGACGGTCCTCCACGTCGACATCGCCCACAGCCCGGAGGAGCTGCGCGCGCCCGGCGACATCACGTTCGCGCTCGCTCCCCGGACCTGCGAGATCGATCAGGGGTGTGGACTGCTCTATGTCCATCCCCTGAAGGCCGCCGCGGCGCGGACCGCGGTGTCCCTCGGCACCGGAGAAACCGCCTCCATCGCCGGCTACCGCCTCCTCAACGGAGGCGTCACCAGCGGCCCCGCCAAGCAGATCCGCTGCGCCGACTACAGCCCGAACTGGGCTCGCGTCGCGCTCGTCGCCCTGCCGTGATCAGGGCGGCGGGATCTGACCCGCCGAAGGGTCTGCCAGCAAGGGAGCCGCGATGAGCGAGCTCCTGATCCCGACCGCTGCCGGCCACGAGCTGGCCGCGCAGCTCTTCCCCCCGTCCGCCTCGCCGCGGGCGGCGGTGCTGATCGTGCCGGCCATGGGCGTTGCGCAGACGTTCTCCGCTATCCGTCCCCTCGACGAGCTCCATCGTGAAGAACCACTGGTC
>JBKPRZ010000210.1:0-5279 GCA_046734815.1 Myxococcota bacterium | reverse complement strand
GTGTAGCTCTTGTTCAGGCCCAGGGGCGCGTCCGACAAGGTGGTGGTCTCCGGGCTCATGTCGAGCAGCAGCGACTTGCCCAGCCCGCGCAGCTCGGTGCCGATCACCACGATCACTCCGCTGACCGCCGGCGTGCCGGGGGCGAAGTTGTCGAACCCGAACGGCTGCCGGTATTCCACGTAATAGAAGGTGGTCTCGTCGCGCTGGATCCGCAGCAGCTGCACGCCGTCGGAGGGCCGCTCCTGCGCCAGCACGGTGTACACCCCGTCCTTGTCGACGATCTGCAGGTTCGAGCCGGACAGCCAGCGGGCCTGCGCCTTGTTGTAGGCGTGCGTGTGGTGAAAGCCCGCGCCCATCACGTCGAACGGGTTGCCGTATTCGGCGTCCCGGCACGAGGCGCTGAGGGTGATGCGCTTGCCGTCGGCATCGCTGCAGGTGCGCGCCGAGGCGTGGGGCGTGCCCACGTTGTGCCCCAGCTCGTGGATGAAGGTGGCGATCGAGAAGCCGTTCATCCAGGTGACGTTGCCGGGCTGCTGCCCCACGCCCAGAAACGGGCAGGCGTCGGTGGCGGGGAAGAAGAACAGCAGGTTGTCGTAGCCGGTGGTGTCGACGCCGGCGGCGCGGGCCGCCGTCAGCGCCATGTCGCCCCAGCTGCCGTAGGTGCAGGGGCGGTTGATGGCCGGGATGGTGTAGTAGCCGAACACCTCGCCCTGGGGGCCGTTCTTGCCGGCCAGCTCGATCAGACCGTAGGACTGTTCCTGGTAGAAGGCGCGCGCCGAGTAGGTGTCCTGGAAGACCTTGCGCTGGACCTCCTGCGGGGTCATGGGCTGGCGGTCGTCGTTCTCGAAGTTGAACAGGATGACGCCCAGCTTGCGCGGCGGCGGCCGGCGCGCCGGATCCACGATCAGCGGCTGGGTGACCGGCGGCGGCGCCAGCACCTGGTAGTCGCTGACCAGCAGCGAGGGATTCTGGTGGATCGGCTGCTCGGCCGCGCCCGGGGGCAGCAGCCGCCCCTGCGCGCGCAGCACGCTGCCGGTGGGCAGCAACTCGGTGGCGTCGTAGTCGGCGCGGGGGGAGTCGAACAGCAGCTCGACTTCGTCGCCGGCGGACGTGTGCAGCATGTACAGCACCCGGCTCTCGCCCCGGTCGGGACGGTCGATGACCGAACGCTGCAAGGTGCCCTCGACGGTCGCCTCGGGCTGCCCGGTGCACGCAGCAGCGGCGGTCAGCAGGGCGGCGATGACGAGGGGGCGCTGGGGGGGCCGCAACGTGAACACAGCTCGTTGCATGGAAGCCTCCCGGCCCTTCTAACCCAGAGCCGGGCTCGGGCAAAGGCCCTCGGCAACGTTCCCGGGTGCGGCAATACCCGCCGCGGCATCGATCGGGCCGGGCCGCGTTTCACGGTGGACCGCACCAGCCGCGCGCTTCCAGGTCCACCGCCCCGCAGTCCTCGGGGAAATACTCGGGGCCGCGGTCGCGGCGGCTGTCGATGAAGGCGTCGAAGCGATCCCGGTCGAAGCAGCGGGCGCGCAGGGTGGCGCCCCAGCCGCTGGCGGCGAAAGGCACATCCAGGCTCGGGTCGGGCGTGATGATCAGCGGCGGGCGGGAACACGACTCGCGCGGGGGGACCGCGGCGTACAGCGCCTTCAGCTGATCCACCACCGCGGGACAGCCGTCGGGGCAGTTGTAGGCGACCACGACCGCGCCGTGCTCGAGTCCGTGGACCAGATAACCCCACGGCACGGGCTGATCGTAGACGCGGAACACCGGCCAGCTGCCGTAGTGCGGGCCCGACGAGGGCGGGTGGCTGCCGTAGGTCACCGGCGCGCAGGTGGAGACGTGGACCGCGCCCTCGTCGGGCGGCAAGGCCACCTCCACCTGGCAGCTGCCGCCGGCGAGATCGTCGATGGTGGCGCTCCTCATCCGGGAGCGGCCAGGCGGATCGTCGGCGCAGGCGGCGAGCCAGACGAACGCGAGCAGCCAGATCGTGCGGAGGGGACGAACCATGGGAGCCCAGTCTAGCCGCAAGCCCAGTCGCGAGGACGCGGACGGTGATTCCACGGATTGGCCCACATGTGAAAGTCATGCCCGCCTCACGCATCCCGTGCACGTCTGCCGTGCACGTGACTCGTGCACGTCTCACGCTTCCCGTGCACGTGCACGACCGCGCGGCGGTGTCCGGTCGGCGGCGCTCACGGGACTGCGACCGTGTATTGTCCCCACCGCCGTGATCGTGGCCGCGCTCATCTTCTTCATCACCTACCTGCTCATCGCCGGGCGGCGGCTGACCGTCATGCCGCTGGACCGGCCGGCGGGGGCGCTGGTGGGGGCGGTGGCGTGCGTCGCGCTGCGCGTGCTCACGCCGGCCCAGGCACTCGCGGCCATCAACGGCGAGACGCTGGTGCTGCTGTTCGGGCTGATGGGTATCGGCGCCTTCCTTGCGGAGGGCGGGCTGCTCGAGCGCGCCGCCTCGGCGCTGGCCCGGCGGGCGGGCACGCCGCGGCGGCTGCTGGCCGCGCTGGTCTGGGGCGCGGGCGCCCTGGCCGCGCTGGTGACCAACGATGCGGTCTGCGTCCTCGCCGCACCGGTGGTGGTGGCCTGGATCCGCCGTCACCGGCTGCCACCCCTGCCCTTCCTGATCGGGCTGGCCACCGCAGCGAACACCGGCAGCGTCGCCACCCTGGTGGGCAATCCACAGAACATGCTGTGCGCGACCCTGGGCGGGCTCACCTACCGAGGCTATTCGCTGCGGCTGCTGCCGGTGGCGGTGATGGGCCTGGCGGTCAACCACCTGGTGCTGGTCTGGTCGTTCCGCCGCGAGCTCGGTGCCGCCCGCCTGGACGCCGACCCGCCGGGCGCCGATCAGGCGGCAGCGGCCGCGCCCGCGCGCGTGATCGACAGGCAGGCCGTCTTCACCCTGGTGGTCCTCGCGGGAACGGTGGCGGCGTACCTCGCCGGCGCGGACCTGGCCTGGACGGCAGTCGCCGGATTCACGGCGCTGCTGATCGTCCACCGCGCCGATCCCACCGAGTTCTGGGGCCGCATCGACTGGTCGGTGATCCTGTTCTTCGGCGGGCTGTTCGTGGTGGTGGACGCGCTGGTCCGCTCGGGGGCGGCGGCCTGGGCGCTGGCGCATGTGCCGCTCTGGAGCGGGACCGGCACGACCGGAGACTACGCGCGCACGACCGCGCTGTTCCTGATCGGATCGAACGTGGTCTCGAACGTGCCCTTCATCCTGGTGATCGCGCCCGAGATGGCCCGCCTGCCCGACCCGACCCTGGGCTGGCAGCTGCTCGCCATGGCCGCAACCTTTGCCGGCAACCTCACGCTGCTCGGCTCGGTCGCGAACATCATCGTCGCCGAGCGCGGCCGTTCGGTCGGCGGTCTGCCGTTCCTGTCGTATCTGCGGGTGGGTTTCCCGGTAGCGCTGCTGACCACCGCGATCGGCACGGCCTGGCTGCTGCTGGTCCGCTGACTGCAAGCCGGTTGCGCCAGTGAGACAGCAACCGCGTGCACGAAACTCTGGTGCACGCGGTCGCATTGGATGAGTCGTCGGGCGTGTTCGGGCACCAATCTGTTACGCGGCCGCGGGAACAACGGGAAAAAGCAAGTCGAAAACCCACATCAGCGACTTTTCTGGACATACGGACCTGACCAGGTTGTAGAACGTCGCCCTGGACGAGGTCTCAGCAGCTGGGGGGCCCATCATGACCAAGTTCCAAACCCCATCCGGCCGGTGCCCTGATGTTCTTGGGTTGCTGGCGATCGCCGCGCTGGGCGCGGCCGTCGTCACCACCGGTTGCCGTAAAGATTTCGAAGGTTTGAGGCCCGAGGCGATGCCCCACGTGGTGCCGCCTCCTCCGCCGACACCGCCGCCGATCCGCCCGGCCACGCCGGGCCCGTACCCGCCGGCGCCGGCCACGCCGGAGCCACCTCCGCCCCCGGACGCGGGCGCGGTCCTCGACGGCGGCGGCGCAGGCCCCGACGGTGGCGTCGCCGACGCCGCCGTGATCGAGGTGGCCCCGATCCCCGATGCTGGCCCGCCCGAGGCGGTATTCGGCGACAGCGGGCGGCCCGAGGTGCAATCGCCGAACAGTGGCATCGTGCTCTACCTGCCGCTCGACGAAGGCACCGGCTCGGGCGTGGTGGAAGATCCCTCCGGGAACCCGAACCTCGGATCGCTGCAGGGTCTGGACGTGCGCCGCGCGTGGGTCGATGGGCGGTTCGGATCCGCGCTGCGGTTTCCGCGCGGAGGCTCGGCGGCGGTGCGGGTCAACCTGGCGCCGTCGCTGAACACCGTCGAGATGGCGATGACAATCAGCCTGTGGGTGCGGCTGAGCGGAGACATGAACGGCGACGGCACCATCCTCTCGCGCCGGGCGCAGTCGTCGGGCGGCTTCATCTACGCCCTCGGGATCACCAACGGGCTGGCCCGGCTGCGCCTCAACTCGGGCAACGGCTACAACCTGGACCTGTCGGCCACGGCGCAGGCGATCCCGAAGAACAACTGGGTCCACCTGGCGGTGACGTTCGACAAGAAGACCGCACGGCTGTACGTCGAGGGGCATCCGACCGCGGCCGCCGTGTACGAGCTGGGGATCCCGCAGGAAGAGACGCCGCTGTTCATCGGCGCGGGCCAGCTGAACGCCACCGAGATGCTGGGCGAACGCTTCGCCGGCGACCTGGACGAGATCCTGATCTACAACCGCGTGTTGCCGGCGCCGGAGATCGCCTCGCTGGCCAGCGGCGCGCGACCGGCCCTGCGCTAGCGCCGGCGAACGGTGAACGCGCGATCGACGTCCCGTTCGCGCTCACCCGGACGACCGACTTCGATCCAACCGCCATCGCAACCGCACCTGCGATCGCAACAGCCGCGATCTCATCGTTCGCAAAGAGCAGCCATTTCGCACGGAAACAGCCGACGCCCGACGGCACGACGGCCTCGACCATGCGCGCGCGGCGGCGGCCATTGTGACAGCTGATTGAGAGATCTGTGTCGTTTCTGCGACGTGGGCTGGCCGCTATTGACTCCCCCGGGCCGGGCAGCAAAAAGGGCTGCGTAAGGTGGCCGCGCCTCTCGTGAGCGCGGTCGGAACGTCGCGAGGGGATGCCATGAAGCCGACTACCGCCCAAAGACTGATCACCATCCAGGCTCTGTTGCTGCTGCCGGTCCTGGCCTGCAGCAAGGACACGCCACCCAGCCCGACCGCGGGCACCGGCGGAGGCTCCGCCTCGACCGGCGGGCGCGGCGGCGGCGGCGGTGGCTCGGCGGGCACCGG
>JBKPRZ010000209.1:0-5547 GCA_046734815.1 Myxococcota bacterium | reverse complement strand
GACGGGGCCCGTCCGCGCACCAGCGCCACCAGGCCGCCCACCGCCGCCGCGGCCAGCGCCAGCAGGCCGAGCCGACGCGGCCAGCGCCGGCCCCCCGAGGCGGAACGCAGGCTGCGTTCCAGCAGCGCCTCGACCTCGATGGCGCTGGCCAGCCGGCGGCTCGGGTCCGGGTCCAGGCAGGCGCGACAGACCCGCAGGACCGCCGCTTCCCGGGCGTCGGAGCCCTGTGCGCGAGCGAGCATGGGGGGCCGCTGCGAGCCCGCCCACTCCGGGCGGTCGCCCTGCACGATCTCGTGCAGGACCACGCCCAGCGACCAGACGTCCGCCGCCTGACTGTGGCGGCTGCCGGTGAGGGTCTCGGGCGCCACGTACCCGGGCGTCCCCGCCAGACCGGTGGTGACGGTGGTCTGATCGAGCGCGCGGGTGAGGCCGAAGTCCGAGACCACCAGCCGGCCGTCGCCCATGCGCAGGATGTTCTCTGGTTTGAGGTCGCGGTGGATGAGGCCCGAGCGGTGGATCGCGGCCAGCCCTGCGATCACGCCGCGGGCATCGGCCAGTCGCAGGTCGAAGGGACGGTCGACTGCGGGCTCGCGCAAGGTGCCGCGCAGGGTCCCCGCGCTGGCATACTCCATGGCGAGCAGATGACGCCCCTCCGCCTCGAACACATCGTAGATGCGACAGACGTTGGGGTGCTGGAGCGAGCGACCGAAGCGAAGCTCGCGGTACAGCTTTTCCGAAGATGGTGAGGACGGCCGCCGATCGGCGACCAGCAGCTTGAGCGCAACCGAGACCTGGGCACCCTGGTCGAACGCCCGGTAGACCGTACCGCCGCCGCCGCGTCCGACCTCGGACTCGACCCGGTAGCGGCCGGTCAGCAACTCGCCCGCGACGAGCCGGTCGTTGGCCTCCACCCGCGCGGACGAGGGCGGCGAGGACCCGGCGGTCTGGGTCTCGCTGGAGGATTCTGGCTCTGGAACGACCCTTACCACCGACGGTTCGTAACATGCACCCGAGGGGTGCTCAACGGTCAGAGCGGCCGCGGCGGAGCTGGATCACGCATCCTCCCCGCGCAATTGCTGCCGTTCGTGCTAAGGAACATCCAAAATCAACGATGCCGGAGCTGGTATGGTGCGCCCCCTGCTGTTGCTGGCCTGTTTATCTACCTGCATTGTCTCGCTGCTGGTCGGCAGCGACGTCAGCAGCCGCGAGCAGCTCTGGGTTTGCAAGGGCATGATCTGCGGCAAGAGCTGCCGCTCCCGGGTGGTCGGCTGCGGGGTCGTGATTCGCGCCCAGATCCGCGATCGCTGCGACGCCGCTCGCCGCGGCCTTGGTTGTGGCCCGCGCGCCCCCGGCCCGGACACCACCCTGTGCGACATCGGGGTGGTCAACCGGCAGCTGGTCGCCCGGCGCGAGGACTGCACCGCCGCGCTCTACGAACGCTTGACGGCGCAGGGATGCGAGGCGTTCCGCAAGAAGAACGCCGCCCGACCGCTCGACGAATACGATCCCGGCTGGCACATCCACGTCACCCGGGTCATCGACACGTTCGACGGCCGCGGCAATCTGGTCAGCGGCGAAGACGTCGCCGACAGCGGCTGTCCGGCGATCCCTCGAGCTTACCCGGGCCTTCCGTAAGATCCGGATCGACGTGGGCACGCGCACCATCGCTCTTCGTGAATTCGCCACCGGCTGCTGTACCCAATCCCGCGCCTGCTGCCCGCGGGTGAGCCCGTTTGCTCGCGGCTGCACGGAAGCGAGCGGGGCGCTGGAGTAGACCCAATCGTCGACGGTGAATCAATATGCAACACGCGGTGGATGAGCGGCGGCCACTATTGTCCCGGGCGCCCCCAGCAAGGAGAACCACCGGCTTGCTGCGGAAAGCCCCGAACGCACGCGACAACTTCGACGACCCGTCGCCTGCCTCGGCTACATCGACTGCTTCGACCAGCTCGAATACCTCGACTGAGACCGGCGGGGTGACCCTGGCGGCGGCCAAGAAGAAGGATGGCGAGCTCTGCGATACCAAGGCCGAATGCAAGAGCAACCGCTGCATCGTCGACGACGCCGGCGAGTTCGGCCACTGGCTGCGGCAATGCGCTTGACACTCACGCGGCAAGGGCCAGATTGCTCCTGAGATCTGCCGATGAAACTGTTCACCTGCCAAAGCTGCGACCAGGTCCTGTTCTTCGAGAACGTGTCCTGCACCCGCTGCGGACACAAGCTCGCCTACCTTGCCGATCGCGACACCCTGAGCGCGCTGGAGCCCGCCGCGCACGACAAAGGTGAGCTGTGGCAGCCGCTGGCGACGAAAAAGGGCCAGACCTACCGGCTGTGCAGCAACTACAGCGAGCACGCCGTGTGCAACTGGGCGGTGCCCGCCGCCCAGGCGGAGGCCCGCTGCGGGGCCTGCCAGCTGAACAGCGTGATCCCGAACCTGGGCGAGCCCGGCTCGCGCGAGGTGTGGGCGCGGCTGGAAATCGCCAAGCACCGGTTGGTCTACTCGCTGCTGCAGCTGGGGCTGCCGGTCGAGCCGCGCACCGAGGCCAACCCGCGGGGGCTCAGCTTCGAGTTCAAGCGCGACGAGCCCGGCGAAAAGGTGCTCACCGGGCACCACGAGGGGATCATCACGCTGAACGTCGCCGAGGCGGACGACCCGTTCCGCGAGAAGGTCCGCGTGCAGCTCGGCGAGGCCTACCGCACCCTGCTCGGCCACTTCCGGCACGAGGTCGGCCACTATTACTGGCAACGGCTGGTCGCCGACCGCCCCTGGCTGCCGAAGTTCCGGGAGCAGTTCGGCGACGAGACGGCCGACTACCAGCAAGCCGTCAAGCGCCACTACGACGTTGGCCCGCCGGCCGACTGGCAGCAGCGGCACGTGAGCGCCTACGCGTCCATGCACCCGTGGGAAGACTGGGCGGAGTGCTTCGCCCACTACCTGCACATGGTGGACACGCTGGAGACCGCGCGCGTCTACGGCCTGGCGCTGAAGCCGTCGGCCGGTCCGCGCAAGGCCACCTCGCTCAAGGCGCGTCGGCTGGATCTGCAAGACTTCGACGACCTGCTCGCCGGCTGGGTGCCGCTGACGCTGGCGCTCAACAGCCTGAACCGCAGCATGGGTTTGCCGGATCTCTATCCCTTCGTGTTGTCGCCGCCGGCGACGGACAAGCTGCGCTTCGTGCACGACGTGGTCAGCGACACGGCCGACAGCGACTGAAGCGCGCGGGTGCACCGGAGGGGGGGGCAGTGAGTCGGGTGACCCAGCCACTGGCGCCCCTGCGCGCCTGATTTCCGTTATTGAACTATCTTCAACGGTACTCCGGATTGTCGCCGCCCGGCGGCCGCGGCAGCTAGGAGGCATGACCAGTGCCGTCCAACACTCGACCAGCAAGCTGACTGCGGTCCTGATATCGATCTGGGCGTCGTTGACCGGCTGCGCCGCCCCGGCGGACCCGGACGCCGCCAGGGTCCAGGGGTCTGCGGCGCAGGTGGCCACCACCCGGCCGGCGCCCTGCACCAGCGGTTCGCTCCGGCCCGGCCTGCACCGCGGTCTGCAGGTGCACGCCGGCGGCCTGCTGCCGCGAACCTTCGATCTCAACATCCCATCCGGGCGGGAGTCGGGCCAGCTGCTACCCGTGGTGTTCGTATTGCATCCGCTGACCCAGAACCGCGAGTGGGGCAAGCTCGCGGCCGACATGGTGGCAAAGTCGGAGAGCGAGGGCTTCATCGCCGTGTTCCCGGAAGGCACTCTCGGCTCCTGGAACGGAGGTACTTGCTGCGGCGCCGCATCGCAGACGTCGGTGGACGATGTGCTCTTCATCCGGGAGATCCACGCGCGCCTGCGGGACCTCGCCTGCATGGACCCGTCGCGGGTCTACGCCACCGGCCTGTCCAACGGTGCTTTCATGTCCCACCGACTGGCCTGCGAGGCGTCCGACATCATCACCGCCGTGGCGCCGGTCGCCGGCGTGCTCGGGATTCCGCAGAGCGAATGCCGCCCCACGCGCCCGGTCCCGGTGCTGCAGATCCACGGCACCGCTGACCCGCTGGTCCCCTACCGCGGGGGCCTGCTCGGAGACTCCGTCCCGGACACCGTGGCCGCCTGGGTCCGACGCGATGGCTGCGTCGGCTCGCCGGTCGAGACCTTTCGCCAGGGGGCGGCCTCCTGCGTGACCTACCCGAGCTGCGACGGCGACGCCGAGGTCTCGCTCTGCACCGTGGAGGGCGGCGGTCACTGCTGGTTCGGGGAGCCGATCTGCTTCGTCGGCCACGACCCTCGCAGCCTGCGCGCCACCGACGTGGTCTGGAGTTTCCTCAGGCGCTTCTCGATGTAGCGCGCCGGATCCGCGGACGCGGGCTACGGGTCGAGGCATTGCCCGGCGGCCCGATCGCAACATCTGCGCGACCGGGCGCCGGGCCACGCGCTCACTCAGTTCTCGTCCACCCGGTAGCCCGAGAGCAGGCCGTAGACATCGAGGTGGCACTCCAGGAAATAGACCGCATCGGCCTTGCCCGTGCTCAGCGAGCTCCCCCAGTCCAGCTTGACCACCGTGTCACCGCCCGAAGGCGTGGTGCGGGTCTCGAAGTCCAGGAAGCTGTCCGTCGCGTTCGTGATGCTGCGGATGAAGGCGGTGCAGGAGGCTGGTCCCGACCCCGGCGCCACGAACACCGAAAGCTTGAAACCGGTGCTGGTGGACGTGGCATCGCGATCGATCGGGCAGGTGATGTCCCAGCCCGGAAGCTCCGAATTGAAAAGGCCCAGCTGGTAGCTGAACCCGCTCTCGCTGGTCGCATTCAACGGCTTGCAGTTGGAGCCTGAATACACCTTCACGTCACCCGCCCGAGCCGCGCCGGCAAGCCCCAGCGTCCCGGCAGCGAACAACCACAACGTCGCTCTTTTCACACGCATCTCTCTCTCCTTCGTATTGGCATCGCCCCAGATCAGGGATTGCGCGGGATGCGATGCCCCTCCCGCGCCAGATAGATCACGGTCCGGAAGTCGCGTTCACTCCGAGGCAACACGCGCATCGTTCCCGACGGAAAGGCGGACAGTCGGGTAGGCAACACCGCCCCGAATCGGAGGCCTTCCTGCCGCGAGCCGTGGCTGGCCTCCACCCGGCACAGGGTCGAGCGGCACAACGTGGAGACCACGCGGCCGGCGCGCAACACCGGATCTCTGGCCACCACCGCGGCGATGGTCCGCTCGGCCTGCGGAGCCCACCCGGGATCCACCGACTCGGTCCGCATCGTTTGCTCGATCAGGTCCGCGCGCAGTCGGGTTTGCTCCCGGCTCTGCTCGGGCGTCAGCTCCGCCGAAATCGTTGTGGTCGCCGGCACAGCTGGTGGCGCGGCTGGCGACACCTGTAGCAACTCGCGCGACAGTGCTGGCGGCGGCGGTCGCAACCGCGGCGCAGTTGGCTGTGCCCTGTCGAGGGTTGCCTGTCCCGCGCCGACTCCCACCGCCGCCGGTGAGCGGCCGACGAGCTCGAAAACCAGCGCGCTCGCGCCCGCGATCAGCGCGCCACCCAGCAACACGAACGTGCCTACGCC
>JBKPRZ010000208.1:0-9265 GCA_046734815.1 Myxococcota bacterium | reverse complement strand
GCCTACCACCGCTGGCTGGCCCGCGGTGGCGCGGGCGCTCGTGCCGCCGACAGGTGGCTGGCGCTGCTGGCCGGGGCCTGCTTGCTGGGGACGGCCACCTGGTGGGGCGCCGAGACCGTGCAGGAGGTGGCGCGGCGGGCGCTGGGCGGCGGTCCCACCGCGGCGATCGCCGCCGAGGCGGTGCTGGCGTTGCTCGCCTTCGGGCCGCCCACCGTGGCGATGGGCGCGCTGTTCTGTCACCTCAGCCTGGACGCGCGCGCGGTCGGGATCGGCTTTGGCCGGGCGCTGGCCGCCAACACGGCGGGCGCCGCAGCCGCACCCCTGCTGTTCGGCGTGCTGGTGCTGCCGGCGCTGGGAGCCAAGCGCGCGCTGCTGCTGATCGCCGCCGGGTACCTGGCCCTCACCACCCGGCGGGCCTGGTCGACCCGGGCGGTCTGGTTGCCGGCGGCCGCTGCCGCCGCGCTGGCCCTGTTCGCGCCTCCGCTGCTGTTCGTCGCGCGCCCTCCGGGCGGTCGGCTGATCAGCTACCAGGAAGGGGTGCTGGCGGCGGTCAGCGTGGTCGAGGACGCCGACGGGGTCGCGCGCCTGCACATCAACAACCGCCAGCAGGAGGGCAGCAGCGCCACCCGGCGCGCCGACGGCCGGCAAGCATGGCTGCCGCTGCTGCTGCACCCGGCGCCGCGGCGGGCGCTGTTCCTGGGCCTGGGCACGGGCGTCACCGCCTCCTCGGCGGCCGAGGACCGCGGCTTGACCGTCGAGGCGGTCGAGCTTCTGCCCGAGGTGATCGCGGCGTCCGATCACTTCACGCGCGCGTTCGCGGACGGCCCCGCGCCTCCGCCCCTGCACCGGCTGGCCGCCGACGCCCGCCGCTTCGTGCGCACCAGCGACCGGCGCTACGACCTCATCGTATCGGACAACTTTCACCCCGCGCGCAGCGGGTCGGGATCGCTGTACACGGTCGAGCACTTCCTGGCGGTGCGCGAGCGGCTGCAGGTCGGGGGCCTGTTCTGCCAGTGGCTGCCGCTGCACCAGCTGGATCTCGACAGCCTGCGCAGCGTGGTGCAGTCGTTCCTGGTGGCTCATCCGCAGGGCTGGGCGATGCTGGCCAGCGGCAGCCTGGAGACGCCCGTGCTCGGTCTGGTCGGGCAGCGCGAGGGTGGTCGACTGGACGCCGGAGCGATCCGCCGGCGGATGGCGGGTGCAGAGCTGGCCGGTCGGCTGGGCGAGCTGGGCCTCGAGGACGAGCTCGCCGTGCTGGGCAGCTTCGTGGCCGGAGCGACGCAGCTGCGCGCGTTCGCCGGGCGCGCTCCCGCCAACACCGACGATCACCCGGTGGTGGCCTACCGCGCGCCCCGGCTGACCTACAGCCCCGATTCGCGCCCACGCGACCGCCTGCTGGCGCTGCTGCAGCAGCTGTCCATCACGCCGGATCAGCTGCTGCTTCCCACCGCCGAGGCCGTCCTGCCGGCGCGGCTGGCGGCCTACTGGCGCGCGCGCGATCTCTTCATCACCTCGGGCCGCGACGTCCAGCCGACCCGCGACGTGCGGCAGATGCTGGCGCAGGTGAGGGATCCACTGTTGTCCGTGCTGCACATCAGTGCCGACTTTCGCCCGGCCTACGATCCGCTGCTGGCCATGGCCAGCGCGCTGGCGCCGCTGGACCTCACCGGTGCGCGCGCGCTGCTCACCGAGCTGGCGCGGATACAGCCAGCACGCGTCGAGGCGATGCGCGCGCTCCAGCGGATCGACAGCGCCGCGGCGGGCGACGAGGGTCGCGCGCGCTGAATGCGCGTGACACGTCCGCGAGACAGAGCAGACGCCGAGCGAACGTGCCCCTTTCACGGAAGGTTCGCGACGCTGTCACGGATGGTGATGGTAATTACAGGCGCCAACGACGGGGTCTGGCTGGCCGTCGACGGGTCACCACCGTCCTTCTCGTTGCTCCTCCTTCAACCTTTCCAGGAGAACACGCGATGAACTTGCGCTTTTGCAAGCAGCAGATTGCCCTCGTGTCGGCGCTGGCCGCCAGCGCATTGACCGCCGCGCCGCGGGTCGCCACCGCCAAGACGCCCGGTCACTACGTGGCCGGCGACTTCCACAACCACACCACCTGCTCGGACGGCTCGATCTCGATGCAGAAGCTGGTCAAGAAGGCGACCGACAAGATCGATACGCCCTGGGGTCTGGACTGGTTCGTCCAGGCCGGCCACGGCGGCAACGGCAACCGCAACTGCACCCTGGTCGAGGACGAGAGCCTGGCCACCCCCGCTTACCCGTTCGTTCCCGGGCAGAGCCCGCAGACCACCTGGGTGAACTCGGGCGTGACGCCCAAGGGTGACCTCTCCGGCTCGGGCGCCAACCGCAACATGTGGCGCTGGCAGTCGATTCAGGAGTTCCAGTATCCGCTCATCGAGTACCTCAACGCCTTGAAGAACCTGCCCCTGTTCCTGGGGGTCGAGTCGGTGGTCGCTGGCCACGAGCACAGCTCGATGTCGGTCATCACCGGTCAGATCCCCCAGGAGCTGGACACGGCGCCGCTGCCCACCACGCCGGGTTACAGCGCCCTGGGCAGTGGGACCGCGCTGGCCCAGTGGGAATATTGCTTCGACCGCGCCGACGCCGACACCAGCCGCGGCGCCGCCAACGGCTGGGACTGTTCGGTCCCCGGCAGCGCCAACGCCTCCGACCCCAGCTGGAATCCCACCGCCCAGAAACTGACCCCGGCTGGCGGCCCCGGCAGCGGCAACCGCGGGCACGCCAAGACGCTGGAGGCGCTGAAGTGGATGGCCGCCTTCCACCCGCAGACCAGCTACTACGTGCCCGCCCACCTCGAGCGCGCCGGCCAGTTCAACCCCAACGGCAACAACGGGTTCAACGTCGAGCACCTGCGCGACTTCAACAACGCGGCCCCCAAGGTCGCCTTCGGGATGGAGACGCAGCCGGGGCACGGGGCCTCGGCCGAGCGCGGTGAATACCGCCGCAACCGCAACACCATCGACGGCGTCCCCACCGACAGCGTGGGCGGCACCACCTACGGCGGCACCGGGGTCTACGGCGCGCTGATCGGCGGCGTGTGGGACGCGCTGCTGGGCGAGGGCCGCAACTTCTGGTTCTTCGCCAGCTCGGACTGGCACAACCGCGGCAACTTCAACGCCGACGACCGGCGCACCACCCAGGACTTCCTCCCGGGTGAATACCAGCGCAACTACACCCTGGTGCGCAACGGCGCCGACAAGCTGCGGCCCCAGACCATCGTCGACGGCCTGCGCACCGGCAACACCTTCACCACCGGCGGCCAGATCATCGACCGGCTGGCCTTCGTGGCCTGCATCGGCAACCCCGCCCCCGGCGGCCGGTCCGATCAGGCGGTGGCCTCGCTGGTCGCCAACGCGGCCATGAACAACACCGACATGGACTTCAAGGGCTGCGCCACCATGGGCGGCAAGCTGGTGGTGCCGCCGGGCCGGGACATCGTGGTGGGGATCGCGGTGCGAGACCCGGACGGCACCAACTACTCGCCCTACACCTTCGCCAACCCCTCGCTGTTGCAGGTGGGCATCACCCAGCCGATCAATGCGCCGGTGCTGGACCACATCGACCTGATCGGCGGCCTGGTCTCCGGCTACAAGACGCCGGGCTCGCCGGACTACGCGGGTGAGTGGCCGCGCAACACCGCCTGGATGCAGCCCGACGGCACCACCGCCGACCTGTCGGTGGTTCCGGCCGCAGCCAAGAACGTCAGCGCCGGAATCATCCGCACCTTCAGCGGCAGCGGCGCCAGCGCCTGGAAGACCAAGGTCTCCGAGCTCGACGGCACCACCTTCCTGGTGATGACCTTCCGTATCCCGGCGGTGTCGGCCTCGCAATACGTGCGGCTGCGCGGCACCAACATGCCCCCGGCGGTGCCCTTCGAGACCGACGCCAGCGGCAACCCGCTGCCGGACATCTTCACCAACGCCACCGACCGGACCATGTTGCGGATCCCCTGCACCATCCCGCACAGCGCCGACAGCCAGTTCGACGGCTGCCCGGACCACATGGCCACCGCCAACGGCAGCAGCCCGATTGCGGGCCAGCGGGCGGTCTCCTTCGACGTGGCGGCCTGGGCGGACGTCTGGTTCTACAGCAACCCGGTCTACGTCGAGGTCACCGGCTCGTCGCCTGTCGCCGGGGTCGAATGATCGAAAATCCGTTCGCGCAGCCACGGGCCCGGTCTTCCGGACACCGGTGGCTGCGCGAGCCGCTCGTGCACTTCATCGTCGCGGGCGGCCTGCTGTTCGCGCTCGATCGGGCGGTCAGCGCGCGCGCCGACGACCCACGGCGGATCGTCGTCGGCGCCGAGGTGGACCAGGAGGCGCGCGAGACCTTCAAGTCGGCCCGCGGTCAATACCCCAACCCGCAGGAGCTCGAAGCCCTGCGCCAGGTCTGGCTGGACAACGAGGTGCTGTACCGGGAGGGGCTGGCCCTGCAGGTCGACAGGGGCGACCCCACCATCCGCGAGCGGGTGATCTTCAAGGCGTTGAGCGTGATCGACAGCCAGGTCAAGCTGCCGCCGGTCGACGAGAAGGTCCTGCGGGACTGGTTCGAAAGCCACCGCGACAAGTACGACGAACCGGCCCGTTACGACTTCGAGGAGGCGGCGCTGTCGGGCGACAGCGCCGAGGCGGCGGTGCGGGCGTTCGTGGCCGAGCTGAACCGCGGCACCCCGGGCGACGCCCGGGCGGGGCTGCGGGTGTTCAAGGGGCGGCCGCACGCCAACCTGGTGCAGAGCTACGGGGCCGAGTTCGCCGGCGCGCTGGAGAAGCTGACGCCCGGGACCTGGGCGGCGCTGCGCACGCGTGACGGCTGGCGGGCGATACGCCTGGGTGCGGTCATCCCGGCCAGGCCGGCGGTGTTCCAGACCTTGCGCGGGGTGGTGTTTCACGACTGGACCGACGCCATCTCCGCCCAGCAGCGCACCGCCGCGGTACGGGCGCTGGCCCGCAAGTACAAGATCGTGCGCGAGGCGACCCGCTAGCGGGCTGGAGATGAAGCTCTCCTCGCTCCCCGGGCTGGCGGCCGCGCTGGTCCTGCTGTCGGCTCTGTTGTCCCGCCCCGCGCGGGCGCACGAGATGACCATCGCCGAGATCGAGGTGCGCGAGACCTCGCCGGGCGAGTTCCTGTGGCAGTGGTCGGCGACCAGCGACAAGCGGGCGGCCGGCGAAGGCCTGACCCCCCACTGGCCGGACAGCTGCACCGCCGGACCCAGCGTCCTGCACTGCGGTCGCGCGGGCCTCAAGGGCGCGTTGACGGTCGAGGGAGTGGGGAAGGGCTATTCGGCGGCGCTGGTCAAGGTGTTCTGGCTGGACGGCAGCAGCCGGGTCTACACCCTCACCAGCGCGCAGCCGGAGGTGCAGCTTTACGGATCGGCCGACGACCGTCGAGGCCGCGGCGAGATCGCGCGCGCGTACCTGGTGCTGGGTGTCGAGCACATCCTGGGCGGCATCGACCATCTGCTGTTCGTGGCCGGGCTGCTGTTCCTGGTCGGTTTCCGCCGGCGGCTGATCGGGACCATCACCGCGTTCACCTTGGCGCACAGCCTGACCCTGGCCTGCAGCGTGTTCGGGTGGATCAGCCTGCGCCCCGCGCCGGTCGAGGCGTCGATCGCGATGTCGATCGTGCTGGTGGCCAGCGAGGCCCTGCGGGCGCGCGACACCCTGGCCCGACGCCTGCCCGCGCTGGTGTCGTTCCTGTTCGGGCTGGTGCACGGCCTGGGGTTCGCCGGCGCGCTGAGGGCGGTCGGGTTGCCCGAGAGCCACCTGCCCCTGGCCCTGCTCACCTTCAACGTGGGGGTCGAGATCGGTCAGCTGTTGACGGTGCTGGTCACCTTCCTGCTGCTCCGCACGCGCTGGTCGCAGCGCTGGCTCGGCGGCGCGCGCCGCCCGGCCCTGTACGCCATCGGCGTGGTCGCCGCCTACTGGTCCTGGCAGCGCATCGCCGCCATCGTCTTCTGAAGCTGGGAGAGCGCACTGAATCGCCCGCTGTCGAACCTGCTGGTGGTCCTGGCGGCGCTGGCCGCGTTCGTCGTCGCCGCTCCCACCGCGCGGGCCGGCTGCGTGGTGCAGATCTCGGCGGGCAAGTGGCACAGCTGCGCCATCCTCGGCGACGGCACGTTGTGGTGCTGGGGCGACAATTTCGGAGGCAAGCTGGGCGACGGCACCACGGCCGCGCGGCTCACCCCCGTGCCGGTGACCGCGCTGGGCAGCGGGGTGGTGGAGGTGTCCGCCGGCGACGGTCACACCTGCGCGCGCAAGACCGACGGCAGTCTGTGGTGCTGGGGCGACAACAGCAGCGGGCAGCTGGGCGACGGGACCACCACCACCCGGTCGCTCCCCGTCCAGGTGGCCGCCCTGGGCAGCCAGGTCGCCTCGGTCTCGACCGGCGATCTGCACACCTGCGCGCGCAAGTCCGATGGCAGCCTCTGGTGCTGGGGCGAAAACGCCGATGGCGAGCTGGGCGACGGGACCACCACCACCCGCCTCGGCCCCGTGCAGGTGAGCGGCATGTCCGCGGCGGTGGCCGAGGTGGTGCTGGGCAGCGCGCACAGCTGCGCGCGCAAGAGCGACGGCAGCCTGTGGTGCTGGGGCTGGAACGGTTTCGGCCAGCTGGGCGATGGCACCAGCACCTCGCGCTCCAGCCCGACCGCCGTCACCGGTTTGACGGCGAACGTGGCCGGTCTGTCGGCCGGCGAGGAACACAGCTGCGCGCGCAAGACCGACGGTAGCCTGTGGTGCTGGGGCGACAACGCCAGCGGGCAGCTGGGCGACGGGACCACCACCGCGCACGCGACCCCGGCAGCGGTCAGCGGCCTCTCCGCGGTGCGGTCGATCCGGCTGGGCGCCTGGCACAGCTGCGCGATGAAGACCGACAGCACGTTGTGGTGCTGGGGCTACAACGGGTACGGCCAGCTCGGCGTGGGCAACGACCTGGACGCGCACACGCCGGTGGCGGTGACCGCTCTGGCGGATCGGGTCAGCGAGGTCTCCAGCTACGGCTGGCACGTCTGCGCGATCGAGGCGGGCGGGGCGCTGACCTGCTGGGGCGACAACGAGCTGGGCGAGCTGGGAGACGGCACCACCACCAGCCGCACGCTGCCCAGCCCCGTGCCCGTCGTGTGTCCGGCCGCCGTCGCGGTGCCCGCCGGCGGCCCGTTCTCGACGCTAGCGCTGGCCGCCGCTCTGGCGTTGCTGGCACTGGCTCGCGTGCCCGTCAGTCGACGGGCCCGTGCAGGAACAGGCCCGTCTCTTCTGGGGCGCCCACGCTGACGGTGTAAAGGACGTAACCGCCGTCGACGACCGCCACCTTCGTGTCCATGTTCCGGCGGAGCTCGGTGGCCTTTTCCAGATCCAGGGCCGCGCCGGTGAAGCGGGCGTGGTGCAGGGTCATGGTCGCGGGGGTGTCGTCCTCGTCTCCCCACAGCAGGCCGCGACGTGTGTTCTGGTAGTAGGCCAGCTTCGCCGAGAAGCGCGGGCCCACCTGGCAGCTGTCGGGGTCGCCCAGCCAGCCCTCGGTGTAAAGCGGGTTGTCGGCCGCCTCCTCGGCCCACAGCAGCCGCGCCGGGGAGGTGAGGAAGGTGGGGGCGAACACGGTGTGCCCGGGGTGGGCGGCGATCCGGCAGCGGCCGCTGCCATCGGTGCGGGCGACAAACGAGGCCAGATTCTCGTCGTCGTCCTCGTCGATCAGCAGGCTGTGGCTCAGGTCGGGCGAGACCAGCGCGTCCTGCACCTTGTCGCCCAGCGCGACCAGCGGCCCCGCCGCGCTGGGGTCGGAGAGCAACCCGAAGCGGCCGGCGAAGCCGCGCAGGTCCTGGTAGACGCCCAGCGCGCGGGTGGGGCGGCCGGGCTCGCCGTAGACCTCGAAGCGGCCCACCCGCGGCTGCAGCTCGCGCGGGTTCTCGCCGGAGGGGAAGTCCACCGCGGTCAAGGTACCGGCGTCGCCAGCGCCGGCGCCGTAGTTGAAGCCGCGCAGGTAATACAGCTGCCGTCCGTCGGGCGACCACTGCCACGACGAGACGTCGCGCAGCAGCTCGCGCAGCGGCGCCTGGCCGAGCCCGGTGCTCTCCACCACCCGGAGCCGCTGCATCTTGGCCCCGTCGGGCACCTGATCCGAAAGGGCGAAGTGGCTGCCGTCGGGCGAGAAACCCACCTGCCACATCCGGTCGCCCTGGTCGTCGATGGGACGCACGGTCGCGATCAGCGGCAGCGGCGAGACTGCGTCCGGGGCGAAGCGGCCGGCCAGCAGATCGAACGCGATCTGCCCGCCCGAGCCGCGCTGGTTGTCCACGCAGATCACCCCGCTGGATCGCGGGTGGCCGATGCACACCCGTCCCTGGGGCCCGGTCAGCACGCGCGGGGCGCCCGCCCCCGGCCGCCAGCCCTGCACCGGGCCCAGGTAGCCGGCGTCGGTGTTGCCGGTGCTCGAGCGCGCGTAGAAGATCAAGGTGTCGCCGTCGAAGCCGTGGCCGCTGGGGTGCGAGGGCGGAAACAGGGGCTGGCCGGTCCACAGCTCGCCGGTCAGCTTCAGGCAGTGGGGGCTGCTGCCGTCGCAGCGTGCGCCGGCCATCGCTTGCCCGACCTCGAAGGCCCATAGCTCGGCGCCGCGCGCGAAGGCGCACCAGCGCTGCGACGAGGCCGGATCATGCGAGCAGCTGCTGGCGCCGCTGCCAACGATCTCGGCGGGCGCCTCGCTGATGCGCACCGTGCGCGCCGTGCGCGCCGCGACCATCGGCTCCAGGTCGCCGTCGCAACCGCCGATCGCCAGCAGAACGAGGCCGGTTGCCAGACATCTCACGCGGCCTGACCATAACCCACGGGTTGGGGGAACACGACCAGGATCACCGGCCCGCCGGCGGTGCGCACGACCGGGTGGCGGGGCGATGCATACAGGCCCGCCGAGGCCAGCGCCGCCCAGCTCTCCTCCAGCCGCCGCGCCTCGTCCGCGTGCAGCGCCCCCGCGGGCACGCTCTCGCCCTCGATGCTCTCGTACACGATGGCGCTGCCGCCCTCTTCCAGGGCCAGCACCCGCTGCACGTGCGGACCGCCCGCCCGCGCCAGCCGCTTGAGCGCCTCGAAGGCGCCGGGTGAGAGCGGCTGCGCCAGCTCCTCGACCAGGATGTGGCGACCGATCTTCGCGTCGGTGGTTGCGATCAGCTGGCCGCGCGCGGTGACACCGAGCGGGTGGCGCTCGGGCGCCGGGGCGGCGGCGGGTGGCGCGCCCGCCTCGATGG
>JBKPRZ010000207.1:0-13127 GCA_046734815.1 Myxococcota bacterium | reverse complement strand
GCCGCTGGCGACGCTCCCGGCACCGACGGCGCGGCGGACACCGCGCCCTCGGACGCGGGCGACGGCCCGATCGCCGATCGGTCGACCGCCGGCTAGCGAGGCGCCCGGGCCGCCGCGCGTACCAGGGCAGCCACCGCCAGCACCGACAGCAGCGCCACCCCGGCCAGCCCCAGGAACACGGCGCGGGTCCCCCCCTCGCTCACCAGGAAGGCGCCGAAGGTGGTGGCGAACGAGCCCACCCCGAAGGTGGCGGCGAACTGGATGCCGTACAGCAGGCCGTGGTCGCCGGAGGGGCCGTAGTGGGCGATGAGGGCGTTGGCCACCGGCTGGGACAGCGCCCAGACGAAGCCGAACACGACGGCCGACAGCACCGCCACCGCCCCGCTGCTCACGCCCAGAAGCAGCAGCACCGGCACCGGCAGCGCCGCCAGCAGCAGGTACAGCGGTTCGGGCGAGCGCCTGTCCGCGAGCTCGCCGCCCACGCGCTGGCCGACCATGCCCACCAGCAGGGCCGCGGACATCACGTACGACGCGCGCGCGCCGCCGCCGACGCCGTCGGCCAGGTGCAGGGAGATGAAGGTGAGAAAGCCGCGGTACACGAAGGCGATTGCGATCATCGACAGCAGCAGCCAGCGCAGGCGCCGATCGCGGACGAACTCGCGCAGGACCCGGCCGAAGGCGGCCAGGGTCTCGACGAACGACCGCCGCTGTGCAGGGGCGGGCGCGTGCGCGTGCGCGTGGGGGCCCCGGCGCGCGTCGTCGGCGGGCAAGGTGCTGGCCAGCAAGGCACAGGCAAACGACAGCGCGCCCGCCGCCACGAAGCCGGCCCGCCAGTGCAGGGCGGTGGCGAACACACGCGCCCAGGTGGGAGCGATCCCTTCACCCAGGTTGCCGCCCGCGCCGTGGATGCCCATCGCGCGCCCCCGTTCCCCGGAGGCCACGCCCCGCGAGAGCAGCGACAGGCCGCTGGGGTGATACACCCCCGCGCACAGGCCCAGCGACACCAGCCCCAGGGCCAGCACCCAGAAGCTGGGCGCGGCCGCGACCGCCAGCAGCGACAGCCCGCAGCCGGCCGCGGCGATCACCAGCATGCGGCCCGACCCGAAGCGGTCGGCCAGGAATCCAGCCCACACCGCCGCCACCGCGTAGACGAAATACATCGCATTCGCCACCGCCAGCAGGCGCAGCAGCGACACATGAAAGGCGCGCTGCAGATCCCCCAGCAACGTCGGCAGCAGCAACATGGACGCGTGGACGAGGCCGTGGATGACGGCGCTGGTCCAGGCCAGGCGACGCGACTTGTAACCTAGCCTCTGACCCAGCCTCTCCCCATCGGGGAGAGGCCGCCGAGCCGGCAGGCTCGGCGGGTGAGGGGGCGCCGATCCTCCTCGATCTGCAGTCACCGCCCCCCGCTCATTCACACGGTTCGAAGCGTACCTCGACGATTTGATACTCCCGCGAGCCTTTCAGGTTGCGCAGGACCACGGTGTCGCCCTCTTCGCGGCCGATCATGGCCCGGGCCAGCGGCGCGCCGATGGCCAGCCGGTTCTGCTTGATGTCGGCCTCGTGGTCGCCGACGATCGTGTAGGTCGTTTCCTCGCCGGTGTCGCTGTCGGCCAGGCGCACGGTGGCGCCGAACACCACCCGCGACCCGGACAGCTTGGCGGGATCGATCACGTCTGACAGGGCGATCATCCCGTCCAGCTCGCGGCTGCGCCCCTCGATGAAGGCCTGGCGCTCCTTGGCGGCGGAGAATTCGGCGTTCTCGCGCAGGTCGCCGTGGGCGCGCGCCTCCTCGATGTCGCGCACGTTCTTGGGACGTTCCACCTCGCGCAGGTGCTTCAGTTCCTCGCGCAACACGCGCAGGCCGCGCGGGGTCATCGGTATCCGATCGCTTGCCATCTCGTTCCCGCCTCCAACTAGCTAGGTGAGCTTCTGGAATTCTTGCAGCGAGCAGACCTCGAGTGCACCCGCTTTCAACTTGCCCAGCGCCGCGACGGCCGCGCGCGCCCCGGACAAGGTGGTGAAGTAGGGCAGCCCGCGTTGCAGGGCGGTCCGCCGCAGGGAGAACGAATCGCGCCGGGACTCGGCTCCGCCCACGGTGTTGATCACCAGGTGCACCCCGCCGTCGAGCATCCGGTCGACGCAGTGGGGGCGCCCCTCCCGGACCTTGTTGACCCGCTCGACCTCCAGACCACCCTCGCGCAGGTGCTGGTAAGTCCCGTCGGTGGCCAGCAGGGCGAACCCCAGCTGCCGCAGGCCCTGGGCCAGCCCCACCGCTCCGGCCTTGTCCGCATCTTGCAGCGACAGGAAGGCGGTCTGACGGGCGCCGTTGCCGGGCGCCGGGACGGTGATGCGCGTGCCGGCGGCGATCTGGCTCTTGGCGAAGGCGGCGTCGAAGCTGCGGTCAATGCCCATGACCTCGCCGGTCGAGCGCATCTCGGGGCCCAGCAGGGTGTCCACCCCGGGGAACTTCACGAAGGGGAAGACCGCCTCCTTGACCGCGATGTGCCGGGGGGTGACCTCCTTGACCCCCATGTCGCGCAAGGTGTGCCCCACCGCGATGCGGGCGGCGATCTTGGCCAGCGGCACCCCGGTGACCTTGGAGACGAAGGGGACCGTGCGCGAGGCGCGCGGGTTCACCTCCAGGATGAACACGCCCCGGCCGTCGCGCGGGACCGCGAACTGGATGTTCATCAGGCCGCGCACGTCCAGCTCGCGCGCCAGCGCGCGGGCCTGGCTCTTGATCTCCTCGATGATGCTCGGGGCCAGCGAGAATGGGGGCAGGGCGCAGGCCGAGTCGCCCGAGTGGATGCCCGCCTCCTCGATGTGCTCCATCACCCCGCCGATGATGGCCTGCTGGCCGTCGGCGACCACGTCGACGTCCACCTCGATGGCGTCGCGCAGGAACTGGTCGACCAGGATGGGCGCCGCCTCGTCGCCGGCGCCGCTGCCCCCGGCCAGGCTCTCGCGGCGCGAGGCCTCGAAGGCCTGGTTCACGAAGTGCTCGAGGTCGGAGGCGTCGCTGACGATCTGCATGGCCCGCCCGCCCAGCACGTACGACGGCCGCACCATCACCGGGTAGCCGATCTTCTCCGCCACCGCGCGCGCCTGGGCCAGGCCGTGGGCGGTGCCCCAGGCGGGGGCGCGCAGGTTCAGCTTCTTGACCAGATCGCCGAAGCGCTGCCGGTCCTCGGCGCGGTCGATGGCGTCGGCGCTGGTGCCCAGCAACGGCACCCCGGCCTTCTGCAGCGGCACCGCCAGCCGCAGCGGCGTCTGTCCGCCGAAGGTCACGATGACACCGAGGGGCTTCTCGATGTCGACGATCTCGAGGACGTCCTCGCGGGTCAGCGGCTCGAAGTACAGCCGGTCCGAGGTGTCGTAGTCGGTCGACACGGTCTCGGGGTTGCAGTTGACCATGATGGTCTCGTAGCCCGCCTCGCGCAGGGCCATCACCGCGTGCACGCAGCAGTAGTCGAACTCGATGCCCTGGCCGATGCGGTTGGGCCCGCCGCCCAGGATGATCACCTTCTTGCGGTCGGTGGGCCGGGCCTCGCATTCGGTGCCCGACTCGTAGGTGCTGTAGAGATACGGCGTGCCGGCGTCGAACTCGGCGGCGCAGGTGTCGACGCGCTTGTAGACCGGGCGCAGGCCGAAGCGGTGGCGGGCGCGGCGGACGTCCTCCTCCTTCACCCCGGCCAGCTTCATGATCCGGCGGTCGGACATCCCCAGGCGCTTGGCCCGCTCCAGGGCCGCGCGGTCCTCCAGCACGGCGGCGCCGGCGCGGCGGACCGATTCGTCCTCGTCGACCAGCTGGCCCAGCTGGGTCAGGAACCAGGGGTCGATGGAGGTCAGCTTGAAGGCCTCCTCCTGCGACAGCCCCAGGCGCAGCGCCTCGGCCAGCTGCCACAGGCGGTCGGGCCCGGCCACGGCGATGGCGCGCTTCAGCTCGTCCAGCGAGGGGACACGTTCGAGGTCGAGGCCCCAGCGGCCGGTCTCCAGCGAGCGCAGGGCCTTGCCCAGCGACTCCTTGAAGGTGCGGCCGATGGCCATCACCTCGCCCACCGACTTCATCTGCGGGCCCAGGGTGGCGTCGGCGCCGGGGAACTTCTCGAAGGCAAAGCGCGGGACCTTGGTGACCACGTAATCGATGGTCGGCTCGAAGCAGGAGGGGGTCTCGCGGGTGATGTCGTTGGGGATCTCGTCCAAGGTGTAGCCGATGGCCAGCTTGGTGGCGATCTTGGCGATGGGGAAACCGGTGGCCTTGGAGGCCAGCGCCGAGCTGCGCGACACGCGCGGGTTCATCTCGATCACGACCATCTGGCCGTTTTCGGGGTTCACCGCGAACTGGATGTTCGACCCGCCGGTCTCGACGCCGATCTCGCGGATGACCGCGATGGCGGCGTCGCGCATGACCTGGTACTCCTTGTCGGTCAGGGTCATGGCCGGCGCGATGGTTATCGAATCGCCGGTGTGGATGCCCATCGGGTCGAAGTTCTCGATCGAGCAGACGATGACCGCGTTGTCGTGGCGGTCACGCATGATCTCCAGCTCGTATTCCTTCCAGCCCAGGACCGACTGCTCGACCAGCACCTCGCCGCGCGGGCTCTGCTGCAGCCCCCACAGCACCTTGCTGTCGAATTCCTCGGCGTTCCAGGCCACCGCCGCGCCCGAGCCACCCAGCGTGAAGGAGGGCCGCAGGATGACGGGGAAACCCTGGCCGGCGCCGGCGATGTCCTTCTGGATGGCGTGGGCCTCCTCCAGCGAGCGCGCGTAGCCCGACAGCGGAACCTGAAGGCCGATCTTCTGCATGGCCTTCTTGAACAGCTCGCGGTCCTCGGCCTTCTCGATGGCGGCCAGCTGGGCGCCGATCAGCTTGACCCCGTAGCGCTCGAGCACCCCGGCCTTGGCCAGCTCGACCGTCAGGTTCAGGGCGGTCTGCCCGCCCAGGGTGGGCAACAGCGCGTCGGGGCGCTCGCGGGCGATGATCTTCTCGACCATCTCGACGGTGAGCGGCTCGACGTAGGTGCGGTCGGCCAGCTCGGGGTCGGTCATGATCGTGGCCGGGTTGGAGTTGACGAGGATGACCCGGAAGCCCTCCTCCTTCAGCGCCTTGACCCCCTGGGTGCCGGAATAGTCGAACTCGCAGGCCTGCCCGATGACGATCGGGCCCGAACCTATGAGCAGCACACTCTTGATGTCTTCTCGTCTGGGCACGGGTGGGGTCCTGACTGAGGCTAGGAGGAAGGCTTTCGCTTGATGTGCCCCTCGCGGTCCAGCTGGAAAGCGTCGGGCAGCTTCTTCTCGACGCCGCCGCGGTGGCCATGCACCAGCCAGCCCAGGTCGGCGAACCCTTCACAGATGCGGATGCGGATGCGCAGGCTCTCCTCGGCGTCGTCCACGAACAGCTCGAGCAGCGGCTCGCGCGCCGGCTCCTCCCGTTTCTGGCGCAGCAGCGCCTCGACCGCGGCGAAGCGCACGCCTTCGTCCATGTCCTTCAGATAGGGCACGATCAGCGCCGCCGCCTTGTCGTGCTTGAAGGCGCCCAGGTGGCTGAGCAGCTGGACCTTCTTGGTGGGGTCGCGTTCGTAGCCGGGCTCGTGCCGGGCCAGGACCTCCTCCAGGGCCTGCACCTCCTCTTCCTTGTCGGCGACCTTGGCCAGCAGGCGCAGCGGCCACGAGATCGAATCGGCCGAGATGAGATAGCGACGCACCGCCGGCAGGACGTCCTTGCCCTTGGACAGGAGGGCATCGAAGGCCCAGTCCTTCTCCTGCTCGTCCTCGATGCTCTTGTGATAGTGCATGCCGAACCGACGCAACAGGCCATAGAGCGCGTCGGTGGAGCCGTCGTTGGCCAGCGCTTCCAGCGCCTTCATCCGGTCGATCGATTGCGCGTGCTTGTTCACCGCACGCTCGATGTTCTTGGTGCGGGCGCGTTCGTCGCGTTTGTCTTTCGAGAACAGGTCCAGCAGGCCCATGGCGAAGTCGCGGCACTCTATACCATAACTGTCGGCGTAAAATGGGCGCGGCGGTGCGCTTGTGAGGCCGCCGGGGTCCGTAGTACAAGCGACGATCGTCATGAAGACCGACGCTGTCACGTTCGCCGATCTGTCCGCCTCCGTGCTGGCGGTGCCGCCGCTGGCGCGCAACGCCGATCTCACCTTCAGCCGCGACGCGAACTTGTCGCTGATCCGGCACATCGAGGCGGGGGGCGTCACGACCCTGCTCTACGGGGGCAACGCGAACTTCTACAACATCGGTCTTCACGAATACGCGTCGGTCCTGGACCAGCTGGCCGAGCTGGCGGCGCCCCGCACCTGGGTGATCCCGTCGGTGGGGCCGGACTACGGGCGGCTGGTCGACCAGGCGGCGGTGCTGAAGACCCGCGCCTTCCCGACGGCGATGGTGCTGCCGATGACCTTCCCCATGACCCCGGCCGGGGCCACCACCGGCATCCGGCGCTTCGCCGAGGCGCTGGGCAAGCCGGTGATCGTCTACGTCAAGGCCGAGGGATATCTGACCCCCGAAGGCATCAAGGGGCTGGTCGACGACGGGCTGGTGGCGGCGATCAAATACGCGATCGTGCGCACCGACCCGCGCGAGGACGCCTTCCTCAAGCGGCTGGTCGAGATCGTCGATCGCCGCTACATCGTCAGCGGCATCGGCGAGCGGCCGGTGATCGTGCACCTGCGCGACTTCGGACTGCAGGGGTTCACCTCCGGATCGGTCTGCGTGGGGCCGCGCGGGTCGATGCGCATCCTGCGCGCGTGCAAGGACAAGGACTGGGAGACGGCGGCCCGCATCCGCGAGGCGTACCTCCCGCTGGAGGACCGGCGCGACGCCCACTCGCCGATCCGCGTGCTGCACGAGGCCGTGCGCCTGGCCGGCATTGCCGACACCGGGCCCATCTTGCCGCTGCTGTCGAACCTGGACGCGGACAAGCACGCCGAGGTGGCCCAGGCGGCGAAGGATCTGCTCGCCGCCGACCGGGCCCTCGCGTAGAACCTGCGCGATGGGCCCGCGAAGAAAACGTCCCGAGGAGCTGCGCAGCCACCGCTGGTTCGGCGTCGAGAACCTCCGCGCCTTCGGCCACCGCTCGCGGGTGGCGCAGATGGGCTACGACCGCGCCGACTACGCCGGCAAGCCGGTGATCGCGATCGTCAACACCTGGAACGACATCAACCCCTGCCACCAGCACTTCCGGGTGCGGGCCGAGGAGATCAAGCGCGGCATCTGGCAGGCGGGTGGCTTTCCCATCGAGCTGCCGGCCATCTCGCTGTCGGAGAACTTCCAGAAGCCGTCGACGATGCTGTACCGCAACCTGCTGGCGATGGAGACCGAGGAGCAGCTGCGCTCGTATCCCATCGACGGGGCGGTGCTGATGGGCGGCTGTGACAAGACCACGCCCGCGCTGGTCATGGGCGCCACCAGCGTGAACCTGCCGACCATCTATTTTCCGGCGGGGCCGATGCTGCGGGGGAACTGGCGGGGCGAGGTGCTGGGCAGCGGCAGCGACGTCTGGAAATACTGGGCCGAGCTGCGGGCCGGGACCATCACCCAGCAGGACTGGAAGGAGATCGAGGGCGGCATCGCCCGATCGCCCGGCACCTGCATGGTGATGGGCACCGCCTCGACCATGACCGCCATCACCGAGAGCCTGGGGCTGAGCCTGCCGGGCGCCTCGTCGATCCCGGCGGTCGATTCGAACCACGGGCGGATGGGGACGGCGGCGGGGCGGCGGATCGTGGAGATGGTGTGGGAGGATCTGAAGCCGCGAGACATCCTCACGCGCAAGTCGTTCGAGAACGCGATCACCGTGACGATGGCGGTGGGCGGGTCGACCAACGCGCTGGTGCACCTGATCGCGATGGCCGGGCGGGCGGGGGTGCCGCTGTCGCTGGATGACTACGATGCCTTCTCGAAGAAGACGCCGCTGATCTGCAACCTGCGTCCTTCGGGCAAGTACCTCATGGAGGACTTCTTCTACGCGGGCGGGCTGCCGGCGCTGCTGGGCGAGCTGAAGGACCTGCTCCACCTGAGCGAGCGGACGGTCACCGGCCAGACCCTGGGCGAGAACATCGCCGGCGCGCGGGTGTACAACAAGGACGTCATCCGGTCGCGGGCCGAGGCGCTGTCGCAGGAAGGAGGGCTGGCGGTGGTGCGCGGGTCGCTGGCGCCCAACGGGGCGGTGATCAAGACCAGCGCCTGCGAGGCCCGGCTGCTCACCCACACGGGCCCGGCGGTGGTGTTCGAGGACTACAACGACCTCGAGCGCCGGATCGACGACGAGTCGCTGGCGGTGACGGCAGACTCGGTGCTGGTGCTGCGCAACGCCGGCCCGCTGGGCGGCCCGGGCTTCCCCGAGTGGGGCATGTTGCCGATCCCGAAGAAGCTGCTGCGCCAGGGCGTGCGGGACATGGTTCGCATCTCCGACGCGCGCATGAGCGGCACCAGCTACGGCACCTGCGTGCTGCACGTCTCGCCCGAGTCGTACGTGGGTGGCCCGCTGGCGCTGCTGCGCGAGGGTGACCTGGTGTCTCTCGACGTCCCCAACCGGCGGCTGGACATCAAGGTCGACGAGGCCGAGCTGGCGCGACGCCGGGCGGCCTGGAAACCACCCGCCCCGCGCTACGAGCGCGGCTACGGTGCCATGTTCGCCCGTCACATCACCCAGGCCGAGAAGGGCTGCGACTTCGACTTCCTCGAGGGCACGCACCCCACCAGCGAGCCGGAGATCCACTGATCGGGGAATAATCCCCGCCGTCGCCCGTTCGGGTGACGACGTGGCCAGGACGTGGGCTGAGGCCGGCGATCGGTCGGGACGCGGGGTGCGTCGCGCGCGCCCGGCGTGGGTGATCAGCGTCGTCGAGACGCTGCTCCTGGCGATCGTACTGCTGGGCGCACACCGGTTCGGTCCGATGAGGGCGAGCCCGCGGGCGGGGGCGCCGGTCGCGCCCGAAGCGCTGTTCTCGGCGGGTGCGCTGCGCCCGTTCGAGGCGCGCCTGAGCTATGCACCGGCGGATCGCCACCGCCCCTACTCGCCGCTGCGCACGGAAGCGAGCGGTCCCCGTGCGCTGTCCTTCAAGGACCTGCTCGAGCGCGAACGGGTCGGCGATCTGCACGGGGTGGCGACGCTGTATGCGCTGGCGGGGGTGTTCTCCCAGGCCGAATCGCAGCTGGCGCGTCTTCAGCACGGCACCCTGGGCGCCAGCGCCAGCAGCGATCGCGCCGCGCTGGCGCTGCAGGGTCGAGGCAACGCCGAGGAGGCGCTGGCGCTGGTGGACCGGGCCCTCAAGCTGCAGCCGGGACACGTCCAGGCGCTGTGGAACCGCGGGCTGGCTCTGCAAAAGATGGGGCTGTCGCTGGGCGCGGCCGCCGACTTCCGGGCGGTAGCGCGTGCGGGTGAACCGGGATGGTCGCAGGAGGCCAGCCGGCGCGCCGACGAGATCGCCGCTCAGCACGCCCGGGCCCGCGCCGATTTCAGGGCCGCGCGGGACAGCAGCCGCAAGCTGGGGCTGGCCCACGAGCTGCCGTCCGCGTCGGTGGTGCGCGATTTTCCGGACCTGGTCCGGCAGAACCTGTACGAGGCGGTGCGCTCGTCATCATCGGCCGCGGAGGTCCAGCGCTTCCTGCCGCTGGCGCGCGAGCTGGATGCCTGGTACGGCGGAACTTCGCTGACTGACTACGTCCTGCGGGTCGCGGGCAGCGACTTCCGTCAGCGCCGGCGCTGCGTGGAGGCCTACCGCCCGGTGCAGGCGAGAGAATCGGTGCCCGAGCCCGAGTTGCAGGCGCTGCTGCGGCGGCTGAACGCAGGCGTGTGCAGGGACATCCGGCTGGGGGCGCTGAGGCTGGCGCCGTCGCGACGGGACTACGCGACCGAGCGGGCCCGGCTGGTGCAGAGCGCGGGAGACCCCTGGCTTTCCTCCAGTGACGACTACTTCCAGGCGCGGACGCTGTACGGGGCCACCCGGTACGATCAGGCGCGGGCGTATCTTCTGGCCTCCATCGAACGGTGCGATCGGATCAAGGCGCGGGCGTCCTGCATCGAGCAGCGGGTGCTGCTGACCTTCACCCACCTGGTCCAGCAGCAGATCCAGGCCACCCGCGCCGCGGCTCTGGACGTGCTGCGGGCGATTCGGGACTCGGGGCTGTTCAGCTGGGAGGGGTACGTCTACGCGCTGCTCGGTCAGATGGAGAACGCGCGCGACGCCTTTCCGCTGGCCCGCGCCTACCTGGAAGAGGTGGTCCTGCTGGGCGAGCCGTGCGGCTCGGTGAGGGCCGCGCGCCAGGTGCTGGCCGACACCGCGCTCGACGACGTGGACCTGGAACGGGCCTGGAAGCTGCTGTCGGAGGTGCAGGATTGCCAGGACGGCAAACCTCGCTACGAGCTGACCGGGGCGGCGGTGCTGGCCGAGCTGGCGCGGCAGCCCGACAGCCGCTACCCGGACAGCCTGCGCCTGCTGGACCAGACCCTGGCGGCGGTGCGGGCGGCGCCCGGACAGCTGGGAGAGGCCACCTTGCCGCTGGCCGACATGATCGAGGGCAGCGCGCTGGTGCTGCGGGACGCCGCGCGTGCGCGTGCGCTGCTGCGACAGGCGATCGCGCAGGGCGAGGCGGTGCCCGGGCCCAACGTCGACGCCACCAAGGCGCGCGACATGGCTTACCTGGCCCTGATGTCCGAGGCGGGGGGGCGGGGGGCCCACGGCGAGGTCCTGGACCTGCTCGCCGATTTCCAGAAGGTCCCGCGCGGACAGCCCTGCACGGTGGCGGTGGCGCTGGACTTCCCGCGCCTGATCATCGCCCTGCGCGACGGCGGATCGCGGATGGATGGCGAGTTCCGGGAGGTGGGACCGGAGCTGGAGCGCGCCGGCCTGGTGCCCGAGCGCCTGTCGAGACAGCTGAGCGGGTGCGAGGTGGTCAAGGTGCTGGCCACGCCACCGCTGCACGGATCCGCCCGCATGTTGCCGGACGCGATGGCCTGGTACTACGTGAGCGCGCCGGCGCCGCGCACCTGGCATCCGGCGGCCGAGCGGCGCCTGGTCGTCTCGGACGTCGATACACCCGAGCCGCTGCGGCTGCCCCGGCTGAGGCGGGTGCTGGCCAGAGGGGCAGGCGCCGGGGCGAAGGACGACGGCGTCACCGCACTGTCGGGAAGGCTGGCCACGCCCGAGCGCGTGCTGCGCGAGCTGCCGGCCCACGACGAGATCGAGCTTCACGTCCACGGCATCGTGGATCGCAAGCTCTCGGACGCCACCGCGCTGGTGCTCACGCCGGGAGCCGACGGGAATGCCTTTCTGACCGTCGACCAGATCGTCGCCGCCCGGCTGCCGCGGGCGCCGCTGGTGGTGCTGGGCGCCTGTCAGGCGGCCCTCGCTCCCCGGTACGGTCCCCTGTCGTTCAGCCTGCCCTGGGCCTTCATGGAGGCGGGGGCCAGCGCGGTGGTGGCCTCGCCCGAGCCGGTGGAAGATCTGGAAGCTCAGACGTTTTTCAATGCAGTGGTGGACCAGATCCGCCGGGGGGCGTCCCCGGCGGTCGCCGTCCGCGACGCGCGCATCGGTCGCAACATGCCCCGGCCGCGGGAATGGGCGCGGCAGGTGGTCGTGTTCAACTGAGCGTCCGCTGATTTCAGTCGAAGGGGGAAAACATGTCCAAAGACATCACCATGCAGCCGCCCGGCACCCCGGTGCCGCCGGACTTCAAGCTGGAATCGGATCGCGTGCTGCCGGCACCCGACGATCTCCGCCAGCCGCCGCAGTCCCCGGAGGATGTCTGGATCGTGCACGCGATTCGAGGCCAGCGGGCGCACCTTCTGGGGCAGACGTTCCGCGACGATGCGCAGGCGCAGGCCCACCACGTGGACCACTACTTCGAGAGGCACGGCTGCGACGAGGGACAGCCTGCCGTACCTCCGATCCGTGACGGCCTGATCGGGCGTCTGAAGGAGGGTGAAACGCCTAGCGTCGAGCTGTACACGAGCCTGCGGGGGATGTGGTCCAACGGCTGCGGCCAGGACGACAGACCGAGGGACCTCATCGACCGACAGCGGCTGGAGACCAACTGGCCGCAATCCCAGGGCGACCGGCAGTTCAGGTGGACGACGCTGACCAACCTGCGCCGTTCGGTGTACCTGGGTGAGGACACGACCAACTGGCTGTCCTGGCTGACCGTGGAGGGGGGCCAGGCCATCAACTGCGCCTGCTGGGAAAACAACGCCCTGGTCGTGGCCGCGGACGCGCCCCAACCGGACGCTCCGGCGATCCGCGCCTACGATCCGCGGGAGCCAGGCCTGACCAAGCAGGAGGCCGTGATCACCGGTTACCGGATCCTGCCAGGACCGGACGGCCAATCGCCGGCGCAGCATCTGCACCACGTATTCACACGCATCCTCAGGATTGACCGGCAGATCCACGCGGGCGACGCGCCCTTCAGCGCCGAGTCGCGACTGCCCGAGCTGCCCGTCGACTACCAGGTATGGCTACCGAACCTGCGCAAGACCGTCTGGGTGAACCAGCGGGTGCTGCGGCGCCAGTTCGGCCGGGGCTACGGCCTGACCGACCTGACACCGCAGCCGTAGCTTCGAGGACCGCCGTTCACCGCTGCGCGGTCGGCGACGACTCGTAGCAGCCGATGTCCGGCGGGGTGGACTGGGGGCGGGGGCGCCCGTCCAGGTCGGTCGGGTGCACGTTGCGCCCGGCGAAGCTGGGGGCGCCCTTCTTCACCGACGGGGAGTCGGGCCTCGGGCGCAGGTTGCCCTTGGCCGGGTCGACGAAGATCGCTTCCACCGGCGGGGAGGACTCGTTGGCGGCCAGCTTGGCCTTGCGCTCGTTGACCACCACCGAGGCGACCAGGTTGTAGTCGTGCTTGTTCCCCTTGCCGGCGTCCTCGTCCACCTCGATGCCGCCGGACTTGGAGTAGAGGATGTTGTTGAACACCAGGTTGTTCGAGGCGCCGTTGTAGAAGATGAAGGCGGCCTTGTCCCCGTTCGGGTTGTAGACGGTGTTGTTGTAAAAGACGTTGTCGTTGGCCGACGAGTTGCCGTTGCCCTGCCACAGCACGAAGCCGCCCCGACCGTTGCCATAGATCAGGTTGTTGAAGGCCCGCCCCTTGACCGCGCCGTCCAGGTTGAT
>JBKPRZ010000206.1:0-4826 GCA_046734815.1 Myxococcota bacterium | reverse complement strand
CGTCATGCCCGGCGGCGGCGGCGGGGTCATGCCCGGGGGCGGCGGCGTCATGCCCGGCGGCGGGTTCGAGACCGGCGGCGGCGTCATGCCCGGCGGCGGCGGCGGGGTCATCCCCGGCGGCGGATTCATGCCTGGTGGCGGATACGTCGGGGTACCAGGAGGAGGTGTGGACGGTGTACCTGGCGGCAACATTACGGGCGGCGTGCCCTCCGGGGTTCCACCAGATTGCTTCGAATTGTCAAAACCGAAAGGATCGTTGCAGGCCACTATTGCGACCAAGCTGATCGCCGGCCCCCACAGAAGGTGGCGTTTGCTGCGCATGATTTTCTCCGCTTTTTGGTCCGTCGGCGGACCTGGATGGTTATTCCACCAACCCCACCCGTGTCGGCCTCCTCCGCTTTTGCCGGGGCCAGAAAGGAGCTCTTAGCCTAGGCCAGACGAACTAACCCGTTTGAGGCTCGGATACTGGAGGATCATCAAACTGGCGAGCCTCCAATTAGCGGGCCCGCGCGGCGACTAAACGGACAGAATGACGCCGGGGCCAGGGCCAGCGAGAAACTCGCCAGTCCGGTTGCGCAAGCGGCATACTGGCAAAACCCGCGCGAGAAAACCACTCCTAACCACATCCGGGCTCCGACATTTTTACTTGGGGGCTCAGAGCTCATGTTCTCGCGCTGCCTCGTTAGCTGCAGCTTTTGTTCGCTGCCCTGCAGGGATCCCCGGAGCCGATGCCGCGAGGCTCGTGGCCGATCCCGCAGCGCGAACCAACGTTTTCGGCAGCTTCCGTGATCGCCACGCGAGCGGCGCTGTTCACACCTCGAAAGTCGCCGCACAGAACCCCCGTCACGTGCCGCTCCGTCCGCCGCGTGGCGCGCGCGCTTTGCGTGCTCGACCGAGCTATTCGCGCGCAGCGAAATGATCTACTTTCGCGGGCGCAGCGTGGAAACCAGCGGCCCTGACTCCATTCGCTGCCGCACAGCGGTCCTGCTCCCGCTGCTCGCGGCGCTCATCGGCACCGGGTGCATGCACAGGGGCGACCCCGGGGGGGCGCGCGGCCGAACCGGGGCGGTCGAGAGGGCGCCGCGGGCGCTGGCCACGCTGGCGCCGGGGTTCCTCGAAGCGCCGGTCTTCACCGGGCTCACCCGTCCGACCGCGGTGCGTTTCGCGCCGGATGGGCGGGTGTTCGTGGCCGAACAGAGCGGGCGGATCCTGGTGTTCGACAACCTCTCGGACACCACGCCGACCGAGTTCGCCCATCTCGAGGAGAAGGTCTACAACCACTGGGACCGGGGCCTGCTCGGCCTCGCCCTCCATCCGCAGTTTCCCGCCCAGCCGTACGTCTACGTCCTGTACGCGCTGGATGCACCCGTGGGCGGGACGCCGCCGGTCTGGAACGACTGCCCGCCCGGGGACTGTCAGGCCGGCGAGAACGTCGATGGGCGTGTCATCGGCGCGCGCCTGTCGCGACTGGAAGCCGCCGGCAACGTCAGCACCGGGACAGAGACGGTCCTGCTGGAGGACTGGGGGCAGCAATTCCCCAGCCACTCGATCGGCGACCTCACCTTCGGCCCGGACGGCGCCCTCTACGTGAGCGCCGGTGACGGCGCCAGCTTCAACGGCGTCGACTACGGACAGATCGGCAACCCGCTCGCCGATCCACCGTCGAGGACGGTGGGCGGCCCGCAGGCGCCGCCGACAGCCGAAGGGGGGGCCCTGCGCAGCCAGAGCCCGCGCCGCACGCCCGGCACCGGCGTGCTCAACGGGACGGTGTTGCGCCTGGACCCGATGACCGGCAAGGCACTGCCCGACAATCCGCTGATCGCCAGCGCGGACGAGCGGGTCCAGCGCATCGTGGCCTACGGCCTGCGCAACCCCTTCCGGCTGACCATCCGCCCGTCGACCAGCGAGATCTGGATCGGCGATGTCGGCTGGACGACCTGGGAAGAGATAAACCGGGTGGTCAGCCCCACCGACGCCGTGGTCGAGAACTTCGGCTGGCCTTGCTACGAGGGCAATGACCGGCAGCCGGGCTACGACGGCGCCGGCCTGGCCCTGTGCCAGCACCTGTACGGCGAGGCAAATGCCGTGCAGCTCCCGCTGTTCACCTACAACCACGCCGACAAGATCGTGCCGGGCGAACGGTGCGGGGTGGGCGGCTCGTCGATCTCGGCGCTGGCCTTTTACACGGGCGACAAGTTCCCGGAGAAGTATCGAGGCGCGCTCTTCTTCGCGGACTACTCGCGCCAGTGCGCCTGGGTGATGTTGCCGGGGGCGGGCGGCGTGCCGGATCCGACCCGGATCGAGACCCTGGGCTTCGGCATCGACAAGCCGGTCGATCTGCAGATGGGCCCGGACGGCAACCTCTATTACGCCTCGCACGCCGACGGCGACGGCGACGGCGAGATCCGGCGCATCAGCTACCTCTTGCCGCGGGCGGTGGCCAGCGCCTCGCCCAACGCCGGCCCCCCTCCGCTGGTGGTCAGCTTCGACGGCAGCGCCTCGGTCAAGCCGCTGCCCACCGACACCCTGTCGTTCGCCTGGGACCTCGACGGGGACGGCGAGTTCGACGACTCCGACGAGGAGAAGCCGACCACGCTTTACCGCACCGACGGGACGTTCACGGCCCGCCTGCGGGTGACCGATCAGCGGGGCACCGCCGCGCTCAGCGATCCCATCACCATCACGGTCAACGAGAACGCCCGGGTCAGCACGCCGCCGGTGCCGGTGATCGACACGCCGGCCGCCTCCACGACCTGGCAGGTGGGCGACGTCATCAGCTTCTCCGGGCACGCCACCGACGCGGAAGACGGCCCGCTGCCAGCCTCCGCGCTCAGCTGGCTGCTGGTGATGCAGCACTGTCCCTCGGGCTGCCACTCGCACGTGATCCAGAGCTTCCCCGGCGTCGCCGGCGGTACGTTCACGGCGCCGGACCACGAGTTCCCCTCCCACATCGAGCTGGTGCTGGTGGCCACCGACTCGTCGGGCATCCGCCGAACCGCCAGCGTACAGCTCGACCCCAGGACGGTGCTGCTCACCCTCCAGACACAGCCGCCCGGTATCCGGCTCGCGGTCGGCCCGGAAGCGGGCGTGGCGCCGTTCGGACGCGAGCTCATCCTGGGCGGCCGGACCTCGGTGGGGGCCGGTCTGGTCGAGCTCCTGGGACACAACCCGTACGCCTTCGTCTCCTGGTCGGACGGGCTGCCGGCGGCGCACGACGTGGGGCCGCTGCTGGCCAGTCAGTCGTTGACAGCCACTTACCGGCCGGCGGGACTGACCGGTCAATATTTCGATGCGCTCGACTTCGCCGAGCCCAAGGTGCTGCGGATCGATCCCGAGGTGAACTTCGACTGGGGCCGCGAGTCGCCCGACCCGGCGCTGGGGCCGGAGACCTTCTCGGTGCGCTGGACCGGTTACGTGCTCCCAGCGACCACGGACGTCTATCGATTCGCCACCGACTCGGACGACGGCGTCCGGCTGTGGGTCGACCCGATCCCGGTCCCGGTGATCAACGCCTGGAACGTCCACCCGGTTCAGCGCAACACCGTCTCGTTCATCCCGCTGGTGGCGGGCCAGAAGACGCGCGTGCGGCTCGAGTACTTCGACAACGAGTTCGAGGCGGTGGCCAAGCTGTACTGGGCGGCCGGCAGCCAGCCTCTGACGATCATCCCGACCGATCGGCTGTACCCGGCCTGCGTGGGCGGGGCCTGCCCGGCCGGCCTGGCCTGCGTGAACGACGAATGTGTGGTGCCGGCTTGCCCGGGTGGCTGCGCCGCCGGCCAGCGCTGCGAGGGCGGGGCCTGCGTGGACGCGTGCAAGGACCTGGTCTGTCAGGGCGGAAAGTGCGTGGCTGGGGCCTGCGTTCCGCGGTGCCAGGACGTCACCTGCCAGCCCGGGTTCGCCTGCCAGCCGGCCACCGGCATGTGCGAGAACCAGTGCAAGGACGTCACCTGCCCGGCCGGGCAGCTGTGCGCGGCCGGCGCCTGCCAGCCCGCGTGCATGGTGAACCCCTGCCCGGCCACCGGCCGCTGCAACACCACCTCGGGCGCCTGCGAGCCGAAATGCCAGGGCGTGACCTGCGAGCCGGGCTTTTCCTGCGCGCCCGAGACCGGCGCCTGCCAGGACAGCTGCCTGACCCTCACCTGCCCCGGTGGACAGGCCTGCCAGCGCGGCGAGTGCAAGCCCGCCTGCGTGGTCCACGGCTGCGCCACCACCGAACGGTGCAACACCACCACCGGCGTGTGCGAGGCCAAGTGCGCGATGATCACCTGCGCGGCCGGAGCGGAGTGCGTCCCCACCACCGGCCAGTGCGAAGACCGGTGCAAGCTGATGACCCTGACCTGCCAGGCGAACTTCGAGTGCGTGCTGGGCGCCTGCCAGCCCCGCTGCGCGCGCGAGGGGAGCTGCGCGACGACCGAGAGCTGCAACGCCACCTCGGGTCTGTGCGTCCCGAAGTGCCAGGGGGTGACCTGTGACGCGGGCTTCGAGTGCGTGGCCACCAGCGGCCAGTGCGCCGAGAGCTGCCGGCAGCGCACCTGCCCGGAGGGTCAGATCTGCTCGGTGGGCGCGTGCAAGCCGGCCTGCCTGGTGAACGGGTGCCCGGGCACCGCCACGTGCAACGAGACCACCGGCGCCTGCGACGACAAGTGCAAGGGGGTGACCTGCAACCCCGGGTTCACCTGCACGGCGACCAGCGGGGTGTGCGAGGACCTGTGCAAGACGGCGCCGCCCACCTGCCCGGCGAACTTCGACTGCGCACAGGGCGCCTGCAAGCCGCGCTGTCTGATCACCGGCTGCAACGGCACCGAGGTCTGCGACGAGGCCAGCGG
>JBKPRZ010000205.1:0-10095 GCA_046734815.1 Myxococcota bacterium | reverse complement strand
GGCAGATTCTGGCTGCTGTCGGAGTCTGACTCGACGCTCAGACCCAGTAGGCCCGCTAGCGACAGGCGTGACTGTCGCTACGCCGACGCCCCTGGCACAGGGATCCGCTCATTCGAGGGCGGCTACGCCCTGCAACCAAGTGGTCACCGAGGATTCCACCGCGGTCGGGAAATGGTGGCGGGACGCGAACTGGGCCAGGGAGCCTGCAACTCGTCGCAGCTGCCGAAACGGTCCTGTCGCTCGAAGGCCAGTGCGCGCAGGACCAGCTGGTCCATCTCGGCTGGCACGCGAGCCCACAGCTTCCGCCCGGAGATGCAGGAGCGCCGAACAGCCGTTGCGGACGCACCGCGATCGCGGTACCCTGATCGACCCGATGTCGCTTCGCGATTCCGACACCACGACCACCATCACCACCGCCACTTGTGGCGGCGGGTTGGCGGTCGTGCGCGCGAAGTAGCTCACACAACACGACGGACCGGCCCGGCAGCGACGGGTCGTCCTCGTGTCGCAGGTCGTCCCGTCGTTCGCCGCGGCCCTGAACGAGGAGCGACCCATGTCTTGCGAAGATCTCGACAACGACGACCACCGCGCCGTGGCCCAGCGGCTGGATCTCCTGCACTTCCAGGAGGAAGCGCCGGGGATGGTGTTCTGGCACCCGGCCGGCCATTCCCTCTACCGCCAGCTCGAGGAGGCTGCGCGCCGGGTGACGGCTGCCCAGGGCTATGCGGAGGTGCGGACGCCCCAGATCCTGCGGCGGCCGGTCTGGGAGGCCAGCGGCCACTGGCAGCACTTCGCCAGCGGCATGTTCCACATCGACGACCAGTCGGTGCCGGCTGCCGTCAAGCCGGTGAGCTGTCCGGGGCACTGTTACCTGTTCGGCCGCCGGGCGCCCTCCTACCGCGAGTTGCCCATGCGCTTCTGCGAGCTGGGGCTGGTCCACCGCGACGAGCCCAGCGGCACGCTGCACGGGCTGATGCGGCTGCGCCAGTTCATCCAGGACGACGGGCACATCTTCTGCGCGACGGAAGACCAGGCCCGCGCCGAGGCCCTGCGATTCTGCCGGGCGCTGCCCGTCTTTTACCGGGCGTTCGGCCTCGACCAGGTCGAGGTGGCGCTGTCGCTGCGGCCCGAGCAGCGGGCGGGCGACGACGCGGTCTGGGACCGGGCCGAGGCGATCCTCGAATCGGTGCTGCGGGAGCTGGGCGGGCCGTTCCGCCTGCAGCCGGGGGCGGGGGCCTTCTACGGCCCGAAGATCGAATACGCCGTGCGGGATCGCCAGGGGCGCGACTGGCAGTGCGGGACCATCCAGCTCGACCTGGTGATGCCCGGGCGGTTCGGGCTGGAGTACGTCGACGCCGGCGGCGAGCGCCGGCCGCCGGTGATGCTCCATCGTGCCCTCTACGGCAGCCTCGAGCGCTTCCTGGGGGTGGTGCTCGAGCGGCACGGAGCGTCCCTGCCAGCGTGGCTGGCTCCGATGCAGGTGGCCGTGTTGCCGGTGTCGTGCGAGGAAGGCGCGGCCGCCCAGGCCTGGGCCGACCGGCTGGCCGCGGCCGGGTTGCGCGCCGACGTCGACGGACACGACTCGCTGGCCAAGCGAATCGCCCGCGCACACGCTCGGGCGGTCCCCTTCCAGGCGGTCATCGGCCCCAGGGAGGCGGCTTCCGGCTCGGTCACGCTGCGGTCCCGGGAGGGCCAGCTGGCGTGGCTTCAGGACGCGGCCCTGGCCGAGCTGGTCCGCCGCTGCGCCCCACCGGAGCTCGGAGGATGACTGATGCTACCGCGGGAGGTGGAAGGGCCCATTAGCTGCTGGCGGCCGAGCGGCCCTATCATGGTGGGCCCCCTCATGCATCCGTCGCTCAGTCGACTGACTCACCGGCCCTGGGCATTGCCGACCTCGCCCTGGACGTGGCGGCAGAGCTGGCGCGATCTGCTGTTCGCGCACTGGCCGGTGAAGGCGGCGGCGGTTCAGCCGCTGGTGCCGGCCCCGCTGCGCGTGCAGGAATTCGACGGGACGTCGTGGGTGGGTCTGGTCCCGTTTCGAATGACCGGGGTCATGCGACGGCCGCTGCCGGATCTCCCCTGGATCTCGGCCTTTCCAGAGCTGAACGTCCGCCTGTACGTCGAGGACGGTGGCAAGCCGGGCGTCTGGTTCTTGAGCCTCGATGCCACCAACCCGCTGGCGGTCTGGGCGGCCCGTCGCTTCTTTCATCTTCCTTATTTCAACGCGCAAATCAGGGTCGAAGCGATCGGCGACGGCATCCGCTACACGGCATCACGCGGCAATGACCACCCCTTCCTGCACGTGCAATACCGACCGACCTCGGCACCGTACGAAAGCAAGCTCGACACGCTCGAGCACTGGCTGACCGAGCGTTATTGCCTGTACGCCAGAGCCCCTGACGGAGCCATTTTCAGGAACGAGGTACACCACGTTCCCTGGCCGCTACAGCGCGCGGAAGCGGATTTTCAGCGCAACACCTACCTGTCGTGTCACGGCCTCGCGGTCGACGGCGCTCCCGTCACGTTGCACTTCGCCCGTCGGATCGATGTGATCGTCTGGAAGGGGGACCGCTGTCTGTCCTGACCTCTCCCGCGCCCTCCGGGTTTCGCCAACCACGACCCCGATCCGGTCCTACTTCTTCTTTGCCTCCGCCGCGCGCCGCTCGCGCTCTTGTTTCAACAGCGGCGCCACCTCGATCCCGTAGATGGTCATGCCATCGATCCACGCCGCCTCGATGGTCACGCGCGTGAGGTTGACCATGCTGATGTTGGCGCCCGACAGGTCCACGTCGCGAAAGATGACGTTCTCCAGCGAGCAGCTCTGGAAGTTGGCCCGATCGAAGGAGCAGTTGCGGTAGACCGCGCCGGCGAAGCTCTTGCCTCGCTGGGGCTCGGCCTCGACCAGCGCCTTCGCCTGGCCGCGCGGATCGGCGGCGCCGGCCTCCAGCAGAAGCCGCGCGAGATCGACGTCCGCGTTCCTCACCGCGGTGATCAGCGGCGGGTCCCCATCGGGACCGGGGCGATCTTTCAAACCCGGATCCGCGGCGAGCAGCCGTCTCGCGGCGGGCAGGTGGCTGAGGACGCACGCCTCCTCGAAATTGCAGGGCAGGCCCCAGTCGACGAACATCCGCGCGATCTCCCGGTAGGGCGCACCCCAGATGTGGAGGAAGACGTGGTCCCACAGGCCCTTGCTCGGCTGGGCGCCCGCGGCCAGCAGCAGGCGGACGGCCTCGACGTGGCCGTTTCCGGCGGCGAGAGCCAGAGCGGTGGAGCCGGAGGGACCGCGGGCGTTGACGTCCACGTTCGGGAGCTCGCGGCTCAGCTCGTCGATCCGGCCCAAGGTCGCGTGAGTGAAAAAGTCGTCGGGCGCGCCCCGCTCGATCAAGAGCTGGACCACGTCCAGGGCGGGGCCGCTCTTGTGCGGGCCGGGGTGGGCGGCGCTGGGCAGGGCGTGGGGCTCGCGCGCATCGGCACCGGCGTCGAGAAGCAGGCGCACGATCTCCAGCAGCGCGCGGTCGCAGGCCTCCGTGAGCGGGGTCTTCCCACGGACCGGGGTCGAGGCCAGCGACGGGTTCTCGCGCAGCAGGTCCCTCACCGTCGCCGCGTCCGCGCGCTCGATGGCAGCCAGCAAGCGCTCGGCGCCCGAGGCGGGGGGCTCGGAGGCGGCCTGGTCGATGGCGGTCTTGACCTCGGCCCAGGTCTGAAAGCCCAGCTCCTTGGCGACCACCAGCTGGGCGTCGGCCAGGGAGACGTCGGCGCCCCGGATCTCCGACGGGGAGCGGCCGCGGTAACGGGGATGGCTCTTGATCAGACGCGCGAGGGCGCCGGCGTCGGAGGCGACCAGAGCGCGCTTGAGCTCCTTGGCAGCCTTTCGATAAAAGCCGAGGTTCGGGTTGGCGGGCAGTCGAGCGTCCATGAGGACCTCCTTTCAGGAACAGGCCGGACGTCCGCGCCACCGGCGTGAAAGGAAGCCGACGATCGACTGACAGTTACCGAACCACAGGTGGGTACGACCCTCGTCGCGGACGCGAGGCGCCCTGCTGCGCCATTGCCGATCGGTTACCACGTCCGCGGGGCCGCGGCAACGACCTGGCGCGCTCGGCCTGACGACTCTGGTCTCTCGGGTGCGCACAAACGTGAGCTTTGTCGCAATACGCCCGGTACGGATGTCCGCCGGGTCACAAATGCCATCCGACGGAGGCCAGCAGAATGAACACGACGAGCGCAATGAGCGGAAGGCACATCCAGATCAGTGGCGCGAAACGCTGATCGGGCGGTGGCGATGGCCAGTCGCTCCTCGTGAACGAGAACGCGAGCCCGCTGTTCGCGGGAACGAATGCCGATCACCGGCGCCGGAGCTTCTCCTGGTTGGTCTCGCGGCGGGCGGCTCAGGTCGGTATGGTGAATGCGAGGACGAGATGCAGCTGCTGGATCATGTCTCGGTGACGGTGCGCGAGCTGAAGCCGGTGAAGCCTTTTTACCGGGCGGTGATGGAGGCGCTGGGCGCGACGGTCGCGTACGATCGCGACGACGCCATCGGCTTCGGCGAGCGTAACCGGCCGCACGACGATGTTCACACGTACCTCAGCGTGTTCGAGTCACCTCACGCGCAGCCGGATCCGCGCCGGCACTGGTGCTTGCGGGCCGGCTCGGTCGTCCAGGTGGACGCGTTTCACGCTGCCGGCCTCGCCGCCGGGGGAACGAGCGACGGCGCTCCCGGGATGCGCGACTATCATGCTGGATACTACGCCGCGTTTCTTCTCGATCCCGAAGGAAACAAGATAGAAGCCGTCTTCCATCACGCGGACGGAGGACGCCACGTATGACCGCACGAGCTCGACGTCATACGAAGTGACGCTGGCGCACCTGATCCCAAGGGCGACTCTACCGGATCGTGCTGTCCACCCGGTTGTCCGGGCAGGGGTGGGGGCCGCCTGCGGGCGTGGGGGGCGTGGGGGTTTCGGTGTGGGCGGCGAAGGGGTCACGGAGGAGCTTTTCCTGGAGCGGGGGGGCGCAGGGGGAGCGGTCCATGCCCGAAAAGCCGCCGCCCAGGCCGCAGAAGGGGTGGGCGGTCCACAGAGGGCCTTCGCAGGCCGGCGGGGGCTCGCCGGCCCAGCCGATGCTGAGCAGGAGGTCGCGGCCGTCGGGGCCGGGGGCGGGGCAGTCTTCGCGGGCGCAGACGGCGGCGGCGTGGCCGGCGCAGGCGGCGGGGGTGGGGTAGGTGGCGTGTTTGCCGCTGGAGACCTGGACGCGCCAGCGCAGCTGGCCGTCGGGGTCGTCGACGAATTCCAGCTGCGACAGCTCGTCGGCGGTGGTGAGCAGGCGGCTGCCGTCCAGGGCGGTGTATTCGTGGGCGGCGGTGTAGGCGCCGGCCAGCTGCAGGGCGCCGTCGGGGCGCTCGATCAGGTCCAGGGCCACCCGTTCGACGTCGCCGCGGTGGCCGGTCAAGCTGCAGCGGCCGTAGTCGCGCTGGTAAAGGAGAGTGATCAGCAGGCGGATGTGGCCGCCGTCGGCCGGGTAGACGCGGCCCACGGCCATCGCCCAGCCGAACAGGTCGCCGAACATCGGCTCGCTGCTGTGCAGGTGGACCAGCGGCTCCCAGCGGTCGAGCGCGGTCCGCTCCCAGCCGTCGGCCAGGCCGTCGCCGTCGACGTCGGCGCAGATGGCCTCCTGGTCGGGCAGCGAGGCGCGGCAGGTCTCGGCCCGCTTCGGGATGGTGGTGCGAAAGCGGATGTGACCCTCCTCGCGCTCGAGGCTGGCGCGCTGGCCGGGCGCTTTCCAGCGGCCCAGATCGAAGGGCAGCAGCGGCCGATCGTGGTCCAGCCCGCGCAGATCGCTGCAGCCCGCGGCCAGGACGGCCAGCACCAGCGGCGACGTTTTCATTGCGAGGCTCGGAAACATCGGGCTGTTCACCTCAGAACCGCTGCCACTGCAGAAGGAGCATCGACCCCAGCGCGACCTCGTAGTTCAGAAACACGCTCGCCTGCAGCTCCCAGGAGGCTTTCAGCACACCCTCACCCAGGCGGACCACGCCGTAGCTTACCCGGAAGCTGCCGGCCAGGCCGCGCGACAGGTTCGCCTCGTATGGCGGGGTGCCCAGCAGGCCCAGGCCCAGACCGCCGGCGACCGCCAGGCGATCGTGCACCCAGTGCTCCACCGCCAGCGCCCCGACCACCGACAGATAAGACCGCCGTCCGTCGCCCGGATCGTGGCGGAAGCTCAGGCTGGTCAGGCGCAGCCCCACCGTCGAGCGCCGCGTGACGAACAGCCCCGCGCCCAGCGCCAGCGGGGCCCAGCCCAGCGTGTCCACGCCGCGTCCCCCGTCGTAGGCCTGGATCGCGCGCGCGTGGCCCAGGCCCAGACCGATCTCGTAGGTGAATCCGCGGCGGAGCGCATCGAGGTAATAGGAGCTGTCGTCGACCGGGGCCGGCCGCGACGATTGCCCCGCGCGCGCCCGGTAGTTCAGCGCGACGAACGGCGCGCCGAACAGGTAATCGGTGCCGATGTACATCCCCACGTCCAGCAGCAACCGGTCCCGCCCCAGGCGCAGGCCGTACCACCACAGCGGCGACCGGATGGCCTGATCCAGCCGGTCGAACCCCAGGTCCATCTCCAGCGCGACGGTGGCGCCGGGTGTGACCCGCGCCAGCGCCGACAGCGCGCCCGTGCGCCAGCCGGTGCCGCGGCCCTTCTCCAGAACCGGAGACCAGTACGCGCTCACCACCGTCCCGCAGTCGGCGTCCAGGCACAGCGCCCCCGCTGGCCCCAGCAGCCCGATCCAGCGGTGTTCTTCGACGGAGGTGCCCAGCGAATACAGCTGCCCCACCGCCGTCACCCCGCCGCGCGCGCCCGACAGCAGCGACAGCTTGCCGTCGAACGTGAACAGTCCACCGGGCAGGAAGGCGGCCGCCCCCAGCTCGACGCGATCCCACAGCGCCACGGTCGCCTGCAGCACCAGCGAGCGCAGGTCCACATCGACCGTCCCGCCAGGAGCCACCAGCGCGGTGGGCGCCAGCCAGGCGCGGCGGTCGGAGGCTCCGGCGGGCGCCTGGGCCAGCAGCAGAGCGATCAGCGCCGTGACCAGCGCCGGTGCCTCAGTCGGTGATGATCGGCGCCTGGTTGGCGCCCATCTGGTAGCGCTTTTTCGCTGCTGGCTTCTTCACCCCCGGCTCGGCGGGCGGCGGCGTCTCGGCGGCGGGCGTCGGGGTGATGGTCTCGACGGTGGCGGCGGGCGGCGCCGGTGTCGGCGACGGCTTGGGCTCGGCGGTCGGAGCGGCCGCGGTCGGGGTGGTCGGAGAGGGCGGGTGCGGGGACAGCGGCTCGACCGCGGTTCCGCGCACCGGCGGGATCACCTGGGCCTCCTCGCGCACCGCCTGGCGGCCGCGGGTCACCAGCGCGGCGAGAAGCACGCCCAGCGCCAGCGGGATGGTGGCCATGGCCACCAGGCGCAGGATGCGGCGCCGGCGATCGGCGGAGGCGAAGGAGGTTGCAGACGGCAGGGTGGCGGTGCGGGGACGGCGCTCGTCGTGGTCCACGGATGGTTCCTCCAGCAGCGCGGTGGGACGGTACACGGTCGGGCGCTGGCTGCTGGGCGTGGACTCGAACACGGTCTTCCAGACCAGGCCGGCCCTCTCGCCCGCGAACGGCAGCAGCGCGCGAGCGAAGTCGTACACCGACGGGAAGCGGTCGTTGGGGCGGGTGGCCAGCGCCTGCATCAGCACCGCCTCGAACCGCGCCGGCAGATCGGGGCGATCCTGGCGCGGCGGGCGGATCGCGCCCTCGGAGATGCTGCGGATGATCTCGACCTGATCTTCGCCGGCGTGCACGCGGGTACCGGTGAGGCACTCGTACAGGATCAGGCCGAGGGCGTACTGGTCCACGCGCGCGTCCAGGTGCCGCTCGCCACGCACCTGCTCGGGCGCCATGTAACACAGGGTCCCGACCATCACCTCCACGCCGCTCCACGAGACCGAGCCGGGGTTGGCATCGGTCAGCTTGGACACGCCGAAGTCGAGCACCTTGGGGTAGGGGCCCACGCCCCGCCCCGAGCTGATGAAGACGTTGTGGGGCTTGAGGTCGCGGTGGACCACGCCGGCGTCGTGCCCGGCGCCCACCGCCGCGATCACCGGCAACATCAGGTCGACCGCCTCGCCCAGGGTCAGCGGGCCGCGGGCGGCCAGGTAGGCCTTGAGGTCGCGGCCCTCCAGCAGCTCCATCACAAGGAACGGCTGCCCGTCGTGCACGCCGACGTCGAAGATGTCGACCACGTGCGGATGGCGGATGCGCGAGGCGGCCTGACCCTCGCGCAGGAAGCGGCGTAGCGCCTCCTGGTTCTCGGCCAGCTTGCGGTGCAGGGTCTTGACCGCCACCCGCTTCTTCAGCTCGGGGTGGCGGGCTTCGTACACCACGCCGCCGCCGCCGCTGCCGATCACGCGCAGGACTTCGTACTTGCCGATGCGGCTGAGCGGCGCCTCCTGCGGCGTCACCGCGCCCCCCAGTTGCTGATCAGCCCCCAGGCCACCGTGGTCGCGGCCAGCACGCAGGTCCCGATCAGCAACATGTTGGTGCGGCGCTGGCGGCCGATGCCGTCCTTGTACAGCTCCTCGGTCGGCTGGGCGACGTAGCGGTCGCGCGCCGACAGGGTATTCAGCCCCGACCAGGTGGTCAGCCCGACGCCCACGATGGTGGCGGCGGCGCCGCCGTAAAGGACGCCCAGATGCCGGCCCGGCGAGGCCTCGGGCGCCGGGGTGGTCTGCGCGCCCAGCACCGCCGCAGGCGCGGCCGCGGCCGGCGAAGCGGCGGTCGTCGGCGGCAGGTTCATCGTCGGCGGCAGCAGCGCCTGCACGCGCACCAGCTGGAAGCTCTCGCGGCCCAGCTGCTCGGGCACCACCGTCACCGAGCGCTGCACCGGCAGGTAGCCGGGGGCCTGCACCTGCAGCACCGCCGTGCCCGCTGGCAGCCGCAGCGGCCCGCCCAGCGGCAGCTTGCCCAGCACCTGCCCGTCGACCAGCACCTCGGCGTCGGGTGCATCGGCCAGCACCTCCAGGCTGCCCAGGCGCTTGCGCACCACCTTCAGCGCGTTCTCGAGGGTGCGGCGGTGGCCGGTGATCCACTTGTCTTCGGACTCGAGGGCGGCGTTGAGGTGGGTCTCGGCCAGCGCCCAGCGGCCCAGCGCCTGTGCGGTCAGCCCCAGCTGCGCCTCCGCGCGCGGCGAGTGGTAGCGCTCCCAGGCCTTCGAGAACAGATCGAACGCCTCGGCGTCGCGTCCGTCCCCGCGCAGCGCCACGCCCTGTTTCAGCAGCGAGTCCTCGTCCGCCTGGTCGGCTGCGCCCGCGGCGGGCGCGTCGGTGGGCACCGTGGTGGTGGTGTCCTGGGCCCGCGCCGCCGCCGGAGCCAGCGCCAGCGCGAGCACCAAGGTCCACCCGATCGCGCGCATCGCCCTCATGGCTTCTCCACCTTCAGCTGGTACTCGAACGGGTCGGCTCCCAGGCTGCTCACCTGCAGATAATAGACCCCGGCCGACAGGGAGCGGACAGCGGTCTGCTGCGCGGTGATCGCCGGGCAGGCCGCGCCCTGCGCCGACACCGAGGCCATCTCGCTGCGCCCGTCGGGGGCGAGCACGGTCAGGCGCACCGGCGCGCCGTCGCAGGTGCCGGCGCGGCTGAGCAGCTGGGCCTGGACCGCGCCTCCCTCGGGCACCGGCACCGCGAACACGTCCAGGTCGCCGCAGTGGCTGCCCAGGCTGCCGTTGATGGTCATCGGCACGCTGGTCAGCACGTTGGCCTCGGCCGGCATCTCGTTGGACTCGCTCTCCGTCACCGCGGCGCCGGTCAGCTCGCGGCGGCAGGAGGAGTCGCACCCCTCGCCCCCGTCGCAGGCCTCGGAGTGCTCGACGATCCCGTCGCCGCAGACCGGGTGGGTGACGATGACCGAGAAGGGGCCGCCGCCCGGCAGGCGGCTGTCGATGCCGATGAAGTAGTTGCCGCCGGTCGACAGGAACGACAGGTGCTCGGCCTTGCCCGCGCCGCAGCCGTCGTTGATCGTGCGGGCGGTGCAGGTGCGGATGTCGCAGCTGGGGAGAAAATAGATGGCCGG
>JBKPRZ010000204.1:0-4857 GCA_046734815.1 Myxococcota bacterium | reverse complement strand
CTGCAGGGCCCACAACCTCCACGCCGCCGAACAGGACTACGGCCGCGCGCACATCGCCGCCAAGGTGGCCGCCCGGCGGGCGCGCAGTCATTCCGCTCCGACGCTCCCGCTCCTTCCCGACATGCGCTAGCTGGCCCTCAGGTAACGACAATGGGTTCGAGGGCATCCGTGACCTTGAATGTCGGAGTCTGGGCCATGGCCGCAGCTGTCGCTCTGTGTGCGTGTCGCCGACAAAACACGGCCACGGATGCCCAGCCCCCATCGGAGCAGCAGGCCGCCTGCTGGAAGCCAGTGAATGCGCGGGAGTCGTTGCCGGGAGCGGCCGCCGGCACAATCCTCTGGCGCTCGCCGGTGGAGAGCACCGGGATCATCGGGGCGGTGGCCCAGCTGGGCAAGCACCTGGGGGTCACGGCGGGAACCAACCTGTACATCTTCGACGATGCGGGAGCCCGGGTGGCCGTCTGGCGCTCGTCTGGCGGCGTCCAGCCGTCGGCGCCTGCGGCCGATGCGCGCAACGGGTTGTTCCTGGTGGCAGCGGAAGCTCTTCACGGGCTGGCACCCACCGCCTCGGTCGCCGCCGCCGGCTTCACCGCGCCACTGCCGGGGGCCGGGGGAAGGATGGTGGCGGTGGCTCCGCTCGTCGGTCCCGATTCGACCGTCTACTCCCTCACCAGCACCTTCCTCACGGCGCATCGGGCTGATACCGGCGCGACGGTGTGGCAAACGCCGGTTCAGGAACCGGACACCGGCTACCCGCTGGTGGGCGGCGACTCGGGTGGTATCGTCGTGAACCTGAAAGGGCAGAAGGGGTTCTCGATCTTCTCGCTGGCCGACGGGAAGGTAAGGCGAGCGGTCGAGGGGACCCAGGATGCAGCCCTGGCGGTCTGGAATCTGGTGGGTGCCGAGCGTTACTTTGGCGTGAGGTACGGCGCTGCTTATCGCAAGCAGCTGGTTGACGACCGGGGCCGCGCACTGTGGTCGCTCCCGGATGAGCCCGATGCCGGTCCGCGCTTCTTGCTGACGGGCGGAACGCTGGAAGGCGAGCTCCTGGTCGGTGAGGCGAAGAGCGGGACCGCCGGCGCGGCAGCGGTCATTCACCGAACCGGCTGCAACGGCGAGCGGGCGGCGTCCGTCAATCTGGCCCTGCCCGAGCATCAGGAGATGGGATCATCGACGGTCACCGGGGCCGACGGCTGGGTCTACATGTTGACCGACCAGCAGGCCGGGTACGTGGGAATCTCGCTTCAGGCCATGGACGCTTCGTTGTCCAAGCGGTGGGAGGTCGCCCTGCCCGGAACGATTCGCGCTTCGACCGGATTCCGGTTCGCCCCGGTGTTGCGCGATGACGGGGTCTTGATCTTCGCCGTCCAGAAGGCGTCGGACACCAGCGGCGAAGTGATCGCCGTTCAGACGGGCAGCCCCGGGCTAGCGGCCATGCCCCTGGCGACACCGCGCGGGGACAACGCCGGTACGGGCTGGCACCCCTGATCGGCGGGCTCAACGCAGGACTGACCTGAATCAGCCATCGGGGGGATATTCGGCGTACTGGGGGAGATCGTCGGTCGTCGTCGAAGGAGCCCAGCGGGACCAGCGCGATGCCGCGGTTGTTCGGCACGGCCTTCGTCGCGACCCGGGGCGAGCGACCATACCTGCACAGCGAGAGCGGGAGTCGGTTCATCGCGCAACCGCTTCTCTCGGCATATACGCTGCTCTTGGCTTTCCCCGACGACGTGGACTTCGAGAAGTCCGGCTGTCTGCCCGTCCTCGCGAAAGCGATCCCCATGCTGTGTGAGCTGATCCGGCGGCTTCCACCACCAGATGGTGGTCCGCCAGCTCTGGCGCAGGGTCTGCGGGGCGGCCAGGGCGGCGGAGCCGGCTGACCCACGGTCGGCGGACAGCGAAGGGACTCGACGTGGACAGGTTCAGGATGCTGATCGCGAACATCTACTCGCTGCCGGACGGGCCGGCGGTGACGGGGCGAATCGAGTCCGGTCGGGTGAAGGTGGGCGACGAACTCGTCGTCGTCGGTGCGGCCGGACGTGTTCCGGTTCGGGTGGTCTTCATCCAGGAAGTTTCGCGCGGCACTCACCGAGGCTGCCGCGGGACCGGAGCCCATCGGCATCACGCTGTCGGGGATCGAGCGGGATCAGATTCGCAATCGCGGTCTTCTCGTCTCGGTGGAGTGAGGGTGGGTGCGGCGCTCGTGAGCTGCCCGGGCGATCAGCGGGCGCTGGGCGGTGGGGCTGGGTGGCGGCTGGTGATGGCGGGGTCGCGGCGGCCGCGGAGCTCGCGGGCGCGCAGGTCCTCGATGGCGCGGGCCAGGGCGGTGGCGATGGTCTCGCGGCCCTCCTCCGATAGAAGGTAGGGGCCCTCTTCGGGGTGGTCGAGGAAGCCGATCTCGACCAGCACGCCGGGGATCTTCAGGCCCTGCAGCACGTCCAGCTGGGCGCCGGTCTGCTTGATGCCGCGATCGCGTTGCAGGCCCAGGGCGTCGCCCAGGCACCAGCCGATGCGCTGGGCGGCGGCGACGGATTCGGTGGCGACGGCGCGTATGCGGCTGGCGGCCCAGGCGGCCTCGGCGGGGTCGGGGGCCAGGGCGGCGGCGGCGCGGGCGTCGGTGTCCACGTCGCTGACCGGCGAGACGTACAGCTCGAAGCCGCGCTGGGTGCCGTGGGTGGGGCCGGGGGGCGAGGCGTTGGCGTGCAGGCTGATGAACAGGCGCGCGCCCGACTCGTTGGCGCAGCGGACGCGGGCGCGCACCGGGACCAGCACGTCGCCGCTCCGGCACAGCACGGGCTTGACCTTGCCACCGGCGCGCAGGCGGCGTTCGATGCGCCGGGCGACGTCCATCACCAGCTGCTTCTCGTGAACGCCGCTGCTCGAGGCGGTGCCGAGGTTGCTGCCGCCATGCCCCGGGTCCAGCGCCACCGTGTACGACGGGTCCGCCGCCAGCACGCCCAGCGCCACCACACACGCAATCCCCAGCACCACCTTCAGCATAGCAGCCCTGCGGCGAGCCCCGGCCGGTCGCGCCCCGTCGAGGGCGCCGGTGAGCGCGGTGAGTCGGCGAAGAGATTTCCGCGATCTCTGTCGATCGCGCGGTGTCCGGTGTGACGGCGGCGCTGGCCTTCGCTCCGGTGGGCGGGCATATACTGGCCTCGGCCAGCACGTGCTCTCCCGGTTGAACCTCACCGCCATCCTCGCCGCGCTGTCGGTCCTCGATCTGGTGCTGGATCGCGTGCTGGTGCGCCTGTTCCTGCCGTCGCCGCCGGGGGCGGGCACCGGGCAGGTGCTGGCGGTGGCCGCCACCTTCGTGTCCTACCTGGCGGGCGCGCTGGCGCTGCTGGTGTTCGCCTCCAGCTTCCTGGGGCTGGTTCGCCGGCGCGAGCTCTTTCCCTCGTCGATGCGGTTTCTGGTCAGCGTGCTGGCCCTGTTCTGCATCGCCCTGCTGACCATGTGTGTGGCCCGCCTGGTCGTGTCCGGGCGGCTGTTCGTGCAGCTGAAGACCAGCCACGCCTTCCTGTCGTGGTTGATCGCGCTGGCGGTGTGGCGCGCGCCCATCACGATCCGCGCGCGGCTGGGGGTCACGCTGTTCGCGCTGCCGGCGGTGCTGAACACCACCGCGCTGTTCGTGAACGAGCTGGGGCGCGGGCGCGGCGGCAACCTGGCCGCCGACCTGGCCCGCATCGGCGAGCTGTCCGCGTTCCTGGCCGCCGGGGCGGCGCCGCTGCTGCTGCCGCGGTCGCTGCGCGGGGCCCGCTACGCGCCGGTGGCCTGGCTGGTCGGCATCGCCGCCATCACCGTGGTGGTGGCCGGCACCGTGATGAAGTTCGACCTGGTCCAGCTGCTGGCGCTGTACGGCCTGCGCCTGGACCTGCCGCCGCTGGCCACCCAGGGGGCCTGGGCGTACGTGCTGTTGCTGGCGCTGGCGGTGCTGGGCACCTTCCTGGTGGTGCTGCCGGCGATCGGATCGGGGGCCAGCGATCGGCTGGTGGCGTACGGGGTGGTCATGCTGGTCACCTCCGGCTACCAGATCGCCTCGCCTTCGGATCTGGGCGTGTCGGCCTGCGGGCTGCTGGCGCTGGCGGTGGGGGTGACCCGGCAGCCTGCGCCCCCGCCGCTGGCGGACGCACCCCCCGCGTCGGTCGCTCCGGCGCCCGCGCCGGCGGGCTAGTGCCCGGCGCCTTCCTGCAGGATCGACGAGGCGGAAGGGACATCGGCGCCGGACTGGGCGGCGCGCGGCTGCCCGCCCAGCAGCCGCAGCTGGCGGCGGGCCAGCGGGGCGTCCCGGTCTTTCGGGGCGGCGGTGAGGAAGCGGCGGTAGGTGTCGACGGCGCGGGCGGCGTCGCCGGAATAGCGGTACGCCTCGGCCATGCCGAACAGGGCCGGCGGGTGGGGGGCGATCTCCAGGGCGCGCTTGAAGTACGCGATCGCCGACGGGTACTTGTTGCGGTCCACCTGCACGAAGCCCATGCCGGTCAGCGCCTCGACGCCCTGGGGCTGCTGCTCGAGGGCGCTCTCGAACAGCTTGCGCGCGCGCGTGATGCCGCCGCGGTCCTGCAAGCGTCGCGCTTCGGCGACCAGCTCGGCGTAGGGCCGGCGCGCGGACGCCGGACCCTCATCGTCGTTCGCGGTAGCAGCGCCGGGCAGGGCGGTCCGCTCGGGGAAGGCCGGTCGTTCGGGCGACGTCGGTCGCTCCCGGGCCAGCGCCGCTGAGCCCGGGGCGGCAGCCGGCTCGGCTTTCGGCGCGGGTGGGTTCGCGTGGGCAGAGGCGGTGGCCGCGGGCGGGGTCCCGGGCGGGTGCGGGATGGTCGTCGGGGCGGCCGGCTCCGGGGGGTGCTCCTGGGGGGGCTCCAC
>JBKPRZ010000203.1:0-20542 GCA_046734815.1 Myxococcota bacterium | reverse complement strand
CCGGTGTGCTCGGCCCGCACGTCCACGGTCAGCCGCCGGGTGGATCGGAATTTCACGGCGTTGCTGATCAGGTTGCGAAAGACCTGCGCCAGCTGCACCGGATCGGCCGGCAGCACCGGCAGGGGCCCGTGGGTGAAGGTGACCCCGACTTCCGTCATGGTCAGATGCAGGTCGGCCAGGGCGGCGTCCAGCACCGCCCCCGTGTCCACCGGCTGCAGTGCCCCGGCGTGCGGGTTCACCCGCGAGTAGTTGAGCAGCCCGCTGATGAGCGCGCGCATGCGCGACACGCCGGTGAGGACATGATCGGCGTACACCTGCGTCTCCGCGTCCAGCGCGCCCTTGAGGCGCTGACGCAGAAGCTGGGTGTAGCTGGAGACCGCCCGCAGCGGCTCCTGCAGGTCGTGTGAGGCGACATAGGCAAACTGCTCCAGCTCCTCGTTGGAACGTTTCAGCTCACGGGCCCGCTGCTCGACGGCGGCCGCCCGTTCGGCGACCCGCTGCTCCAGAGTGGCGTTCAGGGCGCGCAGATCTTCCTCGGCCCGGCGGCGCTCGCTGATGTCGGCGAACACCGAGATCCCGCCGCGCAGCGCGCCCGACCCGTCACGCAGGGGCTGGGCGTTGATGCTGATCCAGCGCCCGGGCCCGCCGTCGGCGGGCTTCAGGTACATCTCCGCGTCGTTGACCGAGTCGCCGTGGGTGGCCCGCACCAGCGGCAGCTCCTCGACCTGGAACAGCGACTCGTGCTCGGAGACATAAAGACCGTAGTGTTGCGACCAGCGCCCCGGGCCCACATCGGCCGGGCCCTGCCCCACCAGGCGGGTGGCGGCCCGGTTCCACAGCAGGAACTTCCCCGCGGCGTCAGCCACGATCAGCCCCTCGGTCATGTTGTCCATCACCGATTGCATCAGCTCGGCCTGTTCGCGGCTGCGATCGCCGGCCTGGCGCAGGGCCTGGTTCACCTCCTCGATGCGATCGAGCATCCGGTTGAAGGCGTCGACCGCCACGCCGATCTCGTCGCGGCCTTCCTTGGACGCACGCAGCCCGAGATCGCGCTGCTCCGAGATGCGGCTGGCGGTGGCGGCCAGGTGGAGCACCGGTCGCGACACCAGGGCCTGCAGGCGCGCCGACACCAGCAGGGCCACCAGGGCGGCGGCGCTGAGGGTGGTCAGCAACACCACACCGAAGGCCTGCAGTCGCTGCTCGAAATCGCGCATGCTGGCCACCAGACGGACCGAGCCGATCCGCTCGCCGTTGAAGATCACGGGCCGCTGCACGATCAGCGCGTCGGTCTGAAAGTGGGTCCGGTCCAGGCCCGCCCGGGCGGGACAGGGGACCGGCGCACCGAGCGCAGGCACCGGGGGGTAGCGGCCCAGCAGACCGCCGTCCGCGGCATACAGGCAACCGGACAGGATGCGTGGTTGCGAGGACAGCGTCCGCAGCGTCTCCAGAGCCGTGCGCCGGTCATTGAAGGTCAGGGTGGCGGTGCTGTTGCTGGCCAGGATGTCGGCCACCGCTTCGATCTCCCGGTGCAGCGCCCGCCGGCCGGTGATCCACTCGAACATCCCCAGGGCCAGACCGGCGAGCAACAGCGCCGCACAGGTCGTGAGCATCACGATCGCGATCAGCTTGATGCGGATGGAAGACCGGCGGAGCACACCCATGCCGGCTCGATCGACGCGGGGGCGGGTCAGTCCTTGCGGCTCCGCCTCATGCTGCCGTTGCACGCTGCCACCGACCAGGCATCCACGTCCGCTCCCTGCCCGACCACGGTGCGAGAATACCTCATGGTGGCCGTTCTGCTCGTGACGCCGCTGGATCGTGAAGCTCCTCCTGGTGTGGTACACCTCACCTGCACCGTTGGATCTGCTTCTGGTGTCGTCGTGTCGCGGGTTGCCTCCAATCGTACGCTCGCGCCAGAGCGAACGAATTGCCGTCTGGGGTGTTTGACGGAGATGGCGTTGTGTACAGGCGCGCGTTCATCTTCCTGGTCGTGCTGGTGGCTTTCTCGTGGCCGCCCCCGCTGACGGCCCAGCTGTCGGTCGGTCACGTCAAGGCGCTGGTGATCGAGAAGATCACCCGCTTCATCGAATGGCCGCCCCAGTCGTTGCTGGCCGAGGCGCCCTTCGTGGTCTGCATCCAGGGCTGGGACGAAACCGCCGAGGGCCTGGCCCGGGTGGCCAGCACGCACACCTGGAAGGGCCACGCCGGCAGGCTGCGTCGCCTGCGGGTGGGCGCCGATGTGGACTCCTGCCATGTCCTCTACCTGTCCAGGGCCGAAGGCCGCCACCTGCCCGACGTGTTCACCGCGCTCGTGGGCAAGGCCACGCTGACCGTGAGCGACACGCCCGGCTTCGGTGAACGGGGCGTGCTGATCAACCTGTACGAGGAGGGGCCCTACCCCCGCTTCGAGATCAACCTGGCGGCGCTCAAACGCACCCCTTTGAGCTTCAACTCGCAGTTGCTGCGCCTGGGTCGCCTGCTGGGCGAGGAACCCCCAGTGCGCTGAAGGCGCCCGGCGCCGATCGGCCCTCGCGCGACGCAGCGTCGTTCTGTCCCTCGCCCGGGCGGGCCGGGAATCGTTGTCGGCATGTCGGATCGGTCCCACCTCGTTCGTCGTGCCGGGGAAGCGGGGCGCGATCGGGTAGGCGATCCCCGCGGGAAAGAACCCTGAGAGAGGAGACCACCCACCATGGCCACGAAACGCCGATCGAAGATCCACACGTTCCTCTGGTACGCCAAGGAGGCCGAGGAGGCGGCGAAGTTCTACGCCTCGATCTTCCCGGATTCCCGGGTCGATCGTGTCACGTCGATGCTCAGCGAATCGCCCAGTGGTCCGCCGGGCGCGGTGAAGGTCGTGGACTTCACCCTGTTCGGGCAGTCGTTCCAGGCGATGACCGCCGGCCCGCACCACGACTTCAACGACGCCATCTCCCTCGTCGTCTCCTGCGACGACCAGGCGGAGCTGGACCGGTACTGGAACGCGCTGCTGGAAGGCGGAGGCCAGCCCCAGGCCTGCGGCTGGCTGATCGACCGCTACGGCGTGCGATGGCAGATCGTCCCGGCGGTGATGGACGAGATGATGTCCGACAAGGACCCCGCGCGCTCGAGGCGTACCACCGACGCCATGCTGAAGATGGTCAAGCTCGACATCGCCGCCCTCGAGCGCGCCTACCGCGGGTAAACACCCCGCCCCTCCCGCGCCCGGCAGTCGTATGATGCGCTCCTTCTCCAGACAAAGGAGCGATCATGACTCAGCCGAAAGTGATCATTGTTTGCCTGATGGTCGGGCTGGTCGCGGGGGGCGGGGGGATTCGCCGTTCGAATGCGCAGACCACCGGCTTTTCCCGGGTGGTCCTCCAGAAACACGACCTCAGCCTCCCCGGTCGTGAGGCGGTCTCGGCGCGAGGAGAGTTCCAGCCCGGCGGTAGCATCGGGAAGCACACCCACCCGGGCGAGGAGGTGGGCTACGTGCTGGAGGGGCAGGTGGTGATGGAGATCGAAGGAAAGCCCGCCCTGACTCTGAAAGCTGGCGACGCGTTCTTCATCCCTGCCGGCGTGGTGCACGCGGCCAGGAATGCGGGCAAGGTGCCGGCAAAGGTGCTGGCCACCTACGTGGTGGAGAAGGGTAAACCGCTCGCCACGCCCGTCGCCACGGCTGCGAAATGAACCGCTACCAGCAGACGACGGACTGGCCGTCGATCGCGCAGGTCTCGTAGTAGCCGGCGGACACCCAGGTGGGGTTCTGGAGGGGTGGCACCTTGGTGCGATCGGGATTGCCCCAGCAGACCACCCCTGTGTCGTCGAGCGCGCAGGTGTGCTCCGCTCCAGCCGAGACCATCCTCGGATTCTTCAGCGTGGTGGGGACCGTGACCCGACCCCAGGTGTTGTTGCCGAAACAGACCACGCCGGTGGCATCGAGCGCGCAGGCGTGGCTGGCGCCTGCCGACACCTGACTGGGTGTGGTCAGGGACGGTGCGGTCACGGCGATGCTGCCGCCCCAGCAGACCACGCCGGTGTCGTCGAGCGCGCAGGTCATCTGATACAGGGACGAGAGCTGCCGCGGATTGCTCAGAGCGGGCACGACGAGGGCGCCGGCCGCAGCGCTGCCCCAGCACTTGACGCTGCCGTCTATCGCGCAGGTGTGCGCGTAGCCGGCCGCCACCGCGCTGGGATTGCTGAGCGCGGGAACCGTGGTTTGACCCGAGGTGTTGTCGCCCCAGCAACGCAGGGTCGATGCGTCCAGTGCGCAGCCGTGGGCGAAACCCGCTTCGATTCCCGCGGGAGCGGTCAGCGGCGGCACCTCGGTCTGCCCCTGGCTGTCGTCGCCCCAGCAGGTGACGCCGCTGGCGTCGCGTGTGCATCGAAAAGCGCCGCCCGCGGTCACCTGCACGGGATCCTTCAAGTTGGGCGCCACCGCCAGGATCAGGGAGCCCGCCACCTGCTGGTCGGCGCTGGAATCGAAATAGGACACGCCGACAGCACCCGAGATCTTCGCCGGGGCGGTGGCGGTGGTGGGCGTGGCCGCGCCCACCACCTTGCAACTGGCCTTGGCCGGAAGCTCGGCTCCGCAGTCTCCGCCGTCGCCGGGGTACGAGCCGCCGGCGTAGGCGAACGGCGCCATCGGCGCAAACGGGACCAGCGAGGTGGCCGGGACCTTGCCGACGTTTCGCAAGGTGAAGGCATGAGTCACGGTGTCCATCGCCCGGACCACACCGAAATCGTGGTCCCCATCGCTGAGCAACAGGGCCGCCGGCCGATAGGTCGGGCTGGTGGCGAAGCTCTGGGCGGCCACACAGGGCGCGGTGGCCTCGTCGAGATGGGAGAAACCATCCGCCAGACGATGCAGCTCGAACCTGGCCCGGACGGTTCCGCATCCGGAAGCGTAGGTGGAATCGGACAGGCTGATGGCGGCGTCGGTGATCTTGCCGATCATCCGCGTGCCGCTGAGCAGATCGCTGCCCTTGATGACCAGCGCGCTGCCCAGGTTGAAGGTCGTGGTCTGGTTGCCGCAACGGAAGCTCCGGTTCGAGATGGACAGCCGGTCCGCTTCCTGGACGACGAGCACGGTCGCATCCGAGCAACCGGCCCTGGTCAGGACGTAGCGCCCGTTGAAGTCGAAGGGGGTGATGGTGATGTCGATCCAGGCGGGCGCCGACACGTCGGAGCCATCCCGCGCCCGATATTCGATGCTGTCGGCACCGGCCGTCAGCCCCGTGTCCCGATAGGTGAAGGCGCCGGTCTGGACATCGACCGTGAACATGCCGGCGTGGGGCATCTGCAGGATCTCGTAGCTGACCGTGCGCCCCGAGGCCGCCCTTCCGCTCAACGTTCCCGAGATGGAGGAGCCCACCTCCATCGAGAAGCGCAACGGATCCGCCACCGGCCGGGTGACCGGGAGAGCCGCGTCGCCCTCCCCGCCCGCAGCGTCGCCGGGGGCCGGCCCCGCTCGGTCGCCGCCCCCGTCGGCGGAGCCAGCGTCCCGGCCTCCACCCGCACCTCCTCCGCCCCCGGCGCAGCCCGCGAACCGCAGCAGCACGAGGGCGAGCGTCAACCTTCTCATGCCGTGTGGGCTCCGCCGGAGATCAGGTCAGGATCAGCCGCTCGAGTGGAAAGTCGAGCTCCCCGCGGCGGGCAGCCCGGTACAGCTGAGCCTCGATGTTGAAGAAGTGGCACCAGGCATTGGCGTGCCGGGATCGGGGGCCGTTCTCGTCGGCGCCGTAGGCGGTACCGCCGCTGGGAGTCGCGAAGGTCCCCAGCATCTCGTAGAACGACTCGACGTTCGATTCCCAGGACCAGCGCGCCTCGGGCTGGAGCATCTTGTGGAGCTGGTACAGCCGCAGCGCCTGCGACAGCACGTCACTTCGCATCCCGCGGATGACCAGGTCGGGCCTGGCCGACCAGCTCTGGCACAGCTGCCCGGGGACCAGACAGGTGCGAAACATCCAGTCGAGCCCGCGAGCGACCGGACCCAGCAGGTCGTGACGGCGCTGACGAGCGGCGAGATACAGCAGGCCCTCGAGCGTGTAGCAATGCGGATGAAGGTGTGTGGTCTCGCCGGTCAGATCGGTCGCAAATCGTCCTTCGACCAGCTGGGCGCCCAGGACGCCCTGCAGGATCCGGCCGAGGAAGTCGGCGTACCGGGTGTCACCGGTGGACCGCGCGAGCAGGTCGAGGAACAACGCCCCTTTCAGCTCGAAGGTGCCGAAATGTCGTGACCAGCGGTGGGACTCCGGAACCGGCTGATCACCCTTCAGATCGTAGGCCGCGGTGCCTGCCGGCTGGTCGGCGCTGTCGAAATGGTGCAGCAGGAAGGCACCGATCCGCTCGGCGGCGCGCAGCCACGCCGCCTCGCCGGTGGCCTCGTGGGTCAGCAGCAGTCCATAGCCGACCATGGCGCAGTCGAAGAACGGCACCACCTGGTTGTCGAACGAATAGACGGAGTCTGCGGGCGTGCCGGGATCGTAGAGGCGGGCCAGAACCCCGCCCGAGGGTTGCAGCGCCCGCTCGACGATCCAGCGGGCGGCGGCGCGAGCCGGGGACAGCCAGTCCCGGCTGCGGTCATACCGGTGCAGGTGCACACACAGGGACATGAAGTACCCGGTGATCTCGGAGTAATGAAAACCGGGCGGCCCCGGGGTCTCGTCGATCCAGGCGCGCACCGACCCGGCCTCCGGAGCGCCGGCGGGCGTCTGGATTCCCGAGTGGCGCAGCCACTCGAGCTGGGGAGCGAGCGCCGTCAGAATGTCCGCTGGCAAGCGCTGCACCTCGAGGGCAAACCGGGATCGAGCGGATACCGCGTCCGACAGGTACACCGATAGCCGACCAGCCGCGCGGGCACGCCCAGATAAACGCCGAACCGGACCGTCGGCCTGGTGACCACCGAACCGGCGCCGATCAGGCAATGCTCGGCGACATCGAGATCGCACATCACCGTGGCGCTGGCGCCGATGGTGGCCCCCCGGCGGATGGTCCAGGACCGGCCGCCCAGGTCGCGGGTGAGATCGCTGCGCGGGTCGGCATCGTTGACGAACACGACGTGCGGTCCGACAAACACGTCGTCCTCGATGCGGACCGGCCGGTAGATGCTGGCGTTGTTGTGAACCACCACCCGCGCACCCAGCTGGACACCCCGGTCGATGTACGCTCCGTGGCCGATGCGGCAGCCCGGACCGATCACGGCCTCGGCGCCGACCTGGACGTGGGTCCAGATGGCGGTGTCGTGGCCGATCGTTGCCGAGTCGTCGACCACGGCGCTGGGGTGAATCAAGACGCCCGGTCGCGCGCCCATTCGATGTTCCGTCGCAGCCCCTCTTCCAGATCGATCTCGGCCTTCCAGCCAAACAGGCGCCGGGCCCGGCCCGGGTTGCACAGCAGCTTGTGCACCTCGGCCACGCGCACCTCGGTGTGCACGATCCGGCTGCGGCTCCCCGCCAGGGCCACCACCCGCTCGGCCAGGTGTCGGATCGAATGGCAGGTGCCGGAGCCGAAGTTGACCACCTCGCCCACCGCCGACGGATGCGCCCCCATGGTCAGAAACGCGCGCACGGTGTCGTCGACGTAGGTGAAGTCGCGCGCCTGTTCGCCGGTTCCGTGGACGGTCAGATCCTGACCAGCCAGGGCCAGCCGGATGAATTTCGGGACCACGTCATAGGTGTGCCGGGGACCGTAGGTGTTGAACGGCCGGATCACCGCCACCGGCAGACCGAAGGTCACCCGGTAAGAATAGGCCAGGCGATCGGCGGCGACCTTGGAGGCGCCATAAGGCGAGGTGGGAAGCAGGGGATGGTCCTCGTCGATCGGCAGGTTGTCCCGCGCCGTCCCGTAGACCTCCGACGAGCTGGTGAGCACCACCCGTTCCAGCTTGGGCAGCCGGCGGGCCGCCTCCAGCACGTGCAGGGTGCCGTTGGCGTTTATGGCGAACACCTCGACAGGCTGGGTGAACGAGCGGGGAACGTAGGCGTCGGCGGCCAGGTGCAAGATCACCTGCGGCGCGGCGTCTTCGATGATCCGGGTGGTCTCGGGGCTGGCGATGTCGGCGGCTATCACCTGCTCCAGCTGAGCCGACAGATAGCCGATATGACGGAGGTCGAGTTGCGAAGTGCCGTGGGTGGACCTGCTGCGCGTGAAGGCCACGACGCGGGCCTTCGACTGCACCAGGGCCTCCACCAGGTGCGACCCCATGAAGCCGTCTGCCCCCGTCACCAGAACCCGTTTCCCCTGCCAGAACGTGCTGTCCATGAGTCGTTTCGGTCGTCGCTATCGCCCCCCAACTGAAGTTTACGATGTAGTGGACTCAGGGGAGAGACCGAATTGACCGTGGTCCTCTCGATCCTGCTGGGGATCGCCAAGGCCGTATTCCTGTTCTACATCTACGACCTGCTCGTATCCCTGGCCGGATTCTTTCCGCTTTCCAAACCCAAGGGTGGCGTCGGCAACACCCGCTTCGCCGTGATCATCTGCGCGCACAACGAAAGCAATGTCATTGCGCAGATCATCGCCAACATGCGGGGCCAGAACTATCCCGCCGACAAGGTGCGCGTGTTCGTGGTGGCCGACAATTGCACCGACAACACCGCTGATGTGGCCCAGGAGGCAGGGGCCATTGTCCTGGAACGTTACGACGAGAAGAACAAGACCAAGGGGTACGCCCTGCAATGGGGCATGGATCGCGTGCTCGAAGCCGGGCCCTTCGACGCTCTTTGCATCTTCGATGCCGACAACCTGGCCCCGCGCGATTTCCTGCAGACGATGGACCACTACCTGGCCAGTGGTCATCAGGCCATCCAGGCCTACCTCGACACGAAGAACCCCACCGACAGCATCGTCAGCCGGTGCATCGCACTCGCCTATTACGTCACCAACCGCTTCTGGATGCGGTCCCGGGCGCGGCTGGGCCTGTCCACCACTCTGGGTGGGACCGGGGTCTGTCTGTCGGCCGGCGTGGTGATCAAGTACCGCTGGGATCCCGGCTCGCTGTCCGAGGATCTCGAGCTCACCATGAAGCTCATCCGCGACCGCATCCTGGTTTCGTACTGCTATCACACGCGCACTTACGACGAGAAACCGACCACCCTGCGGGCTTCGCTGCGGCAACGCACCCGCTGGATGCAAGGTCACAACGACGTGGCCCGGCGGTGGGTCTGGCCGATGCTGAAGGACGCCCTGACCCGTCCGTCGCTCCGGTGCTTCGACGCCGTCTTGCATCTGCTGCAGCCGGTCCGCACCCTGGTGGCGTTCACCAGCCTGGCGCTGCTGGTGGTGTTGTGGACGCTCTTTCCCGACGAGCCGGTGCTGCACCAGTCGCTGTATTTCACGGTCCCGGCCTGGGCCATGGCGGCGGCGCTGTTCATCGTCTACCCCCTGCTGGTCTCGGCCGCCGAGGGGGTCTTCGGGTTCGCGCTGGTCACCTTGGTACCGTTCATGCTGTTCGCCTACACCTGGATTCCAGCGGTGTTCGTGGGTCTCATCCGTCACAAGCGCCGCGTCTGGGTGCACACCTCCCACGGCTCGTCGCCCAGCGGACGCGCCCTGGACGCGATCAGCCCGAGCCCGCCCGATCCGGGTTAAGTGGGGTCGGGGCTAGCGATGGCCGGGGGACGTTTCCCCATCCGGTGCAGCTGGCGAAGGTGTGAGCCGATCGCGGCCCACAGCGACTCGTGGGCGAAGTAGCGGACGCCGTGGGCCCGGCAGACCTCCTCGACGATGGGGGCCAGCGCGGGGTAATGGACGTGGCAGACCTTGGGGAACAGATGGTGCTCGATCTGGAAGTTGAGGCCGCCCAGGTACCAGTTGAGCGCGCGGTTCTTCCGACAGAAGTTCACCGTGGTCTCGATCTGGTGCTCCACCCACGGACGCGGCACCCGGTGGTTGTCGGAGGCGATCGCCCGGAACTGGCTGGCGTCCGAGCAGTGGGCGATCTGGAAGGTCACGGCCAGCACCACCCCCAGAGTCACCGCGCAGATCGCGTACACCCCCAGCACGTGGCCGACCGAGTGGCGGGTGAGTGGCAGCCCGAACGCCAGAGAGAAGAAGACGAGCTTGCCGATCCAGAAGATCGCCATCTCTTTTCCTCGCGGAACCGGGACGTGGGTGCTTCCCACCCAGCGCTTGGTGACCAGGTTGCGAAATTCGCCCCCCAGCTGCCATTGCATCGCGAACAGCGCGTAGACGAGCCAGATGTAGATCGCCTGGAACCGGTGAGGCGGGTACCACCTCTGGAAGGGCGAGATGCGACCCAGCACGCCCATGTTGATGTCGTCGTCCTGGTCGGCGATGTTGGTGTGGGTGTGGTGGGCGATGTTGTGCTTGAAGTGCCAGAAATAGGCGGTCCCGCCCAGGAGATCGAGGGACAGCGCCATCACCCGGTTGACCCATCTGTGGCGCGAATAGGAGCCGTGATTACCGTCGTGCTGCACGTTGAACCCGACCGCGGCCTTGGCCAGCCCCAGCGACATCGCGCCCAGCACGGCCTGCCAGGCCTCGGTCACGCCGAATACGAGCACCAGGTACGAGCCCGCGAGCCAGCTCATGACCAGGGCCGTCTTGAGGTACATCGCCGGAGCGTCCCGCCGCGACTTGCCGCTGACGGTGAAATACTGGTCGACGCGTTCCTGGAGCTGCCGGGCGAGAGCCGTCTTCGGCAGATAGGTCGCGACGATCATCTGATTGCCGCAGGGCGGGGGAACCGGCCCGGTCCGTAGTCGTTTCGCCTGTCGTGCGTTCACCCCGGGAAGTGTACGCCCGGTCCGGGCGGCCCAGGAGCGATTCTGATCGCCGTCTGCAGGAAAGCGCCGGGAGGGATATAAACCGAGGCCATGGCGCCAGCTGCCAGCCACCTCGCGCATCCACGTCGTGCCGGGTACTTCGCAGGGCTGATCGCGGCGGCGCTGGCGGGCGGTTGCGGGGGGCCGAAGCTGGTGGCGACCGCGCCGGGGGACGCGGCCGCGGCCGACGGGGGAGGTTCCCGGCCGGGGGCGGCGCCGCCGGATGCCTTCGCCATTCCTGATCCGGCTCCCCCATCCTCACCCTGCGGCGGGTGCGGCCCCGGACAGACTTGCCGGGAGCAGACCTGCGTCGACGACTGCCGGTCCGATCGCGCGGTCGCCTGCGCCGCCCCGAAGGTCTGCGACTTCATCACCGGCGCGTGCGTGGCCCCCGAAGCGAGCTGCGTGCTGACCGGCATGCCGGCGGTCTGCGGCACCGCCGAGTTCCCGCCCCGCTGCGGGCCGGGCTCGCGCTGCGATTCGGGGCGCGAGTGCGTGGCCGACAGCGGCTGCCGGAAAGTCATCTGCGACGCCTCCAACTTCTGCCGGGGCGCCGACTGTCCCCAGGCGGGCGGCGGCGGCGTGCAGAGCGTGACCCTCGATCCGCTGGCCGAGGTCGCCGCCGGGACCCGGGGCGGCCTCAACCCGCGCGCCACCGTCAAGGCCGAGGGGTTGTGCGGCCTGACCGCCACCTTCGAGCTCCGCCGCGACCTCGAGCTGTTCGTCAGCGCCTACAACGACCGGGCCATCTGGCGCGTCCCCCTGAACGGCGCACCCAGCAAGTACATCGAGGAGATCGAGCCGGTCGGAGGCGTCGCCGCGGACCGCAACGGCACGCTGTACTACACCCGCCAGACCGTCGGCGCCATCCGTCGTGTCCGCCCGGGCGGAGGCGCTGGCCCGCCCGTCACCGAGGTGTTCGCCTCGATGCCACTCGACTCCTTCCTGCTCGCGCGCCTGACCTTCGGCCCCGACGGCAACCTCTACGCCATCGCCTCGCAGAAGGTGCTCCGCTTCGCCGCCGACGGCACCATCAGCCAGACCTGGATCCTGCCAGAAAGCACCTTCCTGACCGGCCTGGTCTTCGATCGCGACGGCTCACTGCTGGTGGCACAGCACTGGCCCCTGGTCTGGCGCCTGCCTCCCGGCGGCACCGACTTCGCCATGTACGTCAACGCCGGGACCACCGTCCCGCCCGACACCCTGGTGCCCTGGAACGAGGGCATGACCCTGGGCCCCGACGGTCTGGTCTACGTGGGCATCTTCCCCAGCGGCAACCTGGCCGGCATCGTCTACCGCATCGAGCTCCCTGCGCGCCCGCAGCGGCTGCTCGGCCTGGCCGAGATGCGCCGGGATGTCCCGGCCACGAACTTCGCCGGCGTCCACGGGGTCGCCTTCGGCAACGACGGCAGCCTCTATTTCGTCAACCAGAACACGTCCACCTCCACCAACGAGCCGTTCGGCCAGGTCCTGGCCCGCCGCCCCTCGGGCAAGATCGACCTCATCGCCAGCGGCCTCAACTTCGACTGGCCCCGCGGCTTCGACGGCGACATCGTCGTCTCCCAGTCCACCATGACCAGCACCTCCGCCCCGGTCGACCCCATGGGGCGCGCCCAGGGCACCTTCGATGCGCCCACCACTCCCGGCACCTACGGCGTGCGCGTCCTGGTCACCGACCCCCGCTCGGGAGCGATCTCGGAGGCGCGGGGGACGGTGGTGGTGAAGTAGGCTAGTTGTCGGCGGCGCCGAGCAGGATCCAGTCGCGGATCTCGTCGATCTTGTCGGCGGCAAGCGGGTCGCCCAGCAGGGGCATCCGCCCGCCGCAGCCGCCCGGGCAGGTGAGGCCGGCGCAGGTGTGGCTGCCGTCGAGCTTGTGCAGCAGGAAGCTGTCCTGGGGCCGGCCGGCGCTCACCCGGCTGAGCGCCGGCGCCTTCTCCGCGGGCGCGCGCAGGTCGGCGAGGATGGCGGCGACGGTCGCCTCGTCGGGGGTGATGCCCGACCGGGGCCCCAGCAGCGGGCGATTGTCGGGCGGCCGCCCCTGGTCGGTGCCGTGACAGGTGGTGCTCAACGCGCAGGAGATCGCCAGGGTCGGGCGGATGTCGCGCCGAAACGACGGCTGGGAGCGGGCCTGGTAGCGGGAATAGTCGAAGGGCGCGCAGCGGGTGGCGGGCTCGGAGCAGGACAGCTGCGCCGCCGCAGCCAGGACCAGCCCGAGCCCGAGCCCCAGCGCCGGCCTTACCGGGGGCTGCCGCCGACGCAGTTGATGTCCTTGTCGCCCAGGAAGAAGCCGAGGAAGACGCACATCTCGTCGGGGTAGCGCAGCGGCGAAAAACCGGTGTTCAGCCACTCGCAGTGGGTGTGAAGGGTGGTGCCGCTCTTCAGCACCAGCGGCGAATCGACCGGGCGGTAGGTGAAGTTCGGGTTGAAGGCCCACTCGTATTGCCAGCGGTCGTCGCGCTTGATGTCGACGCGGGTGCCGTCGGGCAGGATCTGCTCGGTCAGCGCGCTGACGCCCATGTTGTGCTGGTGATTGGCGAACATCAGCATCGGGACGTCCCGGTCCAGCTTGCACTCGACGTCCAGGGTGGTGGTCCGTTGCGGCGCCAGCTCGTACATCGGGTTGGTGCTGGCGAAGAAGCTCGCCACCTTCCGGTCGGGCGAGGCGTCGGCCAGCTTCACGTCCACCACCGACTCGGCCATCACCTCCTTGGTGGAGGTGTTCATGTAGTGAAGCTGCAGGATCAGCGCCGAGCCCTTGGGGATGCGGGTGACCACCCCCTCGGGCAGCTTGATCTGGGCGCCCGCCTCGCCGCCGCTGCCGCCGATGAAGCGGGCGTTGAGCTGGTCGGCGTTCTGCCAGTCGCGCACGGTCCCCACCGGCTGACTGGAGGTCGTGGCATACAGCACGGCGTGATGGCCGGAAGCGCTCTGCCAGCCGACGATGTCCAGCACGTCCAGGTCGCGATCGGTGGGTGAGGCCACCCATTCCACCATCATGGCTGTCTGGCCAGCGGCGACGGGCGTGGGCCGCGCCTCGAAGCGGCGGTATCCCTCGCGGGCGGCCGGCTTGTCGGTCGCCTTGGTGCCGCCTTTGGCATCGTCGGCTTCATTTGCACAGCCCATCAGCGCAGCGACCAGCAAAAAGATCGAGCAGCGTTTCATCGGAGTCCTCCTCGCACAGTCCGGACCACCAGGACGCGGACGATGTCTAGCAGCGCGCGCGAGGGCCGACAAGGGGCAGATTGAATGTCGTTCAATACAGGCTAGCCCTGCGTCCGGGGCCTGAGCCGCGTGGCGAAACCGGCGGTGCAGCCCTCCGGTGACCGATGTCATAGGTCGCGGTTGCGCGATCGCTGGCTCAGGCCAGCAGCCTGATCACCCAGAACGCGCCGATGAACATCTGGATCGCGAAGAAGGAGAACCGGATGTTGACCGCCACGACCGAGAGGGAGCCGAGGTGGACCAGCGACTGCAGGATGCGAGCGCCCAGGAACGGATAGGCCAGCGGGTCGGTCAGCGCGGTCTTTCCCGCCAGCACTGCGATGACCATGAGACCTCCGAAGACCGGCAGCCCCTCCAGGCAGTTGGCGTGCGCCCGGGCGAGGCGCTGCATGAACGGGGACAGGTTGGCGTTGTCGGGGACGAACTGGTTGGATGCGATGGCCCTGGTGAGGACCATCTTGCTGCGGAGGGCCTCCATCAGGATCAGCAGGAACAACGTCCAGGCGACGAATCCCGTCAGCGCAATCAGGGTGCGGGTCATGGCGGGAGCGAGTCTAGTTGATCTCGCCCCCGGGCCGAAGGCGGCGCTAGCGGCTGGGATCCGACACCCGGCCCATGAACAGCAAGGCGCCGGTGGGCTCGTCGCGCACGAAGAACAGGAATGGGCGGTTGACGACCACGTTGAGGCCCTGGGGCAAGCTGGCACGGCCCACCACCACGGCGGTGGCGGCGGCGGCCTCGGTGCCCTTCTCGGCCACCGCGATGAACGCCTTGTGCAGCACCGCCTGCAAGAACAGCCCCCCCTCGGCGTCGATGCCGGAGAAGTCGGCGTCACCGCTGAACGCGATCGGCATGCCCAGCGCCGACAGCGCGTCCTTCAGATCGATCGGCGTCTCGAAGCGGAACCGGGGCAGCGTGAGGATCACGGTCGTCTCCTCCAGGGCGGAGGTGATGCCGCCCAGCCCGTGGGTAGCCAGGTCGGCCTCCACCGCGCTCATCTTCCCCGCGTCGGGCAGGACCACCAGCATCGACAGCCGGTCATCCTGGTAGGGCAGCGCCACCGCCACCAGCCCGGGCAGGGTGGCCGCCTTCAGCGAGGCCTGGTTGTGCATCAGCGGCACGGTGACGGTGCTGCCGTCGGCGCGTGTGAAGGGGCCGTCGGCGGTGTTCTCGCCGAAGCGGTTCTTCCAGGCGGCGTTGAAGTAGACGGCATTGGTCAGCACCAGCCGGGTCGCACGATCGATCACGCCCTGGGGGATCAGCTCCTTGATGCGGTCCTCGGTCTGCTGCTCGACCCAGCGGTTGATGGTCTGGCGCGAGGCCTCGGCGGCGCCGATGAAGTCGAGGATGTTCACGCCCGCGCCGTAGCTTTCGGCCAGCACGTCCAGATAGGGCGGCTGCATGGTGAAGCCCTTCTGCGCCCAGGTGGAGTTGACGATGTTGAGGCGGAACGGTTTGCCGTCCGCCCCCTGGGTACCGCTACCGCGCGCCTGCAGCGCCGCGGTCAGCTCGTTCATGGCCGGGTGCAGCCGCCCCTGCGGCAGGGCGAAGTGCAGGGCCTTTGCCATCTGCGACTCGGTGTCGCCGCGTGCGCCGGCATAGGTCATGGCCAGCGCGGTCGAGATGCTGATGGGCGAAAACACCAGGTTCGGATTCCTGGCCTCCACCTGTCGGTACAGCGCCAGCCCAAATGCCGCGTTCCCGTCGCTCAGCATCTGGCGATCCGCCGGGGCGACCACCGGGCTGGCCTCCCGCACCTTTTGCGAACGCACCTCGTCGACGTCCACGGGAGCGGGGTCGCCGGCACAGCCGGACATCGCGCTCACCATAGACACCAGCAAACCGAGGACGCGCGGCGAAGGGATCTCGTCGAGACGCATGATGGTGTAGTCAGCAAGGACAATGCCACGGGTCCGCACCGCCCGAACAGCTCTTCCAATGCGCGCGGGCCCGGGGGGCGCCTCGGATTCCTGATACCGCCGCGACGGGGCCGTCGAGCGGGCGTTCGGTCAGAGCTCGATCGCGGACTTGCTGAGCGGGGACTCGGCCTCCCACCAGAGGCGGAGCTCCAGGTGTCCGTCGAAGAACACGTGTTCCAGCACGCCGTGGCGCACCGGCCGCCGGGGGTCCTCGGGAGCGTCTGCCATCACGAAGGCAATCGGATCGGATGGCGGCGCCGGATTCCCGGGCACCTGCGCGGTCGCCTTCCCCGGATCTTTTGCAGGAGGGCCGGGCTCGACCGGTTCCTTGCGGATGGGCACCCGGATGAAGGGAGGAGGCGCGACCCGGCCGGTGAGTCGCGGCGCACTGATGTCGCGCACCGAGGAGTCACTCTCGCTCTTTCGCTGAGTCGTCATACAAGGGAGTCATCTGCAAGCAGAGCACCACCTGGGCCTACGGTCGCAAACTGGCGTCCTCACGTGCGTCCTCATGCGGCGGCGTGAGCTTGTCCCGTGGCCGGCGTACCGTCGGGCCTGCTTTTCCGCGGTCCCGGCCCGCAACGGTGTTGCGATCGAGGCAACAGCAACAGCGTTCCGACGCGCCACCGAGGTGTCGGTTTCGCGGCACGCCGGACACGCCGGGACGACCCACATCGCAACCCGTCAGCCCATCTTCACATGGGCGCCCAGGAACCGGCGCATCATGCCGGTCCAGAACCCGAAGCCGAACATCGCGAACGGCACGCCGAAGACGGGGAAGCTGAACATCGCCAGGACAGCGCCGCCTTCGCTCCGACGCATTTCGATCGCCGTTCCCCGACGCTCCACCGAGCTGGGCCCGGTGACGGGGACGGGCTCGACCACCACAGCGGGCTCGACCACCACGGCGGGCTTGTTGCGTTCGGCGAGGTAAAAACGAACGGCCTCGTTCACGATACGCGACGGGCTTTTCAGACCGCGCTCCTGGGCCAGAGTCTGCAATGCCTTCCGCGTGTCGTCTGCGAGGTCGATTGTCGTGCGCATGAACGCAGGGTGCGGCGACGAGACCGCGCGGTCAAATTTCCGCGCATCTTCCAATCGAGCCGAAGGCTGCCCGCCCGGGTGTGCGCTTTCATCACCATCACCTGCTCCAGTCGGGCGCTGCCTCTTCCCATCGACGCCGGGCCGGGTGCGCAACCGTGGGTTCGGCGGCGCAGCTGTGACGTAACGAAGTCGGGCGTGACTACGGGCCTGGCTCGCGGGCGGACCGATGGCCGCTTCGCCGCGATCTCACACGGTGATCGCACCCGGCTGCGCATCGGAGTTGATGGTCCTGGGCTTGCTCAGGGTCGGGCGGAGGGAGGTGCGAGTGCTCATGAATTTCACTGGACTGCAACTTCGTGGTCGGTCCTGGTTCAAGCTCAGCCACGTCTCGGCAGGGCCCTGGATCGTGGGTTTGATGATGGCTTCGGTCGCCGCCGACGCGGCCGACCGCGCCGATCCCGCTGATGCCCTGCCGGTGGTGGTGCAGGCCCTGCCGGTCGGTTCGGAGCCGGCGCTGCTCTCGTTCCAGTTGCGCTCGGTCAAGATGCCGACCGGAACCGAGGGGCAGCTGGTGGAGTTCCTGGAAATGACCACCCGGATCGGGACACAACCGGCCGAATTTGCCCCCGCGCCCGACCTGTTCGAGTGCGGGGGCGTGGGCCCGGGCGGCAGCGGAACCAGCCCGGGGTGCCACGCCAACGAGACCTGGTTCTACCCGGTCGACGGCACCTGCGATCCGACGGTGCATTGCGTGCCGGGCATCAATCAATCGCCGGAAGGGAAGTACAAGCGCACCGCCATCGTCAACAACAGCGCGCCGATTCCGATTCACGTCGAGATCACGACCGCGCCGCCGTTCTTCGCCTTCGGTCGCTTCTCGTTCGACCTGAGCATGGACCCGGCGGCCAACAAGCTGAAGGCGGTGCCCCGTCCGCCGCCGCTCGATCCGGGTGAACACGTCACCCAGCTGACCGACGATTGCGCCACCATCTCGCAGGGCTTCGTGGTGTGCTGGCGGGCCAAGCTGGAGACCGGGATCCGGTCGCTGCTCAAGCACACCGACGGCGCGAAAGGTTTCATCGTCAAGCCCGTGGGCGCGGCCGCGCTGGACAAGATGAACGAGACCTTTGCCTACGAGCCAGCCAGCTCGATCAAGACCCTGGTCGGGGTCGGGATGATGAAACGGGTGGACGACGGCTCGGTCGTCCTGAACACGACCGGCGTCAACTACTTCCCCTCCGATTCGAAGAACTGCCCGACCAACGCGGGCGCGGCCCAGGTGCTGACCGCCCAGGCCGTGCTCAACAACATGCTGGTGAACTCGGACAACCCGGCCACCCGATCCCTGGTCGATTTCCAGGGCGGGTTCGCGCCGCTGACCCAGCTGGCCCAGAGCCTGGGCATGCCGGCCACGCAGCTGAACGTCTACCCCGGCTGCGGCAACACCAACCGGATGACCCTGGTCGACGCGGACACGATGTACGAGGGCATCGCCAGCAACAGCTCGATCAGCGCCAGCAGCGAGACGACGCTGTACGCGAACATGGCGGCCGATGCGTTCGATTTCACCGGCACCCTCGGCCGCACCAACCAGATCGTGGACGCGCTGGGGCCGACCTTCGGGCTGGATGCGCGGCAGATCGGCAAGTTCAAGGCGGGAATCCGGCTGCACCACAAGGCGGGTGGCCTGACCTGGTGCGCCCCGATCTGCCGCGTCTACCTGTCGAACAGCGGCCTGGCGGTCTTCCCGACCTGCAACGGCACCCTGGTGAGCACGGCGGAGCAGGTCTTCGGCTTCTTCATCCACGGGGCGATCAATGGCACCAAGGCCAATGAGACCTTCGCCGCCGTGGATGGCGAGCTCCTGCGCGGCTCGCTGGCCACGGCGCTGTCGGGCTGGAGCACCTGCACACCACCCATCGGCACCTGGAAGCCGGGCCGCAACTTCAGCATCAGGGACCTGACCGTCTTCAACGGCCTTGTCTATTCGGCTCGCCAGGCGCACACCTCGCAGGTCGGCTGGGAGCCGCCCAACGTGTACGCGTTGTGGGCGCGGGACAAGGACGACACCGGCGGTGCCTGGGCCGCCCAGGTCCTGTACGCGACCGGCGACGTGGTGACGTTCCAGTCCCATCGCTACCGGGCCATCCAGGGACATCAGTCGCAACCGGACTGGCAGCCGCCGATGGTCCCGGCGCTCTGGCAGCCAGTTGACTGACGACGGTCAGGGCGCGTTCGGGCCCACGTCCTCGGGTGTGAGCGGGCGGCGTGGGCCCGGGCTCGACGAGCGCTGCTCGGCGCCGACGTCCGGCTTCGATCCGCGGGGCGTCCCCCGCATGTCGTCGGTGACGAAGGGGAAGCTGGTGCGGGCGGCACCGAGCGCGGGGCTGCCTTCGGACAGCAACAGCAGCTCGCCCTGTTTGACCAGCTTCGGATCGACGGTGGAAAAGCCCATCTGGGGGCCCGTGCCCATGAAGATGATGTTGTCCTGGTAGGTGGGCATGATGGGCGCGGGGCCCCCCAGGCCAGCGGAGATGGTCACCGGACCGACGATGAGGTTGCTGGCGAACACCGTGTTCAGGTCGTCGCCCAGGCTGACCCGCCCGATGAAGGTATTGAACACGATGGTCGCGTTCTTGACCTGGGCGTGCCCCTCGTGCCCGGGGCCGACCGCGATGGTGCGTGCTGACTCGACGTAGTTGTTGTAGATGCGGTGGCCGTCCTCGTACAGGCGAATGCCCCACTTCTCGGCGCCGTTGAAGATGAAGTTGCCGTGGATCGAGTTGTTCCGTCCGGCCCGGATGTCGATGTCACCGGTGACCCGCCGGACCGTGTTGTAGCGGACCGCGTTCGAGGAGCTCTTCAACGAGAACAGCTCCGCGCCGCTGCTGCAGTCGGAAAACAGGTTGTATTCGGCGACGTTGAAGGTGTCGTGATAGTCGTAGGTCGGCCCGCAGCAGCCGAGCGTGATTGTGTGGCTGGCGCGCAGATCGTGGAAGTGGTTGTGGTCGATCAGCGTGTTGGTGGAAAAACCGCCCGGGTGGACGACGTCGCCGCCGGCCATGCCTCCGCCGAGGTCGTTGTGGTCGATGCGCGTGTGATCGCTGGTCCCGCCCACCCGCACGACGCCGCCCGACCAGACCACCTTCGAGCGGGTGAGTCGGCACTGGTTGGAGTCGTTGAACGTGGCGGCGGAGAGCACGAAGCCCTCCACCGTGACCCAGGCGGCGTTCGATACGGTCAGGGGGCTCGAGAAGGTGGCCCCCAGTCGGTTGGCCGCCCGCACGACGATGGGAGCGACCTCGGTGCCCCGCGCACCGATGCTCGGCCCGGGGTACGTTCCGTCCGCCACCACCACGCAATCGCCCGGCTGGGCGCCGGCGATGGCCGCCGTGAGCTCGGCCGCCGCGCTCGCCCGGATCGTCCGCGCGCAGGCGACGGCGGTCGAAGCGCCGCTCGCGTCGGGGTTCGACGAGCCGTCCGCCGGGGACGGGTGGTCGGGGTTGACGCCTGCGTCGGGGCGCCCGCCGCCGCCCCCGGTGCCCACCGGATCGGTCATGCCCCCGGCGCCGCCGGTCACGGGCGCGCCACCGC
>JBKPRZ010000202.1:0-19266 GCA_046734815.1 Myxococcota bacterium | reverse complement strand
AGAGGGAGCTCGGCTACCGGCGCGCGGTCGCGGCGGGGGACCTGGCCCGGTTGCAGCTCGGCGCCGCGCGGCTGAAGCTCCTCGGCCGGGACGGGCCGCGGCTGCAGCTGGCGCTGGGGCGCCTGGCCGAGGCGCGCGGAGACCTCACCGCCGCCCGCGACGCCTACCAGGCCGCCCTGGCGCTGTGGCCAGGCCGCGCCTCTGTGCAGCGGCGGCTGGACGAGGTCCGCGCCGCCCTCGAGCGCCAGCAGGCTACTTCCGGGCCACCGACCGCACGTAGATGACCAGGCCCTTGGCGGCCCGCGCGTCGACCTCGGCCTTGCCCGGCGTGACCACCAGCCGCCCGGCCTTGTCCCGCTTCGCCCGGATCGAGCCCGCGTCCTTGGGCGGATCGCCCAGCCGGTAGACCGCGGCGGTCGAGACCTCTTGCTTGCCCACCACCACCGTCGGCAGCGCCTCCAGCGGCATGCTGGGCACCGCCAGGGTCAAGGACCCCTCCCCGGCCTCACCCGTCCGCCCGCGGCTGCCCGGATCGAGGTCCGCGAACGCCACGCCGAGCTCGAGCACCACACCGCCATTCGACTGGTAGTCGGCCGTCAGCACGCGCGCCCGTTCCAGCGCCCCATCGATCGCGGTCCTGTTCAGACGCCGGCCGCCGCCCAGAGGGAGATCGTCCAGCGCCCCGCGCAGGATCTTCACCGCCGCCACCCGGGCGCGGCGCTGAGCATCGGCACGGGTGGCGTCGGGGCCGGGAAGGCGCATGTCGGCGGCGGCGCCCGCGCGCGCCTTGAGCAGCCCCCTGCTCCAGTCCACCTCCGCCGCACCCAGCGCGCGCACCAGCGGGTCGTCGGCAGCCCGCGCGGCCCCGCCGAGACCGATCACCAGAACCAGCAGCGCCGGCCGCAAGGCGCCGGTCACTCCCACTCGATCGTGCCCGGTGGTTTCGAGGTGATGTCGTACACCACCCGGTTGATCCCCCGCACCTCGTTGACGATGCGCGAGCTGATCCGCCCCAGCACCTCGTAGGGCAGCGGCACCCAGTCGGCGGTCATGCCGTCGCGCGAGTGCACCGCCCGCAGCGCCAGCACGTTGGCGTAGGTGCGGTCGTCGCCCATCACGCCCACGCTGCGCACCGGGAGCAGCACCCCGAACGACTGCCAGATCGACTCGTACAGGTCCGCGGCCCGGATCTCCTCGTCGATGATGGTGTCGGCCGCGCGCAGCAGATCGCAGCGCTCGCGCGTCACCTCCCCCAGCACGCGCACCGCCAGCCCGGGACCCGGGAACGGCTGCCGCCAGAGCACCGGCCGCGGCAGGCCGAGCTCCTCGCCCAGCGCGCGCACCTCGTCCTTGAACAGCTCGCGCAGCGGCTCGACCAGCTTGAGGTTCATCTTCTCGGGCAGGCCGCCCACGTTGTGGTGCGACTTGATGGTCACCGAGGGTCCCCGGTGCGACACCGACTCGATCACGTCGGGGTACAGCGTCCCCTGCACCAGGAAGTCGGCCCCGCCGATGCCGCGGGCCTCCTCCTCGAACACGGCGATGAACTCGTAGCCGATGGCCTTGCGCTTGGCCTCCGGGTCGGTCACCCCGGCCAGCTTGCCCAAAAAGCGGCTGGCCGCGTCCACCACCCGCAGATCCATCTTGAAGGCTCCCCGGAACAGCGCCTCGACCTGGGCCGACTCGCCCGCCCGCAGCAGACCGTTGTCGACGAAGATGCAGGTCAGCCGGTCACCGATGGCCCGGTGGACCAGCGCGGCCGCCACCGACGAATCGACGCCGCCCGACAGCCCGCAGATCGCCCGGCCGTTGCCCACCGCCTTGCGGATCGCCGCCACCGCCTCGTCGACGAAGCTGGCCATGGTCCAGCTGGGGTGGCAGCGGCAGATGCGGAACAGGAAGTTGGCCAGGATCTCCTCGCCGCGGGGGGTGTGGACCACCTCGGGGTGGAACTGCACCCCGTAGAAACGCCGCTCCGGCGCCTCGACCGCCGCCGCCGGACAGCTGGGGTTGGTGCCGATCACCCGGAAGCCCGCCGGCAGACCGTCGACCCGGTCGCCGTGGCTCATCCAGACCGAGATCTCCTCGCCCACCTTGAACCCGGCGAACAGCTCGGAGGCGGCCTCCAGGCGCACCTGGGCCCGGCCGTATTCGCGGTGGCTGCTGGCGGTCACCTTGCCGCCCAGCACGTGGCTGGCCAGCTGCACCCCGTAGCAGATCCCCAGGATCGGCACCCCCAGCGAGAAGATCTCGGGCGAGATCTGCGGCGCCTCCTTGTCGTAGACCGACGAGGGGCCGCCCGACAGCACGATGCCGGCCGGCTCGAGCGCGCGGATGCGCTCGAGCGGCAGATGGAACGGGTGGATCTCCGAGTAGACCTTGTGCTCACGCACCCGACGGGCGATGAGCTGCGTGTATTGCGAGCCGAAGTCGAGGATCAGGATCGATTGTTTATTGCTCCACACGGTAGTTGGGCGCCTCTTTGGTGATGATCACGTCGTGCACGTGCGACTCGCGCAGGCCCGACTGGGTGACCCGGACGAACCGGGCCCTGGTGCGCAGCTGATCGATGTCCTTGCAGCCGCAATAACCCATGCCCGACCGCACGCCCCCGATCAGCTGGTAGATGGACTGCGAGAGGCTGCCCCGGTAAGGCACCCGCCCCTCGATCCCCTCGGGCACCATCTTGGACTCGCTGACCACCTCGGCCTGGAAGTAGCGGTCCTTGCTGCCGGCGCGCATGGCCCCCAGCGATCCCATGCCCCGGTAAACCTTGTAGCTGCGGCCCTGATACAGGACGACCTCGCCGGGCGCCTCGTCGGTGCCGGCGAAGAGGCTGCCAATCATGACGCTGTGGGCGCCGGCGGCGATGGCCTTGGCGATGTCGCCGGAATATTTGATGCCGCCGTCGGCGATGACCCTCACCGGCGTCTTCTCCAGGGCCCGCGCGCAGTCGGCGATGGCGGTGACCTGCGGCATGCCCACCCCCGCCACCACCCGGGTGGTGCAGATGGATCCGGGGCCGATGCCGACCTTCACCGCGTCGGCCCCCGCCCTGGCCAGCGCCAGCGCCCCCTCCGCGGTGGCGACGTTGCCGGCGATGATCTGGGCCCTGGGGAAACTCTTGCGGATGTCGGCCACCGCCTCCAGCACCGCCCGCGAGTGGCCGTGGGCGGTGTCGACGCAGATGACGTCGCAGCCCGCGGCCAGCAGGGCGGCCACCCGTTCGGCCCGGTCGGGGCCGATGCCCACCGCCGCACCCACGCGCAGGCGCCCCAAGTCGTCCTTGACCGCGGTGGGGTGCTGCTGGGCCTTCTCCAGGTCCTTGATGGTGATGAGACCCTTGAGCTTGTTGGCCGCGTCCACCACCAGCAGCTTCTCGATCCGGTGCCGGTGCAGCAGCTCCTTGGAGGCTTCGAGGCCGGTCCCCTCGGGCACGGTGACCAGCTTGGTGGTCATCATCGCCCGCACCGGCTGGCCCAGGTTGCGCTCGAAGCGCACGTCCCGGTTGGTCAGGATGCCGACCGGCCGCCCGTCGGGGCCCACCACCGGCAGGCCGGAGATCTCGAACCGGCGCATGAGCTCCAGCGCCTCGGACAGCTTCTGGTCGGGACCGATGGTGACCGGGTCGACCACCACCCCGGTCTCCGCCTTCTTGACCTTCTGAACTTCGAGCGCCTGCTCGGCGACCTTGTAGTTCTTGTGGATGACGCCCAGTCCTCCCTCGCGGGCCATGCAGATGGCCGTCTTCGCCTCGGTCACGGTGTCCATGGCCGAGGAGAGGATCGGGATCGCGAGTCGGATGCCGGCCGTCAGCTCGGTGGTGACGTCCACGTCACGCGGAACCACGTCGCTGTCGGCCGGAACGAGCAGGACGTCATCGAACGTGAGCCCCTCACGCAGATGACCTTCTGGCAACATCTCGGGAGATTAGCGGACAGGGTGCGGGTGGTTCAAGGGGGACGCGTCGCGTAGCCCGCTCTTCGTCCCGCCTCCGGGCCCTGCGGTCAATCGCGGACGACGAGCAGGTTCCCCGACTCGTACCGCCGGAGGCCGGCGTGAAACACGGCCCGCGCGACCAGTGCGATGCCGACGGCGAACCCGACCACCCCCAGCAGCGGCCCCCAGCTGAACCGACGCATGACCTCCACCGGCAGGTAGGCAACGAACCCGGCCGGAAGAACGGTGAACAGCACCAGCTTGATGCCGCCCTGGAAGATTGTGGTCGGATACGTGGAGAAGCTCAGCAAGAAGCCGGTCAGCTGCCCGGCCAGCCCATCCGCGTTGCCGATCCAGAAAGCCAGGCTGTTCACGATGACCATGAAGGAGACGAAGACACAGGCGCCGGTGGCGGTGAACAGCAGGAACAGGCCCCACTGGGTGAGGCTCGGATGCACCAGGAACCCGAATACGAGCGTACCGAACAGGACGTCGCCGGGGGCGGTCATCTCCAGGCGGCTCACCAGGACGTGGCTGAGCACGGGCCGGGGCAAGGCCAGGAAATAGTCCAGCTGTCCCTGGGCGATCAGGCGAGCGAGCCGGGCCGCGTTCCCGGCCAGGGTGGCGCCGAGCCCGAACCCGGCCCCCAGCACCGCCCACATCATCACCACCTCCTGACGTCCCCAGCCCCGCACGATCGGGTACCGGGTGAAGTAGGCCAGCCAGAACCCCAGCCACATCAGGTCGTTGATCAACATCGCCGCCACCTGCGCAAAAAAGGCGGTGCGGTACTCCAGCGCTCCCTGCAGGTTGGCGCGGGCGTAGGCGGCCACGAAGCGCAGCAGTCGTCCCACCGTCAGCCTCCCTGTGCGCTGACCCGTTTCAGGCCCGCCCGGTACACCAGCAGCAACGGAACCAGGCCACACAGCCCGAAGACGCCCTGCCAGAGCAGCAACGTGCCGAGGCCGCGGCCGGATGGCGACACGAAGAGGCGGGCCGGCTCGTACATGAGCAGGCGAAAGGGAAGCGCGCGGGTCAGTCGGGCCAGCCAGTCGGGATAGGCCTCCAGCGGCACCAGCATCCCGCCCAGCAGCATCACCGCCCGTCGATAAAGCAGCTGCAGCCCCGAGGTGTCCTCCAGCCAGAAGGCCAGCAGCGCCAGGGTGAACATCCAGATCCAATCGACGAGGAAGCTCGCCAGCGCCGCCACCAGGGCCGCCAGCACCGCCAGCGGCCGGAGGGAGATCGGCCCCACCATCAGCCACGCCACCGCCACCCCCACCGCGAGGGAGAGCACGAATCGAAGCAGCCGGTCGCCGAGGTGGCTACCCAGGTGGAACGCGGGATACGGCATCGGGCGGGCCAGCCGGTAGGCGATGTCGCCGGAACGCACCTCCTGATCGACCTCGTCGTAGCGCTGGGAACCCGACAGCGCGATGGCCTCGGTGAAGGCCACGTACCAGATCAGCTGGGCCAGGGAAAACCCTGTGCTTCGCTGCAGGTTCACCGAAGCTCCGGTCGCTTCCCACAGCTGCGTGAAGGCGTAAAGAAAGATCACCACGAAAGACGCCCGGATCAGGATCTCGCCCAGGTAGGCGAGCCGGCTGCCGAGGGTGATCCAGAGGACCGCGGCCACCTTCCCCACCAGCCGGCCGGTCGACCCCGGCTCGCGCAGCGCCGGTGCGCTCACGGAGCCGCCTCGGCACGTTTCTCCCGGTAGATGGCGGCGATGATCTCTTCCATGGGCGGGTCCTCGATGGTGATGTCGGCGATCGGCAGCGCCGCCACCAGCTGGGCGATCACCTCGGCGATCGGGCGCTGGTCGGTGTCGAGCTCCAGCTTGGCGCCCAGGCCCTGGGCCTTGACCACCTCCACCCCCGCAAGCTCGGGCAGCGCCTGCAGCTCCTCGCGCAGGCGCAGGTCGATCACCTTGCGCTTGAGGTAACGGCGCTTCAGCGTGCTCACCCGTCCCTCGAAGACGATCGCGCCGTGGTTGATGATCACCACGCGCTTGCACAGCTGCTCGATGTCCCCGGCGTCGTGGGAGGTCAGCAGGACCGCCACCCCCTCCTTCTGATTCAGCTCGCGCACGATGGCCCGGATCTGCTGCTTGGCGATCACGTCCAGGCCGATGGTCGGCTCGTCGAGGAACAGGATGCGCGGCCGGTGCAGCAGCGAGGCCGCCACCTCGCAACGCATGCGCTGGCCGAGGCTCAGCTTGCGCACCGAGGTCGGCAGCAGCGGCCCCAGCTCGAACCGCTGGATCAGCTCGTCGCGACGGGCCCGGTACTCCGGCGGCGGGATCTCGTAGATGCGCGCCAGCAGGTCGAAGGTTTCGCCGGCGGGCAGGTGGTACCACAGCTGCGAGCGTTGACCGAACACGGTGGCGATGTTCATGGCCAGCCGGGTGCGGTCGCGGGCCGGATCCAGCCCCAGCACCGACACCCGGCCCGAGGTCGCGTGCATGATGCCGGTCAGGATCTTGATGGTCGTGCTCTTGCCCGCGCCGTTGGGACCGATCAGCGCCAGCGCGTCGCCCGCCTCCATGGCCAGATCCAGCCCGGCCAGGGCCAGCACCGACTCGGTCTGCGGACGCACCCACGAGCGCAGCAGCCCGCGCACGCCCGGCTGACGCACCCGCCGGTCGTACCGTTTGACCACCTGGCTGGCGCTGACGATCGCGGACATGCAGGCGGCAGCATCGCCCAGCCGGCGGGGGGACGCCACCCGCTTGCGGCTCCGGGCGGCTGCGCGTAGCGTTCCCCCCATGCGATCTTCCCGCGTCCGCGCAACGGTGATCCTGGTCGTTGCCTGCCTCGGGTGTGCGGGGGTCACCACCTCGCCCCCGCCGCCCACCGCCGCGGCGGCCGCTCCGCCGGTGGCCCACCGCGAGCCGAAAGTCGAGACCCTCCATGGGCACCAGCGCGTCGACGACTACGGCTGGTTGCGCCGCAAGGACGCGCCCGACGTGCTGGCCTATCTGAAGGCCGAGAACGCCTACACCGACGAGTTCATGCGGCCGACCGTACCGCTGCAGAACGCGCTTTACGACGAGATGCTCGCCCGCATCAAGCAGACCGATCTCTCGGTGCCGTTCCGGCACCGCGGCTGGCTGTATTACGCCCGCACCGAGGCCGGCAAGCAGTATCCCATCCGCTGCCGCAAGAAGGGCAGCGAGTCGGCGCCCGAGCAGATCCTGCTCGACCCCAACGAGATCGCCACCCACGAGAAGTTCGTGGGGGTGGGGACCACCAGCGTCTCGCTGGACGGCCGGCGGCTGGCCTACACCCTGGACACCACCGGCTTCCGGGTCCACACGCTGTACATCAAGGACCTGGAGACCGGGACCGTCCTGCCGGATCACCAGGCGGCGGTGAACAGCGTCGAGTGGGCCGACGACGGCAAGACTCTCTTTTACGTCACCGAAGATCAGGCCAAGCGCCCCAGCAAGCTGTGGCGGCACCTGCTGGGCGCCGATCCGAAGCAGGATCAGCTGATCTACGAGGAGAAGGACGAGCGCTTCGACCTGGACGTCTCGCGCACGCGCAGCGACCGCTTCCTCCTGGTCTCGTCACAGAGCCACACCACCACCGAGGTGCGCTACCTGCCCGCTGACCAGCCCGGCGCCGAGCTGAAGGTGATCGCGGCACGCCAGCAGGACCACCAGTACGAGGTGGACCACCGCGGGGACCTGTTTTACATCCGCAGCAACGACAAGGGCCGGAACTTCCGGCTGGTCACCGCCCCCACCAGTGCGCCGGGCCGCGAGCGCTGGCGCGAAGTGATCCCCCACCGCGACGACATCATGCTGGACGGGGTGGACGTGTTCCGCGACTTCTACGCCGTCCACGAACGGCGCAACGGCCTGCCCACCATCCGGCTGATTGGCTTTCGCGACGGGAAAGACCGGGCCATCGACACCGGCGAGCCGGTCTACAGCCTGTCGAACTTCATCAACGCCGACTTCGACACCGGCGCCTACCGCTACCGGATGAGCTCGTTCCTGACCCCCGAGTCGGTCTACGAGACAGACGTGAAGTCGGGCAAGGCCACCTTGCTCAAGCGGACCGAGGTGCTGGGCAACTACGATCCCGCCCGCTACCAGCAGGCCCGGCTGTGGGCCACCGCCGGCGACGGCACCCGGGTGCCGATCTCGGTGCTCGAGCGCAAGGGTCAGGTGCACGACGGCAGCGCTCCGCTGCTGCTCAACGGCTACGGGGCCTACGGGCTGCCCATCGACATCGGCTTCGACTCGAACCGGTTCTCGCTGGTGGACCGGGGCATGATCGTCGCCGTCGCCCACATCCGCGGGGGCGGCGAGTTCGGCAAGAAGTGGCACGACGCCGGGCGCATGCTGAACAAGCGCAACACCTTCACCGACTTCATCAGCGCCGCCGAGCACCTGATCGGCCAGCGCTACACCGCCGCCGAGCACCTGGCCATCACCGGGGGCAGCGCGGGCGGCCTGCTGATCGGAGCGGTGCTCAACATGCGCCCGGAGCTGTTCAAGGTGGCCATCGCCCACGTGCCCTTCGTGGACGTGCTGAACACCATGCTGGACGAGTCACTGCCCCTGACGGTCGGAGAGTTCGAGGAGTGGGGCAACCCTCGCAACAAGGCGGACTACGAATACATGGCCACCTACAGCCCCTACGACAACGTGGCCGCGCGCGCCTACCCCACCCTGCTGGTCAAGTCGGCCTACAACGACAGCCAGGTGATGTATTTCGAGCCGGCCAAGTGGGTCGCCCGGCTGCGCGCGGTCAAGACCGACCGGAACCCGCTGCTGCTGAAGATGGACCTCGACCCCGCCGGCCACGGCGGCAAGTCGGGCCGCTACGAACGGCTGCGCGAGGTGGCCTTCGTGAACGCCTTCCTGCTCACCCAGCTGGGCGTGGCGGGCAGCCCCGCGGTCACGGCGCCGACGGTTTCGCGCCGGAGCGACAACTAGCCACCACCGCCCGGGCGCCCGCCTTGGCGTCGTCCTTCAGGCCCGGCAGGGCCAGGAAGCGGTCCAGCTCCCGCTGCGCCGCCGGACAGTCGGCGCGCGCCGCCAGGCTCTTGACCAACACGTAGCGAGCCAGGGCGCTGCCCGGGTCCAGCTGCAGGGCGGCCTGGCAAGCGCGGGGGCCGGCGGCGCCGGCCGGGTCGCGGTCCACCTCCGCCTTGCACAGGTCCGCCGCCACCGTCGGGTTCTTCGGGTCCAGCTTGCGCGCCCGCTCCAGCGCGGCGGCCGCCGCGGCCGGCTGCTTGCGGCGGAGCTCCACCCGCCCGAGGCCGCCCCAGGCGGCGGCGTAGCCCGGATCGACCTTGGTGGCCCGGGCCAGCGCCTCGCGCGCGCCGTCCAGGTCCTTCTTGTCCGACAGGAGCAGGCCCAGGTTGGCCCAGCCCGGCGCCTGGTTCGGAGCCAGCTCGGTCGCCCGCCGCGCCTCCGCCAGGGCGCCGTCCAGGTCACCGCTGCGTCGGAGCGCGGCCCCCAGGTTCAGGTGATAAGTGACCTCGGCGGGCTTGAGCCGCGCCGCCTGCCGGTAGGCGGCCACCGCGTCCGCGTGCCGCCCGCCCTGGTCGTACAGGACACCGAGGTTGAAGAACGCGTCCGCGTGCTGGGGGTTGGCCCGCGCCGCCGCCCGGAAGGCGCGCTCGGCGCCGGCGGCGTCACCCCGGGCCAGCAACAGCCCGCCCAGGTTGTTGTGGGCCTCGGCCAGGGTGGGTCCCTTCTCGACCGCGCGCCGGTAAGCCGCCTCCGCCCCGGCGGCGTCACCCTTCTTCTCCAGCGCCACCCCGCGCAGGTAATGCGCGCGCGGGTCGTCCGGGTCCGCCTTCACCGCCGCATCGAACGCGGCCAGCGCCCCGGCCAGATCGCCCTTCTCGAACAGACGCTGCCCCCGCTCCAGTTGCGCCGCGGCGCCACCGGCCAGCAGGACCATGGACAGGAAAAACGATGCGCGCAGGCCCGCCATGCGCCGGTTATACCGCGGCGGCGCGGGCTTCCTTGCGGCTACCGGGCAGTGCGCTCATCAGCGCCTCGCGGATCGCGGCGATGCGGGCGGGATCGAGGATCTTGCCGTTGGTGTCCTCGCCGCGGACGTAGAAGATGTCCGCCACCCGGTCCGCCTCCACCCCGACCTTCGAGCGGTGGATGTCCAGGCGCTGCTCGTGCAGCACGCGGGCGATCGTGTAAAGGACGCCGGGCCGGTCCTCGGTGAACACGTCGATGACGGTGAAGTCGCGGCTGATCTCGTTGTCCACCGTCACCTCGGTGGGCGGCACCTCGGGGCGGGAGCGCGCGAACATCGACACCGCCGAGGCAGCCCGCGAGGCCACCAGCGATTCGACGGCGATGCGGCCATCCAGCACGTTCTCCAGGTCCCGCCGGATGCCGTCGATGCGGGACTCGTCGATCTGGGCGTTCGAGGTGGCCGGGCGGACGGTGAAGATGTCCAGCGCCTCGCCGGTGGTGAAGGTCCCGAACGGCTCGCGCGAGAAGATGGCCGCGTCCATGATGTCCAGCTTGTTGGCGAACAGCACGCCGGTGATCTTGGCCAGCAAGCCGGGCACGTCGTCGGCCACCACCACCACCTCGACGTGGCTCTTGCCCGGCTGGGGCACCACTTCCAGCGCGCAGGGCCCCTGCCGCCCCAGCAGCAGCTCGATGTGCCGGCCGATCTCGTGCAGCGAGCCTTCGGAGAAGTAGCGGTCGGGCAGCCCGCCCAGCACCGCCGCCACCCGCGGCTCCTCGGGCTGCAGCCCCAGCTTGCGCACCAGCTGCTGCTTGCGCCGGCGGGCCAGCTTGGCGCGGTCCGCGCTCAGCAGGTCGGGGCCGCGCTCGAGGAACACCCGGGTGCGCTGGAACAGGTCGCGCAGCAGGTCGTCCTTCCAGCTGGTGAGGTTGCCGGGCCCCACGCAGGTCAGGTCGACGAAGGTGATCAGGAACAGCTCGCGCAGGGTCTCGGCGTCCCGGCACAGGTGGGCGAAGTGGGCGATCAGGCCCGGGTCCTCCAGATCCCGCCGCTGCGAGATGTGGCCCATGGTCAGGTGCTCCTGCACCAGGAACTCGATCTGCCGCGCGTCCTCGACCGACAGCCCCAGGCGGCTGGCGATGGCCAGCGACATCGCCGCCCCCTTGGCCGAGTGGTTCTTGCCCACGCCCTTGCCCACGTCGTGCAGCAACATCGCCAGGTACAGCGGCACGGGCCGCGACACCAGCGCCACCTCCTCGGTGGGCCAGGGCGCGGTCCGCGCCATCTCGCCCCGACGGAGCGCCTTGAGCATCGCCACCGCGTACAGCGAGTGCTGGTCGACGGTGTAGATGTGATAGAGGTCGTGCTGCACGCGGCCGACGATCGGCTCCCACTCGGGCATCAGCGCCCCCAGCAGCCCCAGGTCGTGCATCTGTTCCAGACGCGAGGGCGTGGCCCTGTCACGCACGTCGGTCAGGACCGCCAGGAAACGCGCCGCCGAATCGGGATCTCGGCGCACCGCCTCGGCGGCGTGGGCGGCCTGCTCGCCGATCAGGTCGGCGGTTCGCAGCCCCAGCGGCAGATCGCGATCGATCGCCACCTCGAACGCACGGAACATCTCCGACGGCTTGCGCTCGAAGACCGACGAGTCCAGCACCTCCAGCATCCCGTCGCGCACGATGAAGCTGGGATCCGACCCGCTGCCGCCCCGGGCGGGGATCCGGCTCTCGGCCGGACGCCGCCCCGGTTCGGCCGACGCCCGCCGCAGCAGCCGGCTGGTCTCGCGGCTGATGGCCCGGGCGTGGCGCTGAAAATCGTGCATCAGCGCCTCCACCGCCGGCGCCACCGCCGAGCGCACGTCCCCCGCCACCCGGGTCACGGCCGGGTACAGCCGGGGGGCGATCCGCTCCTGCAGATCGAAACGCAGCTGGTCCTGCCGCCGCCCCGCCTCCAGGTGGACCGCCACCCGCACCTTCAGCAGGAAGTCGCGGGCGGCCTCGAAGGCGCTGGCCTGGCGGGCGGACATCTGACCGAGGTCCCGCAGGGCCACCGGGTCGCCGGTCCCGAAGCGGGCGAAGGCGGCCCAGCGCCCGGCGCACATGTCGCGGATCCCGCCCGGACCGCTCTTCAGGTCCGGCTCCAGCAGGTAGATGGTGTCGCCGAAGCGTGAATGCCGCTTCTCCTGCTCCTCGATCAGCCGCGCCACGAAGCTGCCCGGCGACGCCCCCGCCACCCGCCCGCGGTAGCTCTGCAAGAACTCGGCGGCCATGTCCCGGTCCCCGGCCAGGTAACGCGCGTCCAGCAGGGCGGTGGCGGCGGTGAGGTCGCTCTCGGGCAGCTCCAGCGCCTCGCGCACCGAGCGCACGGCGTGCCCGGCATCGACCCGCGCGTCCCACAGCGGGTGCAAGATCCGCTGGGCCAGCTGCTGCCCCGCCTGGTCGGGCTCGTCGGCGAACAGGAAGATCAGGTCGAGGTCCGAGTGGGGCGCGAACTCGCGGCGCCCGAAACCGCCGGTGGCCAGCACCGCCACCCGACCGGCGCCGCCGGCGTGCAGCTCGCGCAGGGCCAGCTCGGTGACGATCTGCTCGACCTCGCTGGTCAGCTCGTAGGCCAGCGCCACCCCGCCGACGCCCTCCTGCAGGCCACGCAGCGCACGTTCGCGCGCGCGGGCCAGGGCGCCCGAAATGCCGTCTATTTCCGGGGGAGTGCTCATGGATGCCCGCGACGCAGTACGCTCGATGAATTTACCAGAGGTGGGCGGACCCATCGCCGGACGGAACCTCCGCGGACGGCCGCTTTTCGGCTCGAAACCCGACGGGATCGGCCGGAAAATTCCCGAGGGTGCGGGGCCGGCCGGGGTTTGACGCGGCTCCATGAGTCGGGCACCGTAGGGGCATGTCCGAGATCGAACTGGGTCCCGTGTCCGAGAGACTGGAAGACGAAGAGATAAAGACGTTGCACCGGCTGCTGGACCAGGCTGGCGCGAAATATTCCGCTCACGAGGAGAACCAGACCACCCAGATCATCGCCTCCCGGTTGAGCGAAGACGCCATGACCGAGTTCCTGGACCGGCTGGAGGCCCACGACATGGCGGCCGACATCTACCTGCCGGCCGAGTTCGAGGGTCGCCTGACGGTGGGGGACTGGCGGGTGGGTTCGGCCCAGTCCCTCATCGACGTCCTGGAAGAGATGAAGGAGGAGCTGGCGGTGGAGGAGGAGGATTTCGACGAATACGACGACGAGGAGGAAGAGGAGGAGGAGCCAGACGAGGGCACCGTGATCGAGGCGCAGCTGCGCAACATCTGGCGGCTGGTGCACGACGCCTGCGCCGACTCGCTGGACAAGAACGTGCCGCTGCACCTGCGCATCTGACCACGCCCGCCCACCGGGCCCGCAGCGAGACAAACGCGTGCACGCGCTGGTGATCGGGTCCCGGTTCGGGCTGCTGCTCGGGCTGGCGGCGTGGCTGGGGCTGACCGGCGCGCTGCTGCTGGCCTACCCGCTGCTCGAGCGCCAGCTGCCCCCCGCCCAGGCGCGACCACTGGCAGCCGCCCTGGGCCGCCGCTTCGACGCGGCCCTGTTCGGGGCGCTGGTGCTGGTGGTGCTGTCGCTGGCCGCGCGGGTGTCGGTCGATCGCGCGGCGCCGCCGGGCAGCCTGGTGGCCCCGGTCGCGCTGATGACCGTCTGCCGGCTGCTGCAGGCGCTCGCGATCTCTCCGGCGCTGCGGGGCCCGCTGGCCGGCCCCGCAGATGCCGCCGCCCTGGAGAAGCGGGCGTTCGCCCGGCTGATCGCCGCGCGCGGCCTGCTGCTCACGCTGGAGGTCTGCCTGGCCCTGTACGCGCTGCTGGCGGTTTCCTGATCAGAAGGTCGCGCCTAGACGCAGGCGCAGCAGCAGTGGCTCGGCCCAGGCCAGCGGGTTGCCGAAGGTCGGGCGGGCGGTGACGATGTTGCCGCTGGCGTCCATCAGCTGGCCCAGAGGCGCACGCCCGGATGACCCCGGCAGGGGCGCGACCGCCAGGTCGGTGTAGATCTGGTCGCGCGCGACCACCGGGCGGTTGTGGGTGACGTTGAAACCCTCCAGGGCCAGATGGACCCGGGTCCCCGCGACCGGCCGGGTGGCCTGAACCGCAAGGTCCAGCCCGGCCACCGACGAGGTCCGTCCCAGGGTCCCCCGCTGCACCAGGAACACCTGACCGATGCCGCTCACCGGGCTCCGCCCCAGCGCCGACAGCGGCGTACCCGCGTCCCAGCGTCCCAGCGCCAGCAGCGCGAGCTCGAACCCGCCCAGCGCGCGCCGGTGCTGCAGCAGCACGCGCGCGCTGAAGGGGCGGTCGAACGGCAGCGAGCCGTCGGCGTTGACGCTCGAGTCCAGCCCATCCCAGGCGGCGGTGGCAGCCGGCCGCACCTGCCCGCTGTTCGCGTCCAGGTACCCGACGTGGTTGCCGGTCAGGCGGCTGAGCATCATCCCGACGCCCGCCCGCGTGTGGACACCCTGAAGCACTGCGGTCGCCCCCAGCGCCTGCATGCGGCGGCGGGCGCCCGGCGGCTGGTGAAGCTCCAAAGTGCCGTCCACGGGGGAGAACCGGTCCTCGACGACGTGGGCAGTCTGGCGGTGCAGCCCGAACAGCGCGAGTGCGACCGGGCCCACCGAACCGCGCGCTTCTGCCAGCGCGGCGTCCTCGGCCGGAGCGTCCACGCCGGCGCGCGGAGCGGCGGTGGTGTCCAGCAGCGGAAACAGCGGCAAGGCCGCCCCGAAGCGGCCTGCGGTCACGCAGACGCTGCCCCCGATGGGCAGAAAACAGGCCGACAGCCGGGGGGCGATGAGCAGACCGGTGCCGAAGTCGCGCTCGACCGCGGCTGCCCCTTGCGGCTGCGCGTGGGCCGAAAAGAGGGACTTCTCCAGCCGCAGCCCCAGACCCACCTCGACCGCCGGCCCGGGCCGGTAGCGCTCGTCGAAGGCCAGCCAGGGCGTCTGCGACGAGGCGCGCGCGTCGGTGAGGACCACGCCCGCCTGCCGTCCGGGCTCGCGCGACGGACGGCGGGCCCAGGCCAGGTCCGCCCCGGCCCCGATCCCGAAGCCGTGCCAGCCATACAGCGTGCCCTCGCCGCTGGCGCGCACGCTGAACGTGGCCCGGCTGCCCTCGGTCCGCGAGACCACGTCGGCCGGGCGTTCGGTGCGGGCGGCCGAGGAGAGCAGGCCCGCTTGCAGCACCAGCTCGCCGGGGCCGGTGCGGGCGGGCCGGCGGGCGGTGCCCCCCAGCAGCACCAGGCGCCGCGTGCGCGCGGTCGGCTCGTCCGACGGCAAGATGCGCCCCGCCCGACCGAACGACCAGCGATCGAAGCTTCCCAGCCCCAGCAGCCCCAGCTCCCAGCCGCCCGCCTCCCCGTCCGCGCGCCCCAGCACCGGCACGGTCCGCGCGCGGCGGCCCCGCATCGCCAGCACGCTCTCGGGGTCCGCTTCGTAGGGGGTCTGACCGGGGGCCAGCGCCAGATGCCCGCGCAGCCGGCCGTCCGCCTGCACGCTGCCGACCGCGGCATCGCCCAGCGCCTGCGCGGACCAGCCGCGCGGGCGTTCGGTCCCCTGCGTCTCTCCGGCCGGCGCCGCCATCCCGCCGCCCAGGGCCACCTCGCCGTGCAACCGCCGTTCGGCCCTCCGGGAAGCCAGATCCACTCCCGCAAGCCCCGATTCACGCAGGACCGTCTCGCCCATCCCGAAGGAGGGCGTCACCGCCGCGAACAGGGTGCTGGGCAGCTCCCAGGGCGGGCGACCGTACACCGGATCGTTCACCAGGAAACCGTCCAGGCGCAGCTGCGCCTCGGCCGGGTCGGTCCCCAGCAACACCGGTCCGTCCACCGGAGTCGCGGGCAACGCCGTGCCCGGCAGAGCCGCCAGGCCGGTGCGCAGGTCGCGGTCGCGCGCGGGCGCCGCCCCGGTCGATCCCGGTCCCGGTAGCACGCCCGCCGACACGGCCAGGGTCACGCGCGCGTCGGCGCCGCCGTCCCGCGCCTCCACCCACACCCGGCTGGCCGCTGGAACCTCCACCATCAGCGTCGTCACGCGGGCGCCGCGTGCGGTGTAGAAGGTCATCCGGCGCGGCCCGCTTTCCGGCAGGCGCAGCACGAACCGGCCGCGCGAGTCGGCGATGGCAGCCCGCCGCAGCCGCCCGTCGGTGTCCGTGACCACGACGTCCGCCCCGGGCAGCGGCCGGCCCTCCCGGTCGGTCACCCGCCCTTCGATCTGCGCGCCGTTGTCGGCGCGCGCGGGCCCGGCCGCCGCCAGCGCCAGTCCCGCCAGCAGGCCGTTGCAGACGGTGCGGCGGGTGCGGCGTGAACCGCTCACGCCCGCATGATGACGTGCGGGGGCAGCGGCTCCCGGAACGCCCGCTTGAGCTCCACCTTCCGCTCCAGGTCCCGCACCACCGCCTCGGCCACGTCGATGTCGTAGAGCTCGTTGATGTTGTGGATGCCGCCGGGTGCGAACACGTTGATCTCCAGGATGCGATCGCCCACCAGGTCCACGCCGACGAAATACAGCCCGTCGGCCACCAGCCGCGGGCGGATGAGGTCGCAGATCCTCCGTTCGCCCTCGCTGAGGTCCGCCGCCCGGCGCGCGCCGCCCACGTGCATGTTGTTGCGGATGTCGTCCTTGGGACGCATGCGCTTGTAGGTCGCCCAGTGCTCGTTGACCAGCACCGGGACCCCGCCCAGCAGCAGCACCCGCTTGTCCCCGTTGCGGACCGCGGGCAGGTACTCCTGCACGATGAAGTAGCCCTGGTCCTTCACGGTCGAGATGATCTGGTGCAGGTTCACCCGCTCGCCGCGACCCACGTAAAAGACGTTCTGCCCGCCGAACCCGTGCAACGGTTTGATCACCGCCGGTCCATCCAGCTCGCGCAGGAACGCGCGCACGCGCTCGACCGACCGGGTGATCAACGTGCGGGGCCGGATCTCCACCGGAAAGCCGGCCAGGTACATCTTCGAGCCCGCCCGCACCAGACCGTCCGGGTCGTTGAAGACCATCACTCCGCTCTGCTTGAGCCGACGGCCGAACTCGATGGCCGGGTTGAAGCCGTCGCCCTCGGGTCCGGCCACGTTCGGGTTGTTCCGCAGGAAGACCACGTCGAAGTCGTCCAGGCGTTCGAGCTCGCCGGTCTCCGCCGACCGCAGACCCTTGATGTAGGCGGCGGTGTTGCGCGGCCGCTCGCCCCGCGCGCGGATCAGCCCGGCCCAGACGTGCGAGCCGTCGTGCGACAGATGGTCGACCGACACGAACGCGACGTCGTGCCCCCGCCTGTGCGCGGCAAAGCCGAGGTGGACCGTGGTGTACGACGACCGCTGCGTGCGCACGCTGTTGACGACGAAGCAGATCCGCATGGGTCCCCGGAGCGGCGCAGTATATACCCCGCCGGCGCCGACGCCGGTGTGGTGTCGCCCTGGATGCGCCAGGCCAATGCGCGCGACGGCGGCACGGGTAGCGGTTTTCCGCTAAGCTGAAGGTGTAAGCAGGGGGACGGAACCAGGGTGGGATACACCGGAGACCGGCGGACCACGGAGCCAGAAGTGGCCAGCGGGCGCCCCGCGGCGGGGGCCCGGACGGTCTTCGGCCGCGAGCTGCACCTGGAGCTTGGCAACCGCCCCGCGCCCTCGAGCCCCGCGTCGTCAGCCTGCCCGGCCCCCTCGGCCCCGCTGCCGTCGCCAGCCCGCCCCGCCCCCTCGGCCCCCCCGGCGTCGACGCCCAACCCCGCCCCCTCGCAACCTGCCCCGGCTGCGCCGCCGACGTGGGCCGATGCGCTCGATCCCGACCTTGCGATGGACGAGCTGGTGGCCAGCAACCGGCCGCGCCTGCCGCTGCGCTCGCTGGCCGTCGGAGCGCTGGTGGGTCTGTCGTTCGTGCTGGCGGCGGCGACCTTCCGCCGGCCAGCCTCGACCGAACGCCCCGCCCCCGCCCTGGCGGCGGTCACCCCGGCGGTCCCGGGACCCTCGACCGCCCCCCCCGTTTTCGCGTCTCCACCCCCGGCGGCGTCCCCGGCGACCCCGCCACCCACCCAGAAGGCACCTGTCCGCCGGCCCGCCCGCAAGGCCCGCGCGTCCGTCCGGCCTTCTCCCCCACCCCCTTCCCCCGTGTTTTCACCTGCCGGCCCCGACCTGGACGGCCCCTTACCCCCCAGTTTTTGAGCGGTTTCTCGCTCGCCTGTTCTTGCCGGCCCGGTCGCCCCGTGCTACCCGTCGGAAAGCGTCACATCATGCAAATCATTCCGGACCAGATCGACCCGGACGCCGCGAAGGTCGTCTTGCGCTTGCGCCGCTTCGACCACGCCGCCTATGTCGTGGGCGGCTGTGTGCGCGACCTGCTGCTCGGTCAGAAACCCAAGGACTTCGACGTCGCAACCAGCGCCACCCCCAACGAGCTCCGCCGCCTGTTCCGCAATTGCCGGATCATCGGCCGCCGGTTCCGCCTGGCGCACATCTTCTTCGGCTCGAAGATCATCGAGACTTCCACCTTCCGCGCCAACCCCCGCGAAGGGGAGGAGGACCCCGGCGAGGCCAGCGCCGACACCGACGCGCAGGATCTGCTGATCCGCCGGGACAACGTCTTCGGCACCGCCGAGGAGGACGCCCGCCGCCGCGACTTCACCATCAACGGCCTGTTTTACGACCTCGAGACCGGGCAGGTGATCGACTACGTCAACGGCATGGCCGACCTGCAGGAGCGGCTGGTCCGCACCATCGGTGACCCGGACATCCGCTTCCGCGAGGACCCGGTGCGCATCCTGCGCGCGGTGAAGTTCGCCGCCCGCTGCAACCTGAACATCGAGCCCGAGACCTACCGGCGGATGCTCGAGCACGCCGGCGAGATCCAGAAGTGCGCCCAGGCCCGCGTGTCCGAGGAGTTCTACCGCCTGCTGCGCGCCGGGGCGGCCCGACGCTCGGTCGAGCTGCTGCACGAGACCACCCTGCTGCGGCTGCTGGTCCCGGCCCTGGCCGAGATCCTGGATCAGGGAGACCATTCGCCCGAGGCGCGCCTGACGCGGGCCCGGCTGCTCGCCTACCTGTCGGCGCTGGATCGCTCCACCGCCCGGCGCGACTCGGCGCCCTCCAATTCGCTGATCCTGGCCACCCTGCTGCTGCCCAGGCTGCGCGACCCCCTGCACCCCGACACCAACGGCGTCCGCGACATCGGACAGGTGGTCCTGCAGGCCATCGCCCCCACGCTCGAGCAGGTGCGTGCCTCCCGGCGCGACAGCGAGCTCGGCCGGCAGATCCTGCTGGCGATGCGCTACATCTTCCCTTCCAGCAACGCTGGCCGCCGCCGGCCCCGCTTCGCCGGCCGCGAGTTCCTGGACGATGCCCTGCGACTGCACGAGAT